>JANPJV010000213.1:0-14954 GCA_031425695.1 Rhodanobacteraceae bacterium | reverse complement strand
TTTCACGGTCGTGACGCACTTCGGCGATATCGATTTCGCGTTCGCGCGCCAGATAGGGCGCATTGACCATGTTGACCGTATCGCTGTGGGTGCGCATCAGCCCGGCCAGCACGGCCGCCGTGATCGGTTTCAGATTCAATTGCGCTGCCGCACCTTCAACCTCGACGCGCACCGATTTGATGCCGTCATTGTCCAACTGGCCCACCAGGCTGCCCAGCCGTTCGGCAAGCGCCATGTAGGGCTTGAGGCGCGGGGCTTCTTCGGCGCTGAGCGACGGCATGTTGAGCGCGTTGGTAATGCATCGCGGCCGATTCGGAGGCCGAGGCGGCCACGATGATGGTGTGCGCGAGCGCGCCATTGGCTTCCAGGCGGCGCACCACGTTCGCGATCGAGCTCTGCTTCTGCCCGATGGCGACATAGATACATTTGATGCCGCTGCCCTTCTGGTTGATGATCGTGTCGATCGCCAGCGCGGTCTTGCCGGTCTGGCGGTCACCGATGATCAGCTCGCGCTGGCCACGGCCGACGGGCACCATCGAGTCGACTGACTTGTAGCCGGTCTGCACGGGCTGGGCGACCGATTTGCGCCAGATCACGCCGGGCGCGACTTTTTCGATCGGGCTCTGCATCTTGGCGTTGAGCGGGCCCTTGCCGTCGATCGGGTTGCCGAGCGCGTCGACGACGCGGCCGAGCAGCTCCGGGCCAACCGGCACTTCGAGAATGCGCTGGGTGGTCTTGACCGCATCGCCTTCGCGCAGATGCTCGTAGTCGCCGAGCACCACCGCGCCGACCGAGTCGCGCTCGAGGTTCAGCGCGAGCGCAAAGGTGTCGCCCGGCATCTCGATCATTTCGCCCTGCATCACGTCCGCAAGGCCGTGGATGCGCACGATGCCGTCGGAGACCGACACGATCGTGCCTTCGTTACGCGCCTCAGCGGCGAGCTTGAACTTCTCGATGCGCGACTTGATGAGGTCGCTGATCTCGGAAGGATTCAGTTGCGTCTGCATGGCTCTAAGTCCAAAAAATGCTGAAAAAGGGAGCGCGTTGCGCTACTGCATGAGCTCGTGGCGCATGCGTGCGATCTTGCCGCGCAAGGAACCGTCGATGACCACGTCACCAGCTTCGATCACCGCGCCGCCGAGCAGCTCGGGATCGATTGAAATGTCGAGCGTGACCATGCGGTCGAAACGCTTGGCCAGGGCACCGGTCAGTTGTTGCTGCTGCGCCGGGTCGATCGGCAGCGCCGAGCGCACATGCACGCGCAGCGTGCGCTCGTGGTCGGCACGCAGCTCTTCGAACAGCGCAGCGATCTCGGGCAGCAGGCTCAGGCGCTGATTGGCTTCGAGCAAGCCCAGGAAACGCGCGAAGGACGAATCCTCCTCGCCTTCCGAAAGGAACAAGCCGATACGGTCCGCCGGCTTGAGCTTGGGGCTGCCAATCAACTCGCGCACATCGCCATGGGCCGCGAACTGTGCGGCCATCCCGAGGCGCGGCGACCACGCGAGCGTGGCATCTTCACTCTTGGCGAGCTCGAAGGCCGCCCGCGCATACGGCCGCGCCAGGGTCAGGACGTTGCTCATCGCGCGAGCTCGCCGATCAGCTCATCGAGCAGGACCTTGTGGGTCCTGGCATCGACTTCCTTGCGCATCAGCCGCTCGGCACCCTTGACCGCGAGGTCCGCGACCTGGTGACGCAGCTCCTCACGTGCACGGTGGGTTTCCGTCTGGATCTCGGCAACGGCCGCCGCCTTGACGCGGTTGCCTTCGGCGACTGCATCGCTGCGTGCCTTGTCGAGGATTGCGACGTATTCCTTCTCGGCGCGCTCGCGGATGACCTGCGCTTCGCCGCGTGCTTCACGGATGACCTGATCCTGCTTCTCACTGGCGCTGGCAAGTGCGCGCTTGCCTTCTTCGGCAGCGGCGAGGCCATCGGCAATTTTCTTCTGACGCTCTTCGATGGCGCCGAGCATCGGCGGCCACAGAAACTTCATCACCACCCAAGCCACAGCAAAAAACGCCAGGCCCTGGATGAACAGCGTGATATTGATGCTCATCGCAACACTCCGATGCGGCGACCGAAGCGGACGCCGCTAATCCTGTGGTTGTATCAACCGGCGAGCTGATTCAGGAACGGGTTGGCGAACAGCAGCAGCAGCGCGATGGCGACGCCGATGATCGGCACGGCGTCGAGCAGACCGGCGACGATGAACAGCTTGGTCTGCAGCATCGGCGCGAGCTCCGGCTGACGCGAGGCGCCCTCGAGGAACTTGCCACCGAGCAGCGCGAAGCCGATCGCAGTGCCGAGCGCGCCGAGCCCGATGAGCATGCCGGCGGCGATCAGGGTCATGCCCATCACGTCAGAGATTTGCTGAATGTTTTCCATGGTCGTCTCCGTTCTCAATCAAAAGGTAAATGAAACTGGCGTCGCGTGGCACAAGGATTTGCCACCATTTCCAATGCGTAAGGCATTGAAAATGAAGCGAAAAAAAATGACACTTTTTGTGTAGCGTGTCCGATACGTCCATGGATGGACGTTGTCGGACTTCAAAACTAATGGTGCTCGGCGGCCATGCTGAGATAGACGATCGTCAACATCATGAAGATGAAGGCCTGCAGCGTGATCACCAGGATGTGGAAGGCGGTCCAGGCAAAGCCCGCAAACAGCTGGACCGGTCCCATGATCCAGGTCGACACGCTGGCCATCGATGCGCCCAAGGTCATCAGCGCGATCAGGATGAAGATCAGCTCGCCCGCGTACATGTTGCCGAACAGGCGCAGGCCCAGCGAGAGCGGACGCACGCCTTCTTCGATCAGGCGCAGCAGCAGGTTCATCGGCGCCAGCACGATCTTGCCGACCGGGCCGGTGGCGTGGAACGGCACCGAAACGAATTCACCGAGGAAGGTGCCGATACCCTTGTGCTTGATGCCGAAATACTGGATCAGCAGGAAGACGCAGATCGCCATGCCGAAGGTGGTGTTGGGATCAGCCGTTGGCACCACGCGCAGGTAGGCCTGATGCGGATCGTTACCGGCGATCTCGGCGCCCTTGGCAAACATCGCCGGCAGCAGGTCGACCGGGATCATGTCCATGAAATTCATCAGGAACACGAGACCAAAGATGGTCAGCGCCAGCGGCGCTATCAACTTGCTCTTGCCGTGAAAGGTTTCCTTGACCAGGTTGTCGACCATCTCGAAGACGATCTCGACCGCGGCCTGGGTGCGGCTCGGAACGCCCGCCGTGGCCTTGCGTGCAATGCGCCACAGGAAGGCCACGAACAGCAGCGCCAGCGACAACTTGAAAAACACGCTGTCGAGGTGAATGACCCAGAACGGGCCTTCGCCCACCGGAATCGTCAGGTGGTGCAGGTGATGCTGAATGTACTCCGTCGCGCCACCGGAGCCGCCTTCGGGGGAAGCCATCGTCAACCTCTATCCATACTTTAATAGCGCAAAAGTTCCCGCCACCTGCGCGCTGATCAGGCCTGCGAGCAACCCGAGGGGTGGCAATCGCAGAACCGTCAAACCCAACGCAAACAGCGCAAACAACACCAGCCATTTCCACGCCGCGGCGCCATAAAAGCGGCGCAGCAGGGTCTTGACCCCGGCCACACCGGCCATCTGCCGCCTGGCAAACACCGCTTGACCCGCCGCGACCGACGCCGCACCCCAGAACACGGCAAGCGCCATGGCGGGGGACTGCACGAGGCCGATCAACGCGCCCAGCGCGGCGACGACCATCTGCACCTGAACCACTCGCGTGGCCAGCAATCTGCCGCCAGCGAAAGGATCCTGCATGCAGGGCAGTGGCCTAGATCTACCCAGAAGTGGAGTCTCCCGCGCCGCAACCGGCCCGGGAAATCAATGGAAGTATATGTTCCAGATGAACAGCGCCGCAAGCCGACGGTCGCTGAATTGAGCGTGGAAATAGCGGCCAGATTCGAGCGCGGGCTCTAGGGAGCACCAGTGTCGGTTTTCGGTTCGGGCCGTTGGCTCTGCGTGGGTTCGGACCTTGTCCGAACGCTTTTAGCGCGCTCGCGTGGGAACAGCGTCCGGACAAGGTCCGGACCCACAAGAGCATCACCACCCGCGCTTGCCGCTGCATTCCGCGGCTCGGCATACTCCGAGGTCTGTCGGGCCACCTGAGCCGGCTACTTGCGATCGTAAGTCCGAGTTGAGGCCATGAGCGAGTCGAAGCCAAGTTTCGTTGACAGTGCCGCCGGGAGCTTCATCTTCCGTGAGGGCGACGCCGGTAGCGATATGTACATCATCGAGTCGGGCACGGTCGAAGTCCTGCGCGGCGCGCGCGGTGCAGCGCCAATCGCGACTCTCGGCCCCGGCGATTTCTTCGGCGAGATGGCCATCCTGGAGGACCAGCCGCGCTTCGCGGCGGTGCGCACGCTCACCCAGGCACGCTTGCTGCGCGTCGACCGCGCTGCGTTCGCCGGCATGCTGCGGGACAATTTCGAGATCGCCGTCCGCATCATGCGCAAGCTGGTCGCGCGTCTGCGACGCACCGAGGAACAACTGCAGGCGGCGCATGCCGAGCTCGAGGTCGCACGCCAGCCCAGCAACATGAAGACCCCGGCAGTCCCGATGGACGCGCTGGGACCACGCGAAACCGTCAAGGGCCTCAATCGGCGCGCGAGCGACGCGACACCGAGCAAGCGCGTGGCGCCGATCGATCCGAACAATCTCGGCAAGGCGATCAAGCTGGTGCATGCGGAAAGTGGCAGCGAGTTCGCGCTCAATACCAGCAAGCCGGAAATGCTGATCGGCCGTCCTGACCCGGTCACGGGCCTGCTGCCGGAGATCAACCTCGGGCCGCTCGATGCGCAGCGCAGCCTTTCGCGTCGGCATGCCAAGGTCATCAATGAAGGCGGCATGTTGTTCCTGCGAGAAGAGGTCGGTACCACCAATGGCACGTTCGTCAACGGTGATCGGCTCGAGACCGGCCAGGCACGCCCGCTCACGCCGGGTGACGTGCTGCGCTTCGGCTCGGTCGAGCTCAAAGTCCAGACGCTGTCCGGATGACCACGGTCGGCGCAGCAGCACAAGGTCCAGATGCTCGACGCCACCCGGCGCTTGAGGTTACGAACACGGAGGCAGCATGTCCCTGGATCTTGAACAGATTGACCTGAGCGCAGTCGATGCGTTGGCCACGATCAAGTCCGAACAGGACCAGCTCGAAGGCCGCCTGAAGGCGATGGCGGCGCGCCGCGACCAGGTGTCGTCCGAGGTCTTCCAGCGGGTTCACGGAGATTATCGGAAGCGCCTCGACGAGCTCGCGGCCGATGCCGCACCACTCAAGATTCGCGCCGGCGACATCTACCGGCAGGTGAAGGCCGAGCTCGGTGGCTTCGAATCGGCATTCGAGTCGGCGCGCCTGGATCGCGAGGAGATCGAGTTTCGCTGCTCGCTCGGCGAGTTCAATGACGAGGAGCTGCAATCGCGTCTCGCGGTCGTCGATGAGCGCATCAACGCGCACGGCAAGGCGCGCGAGCAGCTCATGAGCCTGCGCGAGCGGTTTCTTTCGGTGGTCGCAGCCGAATCCGAGCTCGAGGGCATGGACGACGATACCGCCCGGATGAGCGCGCTCGGGCCGCCCAATTCGACCCGCGCGATCCAGCCGGTGTCCGCGACCATCGTGTCGACCCCCATCAAGGGACCGCCGGATGCGCCCGAGTTTTCGCATACGGTGGTCTCGATTGGTCCGCCGGTGCCAGCGCCGCCGACGCCGCCGCCAGCCGTTCCCACAGCGCCCGCTGCACCGCCGGTCGCGCCGGCCATGCCCGCGCCGGTCGCGGCCGCCCCGGTCGTTGCGGCAGTGGCCCAACTCCCGAAGGAGCCGGTACGGCAGGCATCCAGCCGCTCGTCGCGCAATCCGGACGCCACCGTCGTATTTCGACAGGGCCGGCTGGAGCCGCGCAATGGCGAGGCCGGTTCGGTCGTGCAGACCCTCGGCCTGAAGCCGGTCAGCATCGGCAATGACGGCAGCTGCGACCTGCAGTTGACCGTCGCCGGTGTATCCAAGCGACACGCCGAGATATCCATGACGCGCGCCGGCTTCAGTGTGCGCGACCACGCCGGTGCGGCGACGACGAAGGTCAATGGCGAGGTGGTTCAGGAGCGTGTGCTGTCCGACGGTGATACGCTCTCGATCGGCCCTGCCATGTTCAACTTCCGCTTACTTTGAGGACCCGATGGCGCTCGAGATCGAAAGCGACACCCAAGGCGAATTCCGCGTATTGCGGTTGAGTGGACGCCTTGATACCGAAACCTCGGCGGACTTCGAGCTGGCTTCGCACGATTTCACCACGGCGGGTGATCGCCGTTTCGTCGTGGATCTGGCCGGGATCAGTTATGTGAGCAGCGCCGGCTTGCGCGTGCTGCTGGCGCTCGCCAAACAAACCGAGACTGCCGGCGGTGCACTGCGCCTGTCGGGCATGACCCACAGCGTGCGCCAGGTCTTCGACCTGTCCGGTTTCAGCAAGCTCTTCCAGATTGCCCCGGATGTCAGCAGCGCGCTGCGCGGCGAGACCGCCGGTTCCGGTGCTGCAGACGTGGCCAAGGCCGCCGCCAACCTGCTCGGCGCCGGTTCCGCCCCAGCCAAGAGCTCCGCCAGTTCAACCGGCCGCCAGGCCGCCGATCTGCTCGGCGCCAAGCAAGCGCCGAAACGCAGCCTGTGGCAGCGCCTCGTGGGCTGGTTCAAGGGGCAGTAGGCCGCTGTGCCGCGAAGCGGCTCTGCGGCGCTTTTGAGCCAAGAGCGCCGCAGAGCGCGCAAGAAACCGCGCGCACAGCGGCCTACCTGGTCCGCTCCAGGCAGATGATCGTCAAATCATCGCTCGAGCGATCGCGGCCGACGAATTCGAGCAGTGATTTCTTCAGGGCCTGGTTGATCTCCTCGGCGCTGTTGCACGAGACCAGCACGAGATCGCGGCGCGCCTTGCCATAGGCCTCGCCGACATTGTTTTCGCCCTCATCCACGCCGTCGGTGGTCAGCACCAGGCAATCGCCGGGCGCCAGTTGCAGGCGTTGTTCGCGCACGGTCAGCGCGGCATTGGCGCCGATCGGCAAGCCCGGGTCCAGGCCCATCTCCATGACTTTTTTCGCCGAGGTCCGCAAGACCGGCGCGGAGTGCCCGGCCAGCCCGACCCGGCACATCCCGGTGCGGGTATTGATGTAGACCGCGCACACGGTCACGAACATGCCCGGCTCCAGCACCTCGGTCATGGTCCCGTGCAGGGCCTCGAGCATTTCCGCCGGGCCGTTGCAGACTTTCAGATGGTGGCGTACGTCGGCCACGACGAAGGCCATGTACATGGCGCCGGAAACGCCCTTTCCCGAGACGTCGCCGATCAGCACCGCGAGCTCGTCATTGCTGCGGCGTTCGATATGGTAGAAATCGCCGCCCACCATCATCGCTGGCGTGTAGCTCAACGCCAGGTTGAAGCCGGCCAGGTCCTTTGGCAGCGGCGACAACAGATGCATCTGGATGCGTTGCGCAAGGCGCAGATCGGCATCCCGCAATTTCCGTGAGCCGGCCGCTGCCTGCTGGCGGATGGCCGCGAGGGGAATTCGCATCAACAGGCCGGCATCGGCGAGTTGCTTCAGGTCGATCGTGCCCGGCGGCAGGGTCTGTTCATCGTCACTGCCCTCGACCAGCACGCCGATGCCGGGCTCGACTGGCAAGGCCACGAACGCGGCAACCTCGGCGACTGAATACTTGGCTGCCACCGCCTGGCGTTCGGTCACGTTCCAGACCACGGCGCCCTGCGGGTGCGTCTTGAGCTCGCCGATCGCACGCATCACCGTGCCGCGTGCAATCTCGGCGTCGCGCGGCGAGCGCGCGAGTACCCGCCCAGCCTTCCAATCGACCAGGCTCGCCCGCACCGCACCCGGCAGCGCCATCAGCAACTGGGAAAGCGCGTCGCGGGCCTGCGCCTCGCCGTCCTCCTTGTTCACCTGCAGCGCGGCGAGTACCCGCATCGAAAGGCCTGACTCGATGTCGATCGACCCCGAATCGCCCTGCGTCTGTTCGATCGCTGTCGCCACCGGACCGCTCGCACGGACGGTTCCGGCAATCTGCGCATTGAACACCAGCGTCGCCCGGCCGAGGCCAACCACATCGCCTTCGCGCAACAGGCGATCGCCGATCAGGCGCGCACCATTGAGCTCGGTGCCATTGGCACTGCCGAGATCACGGATGCGCCAGCCATCAGCGGCACGCAGGACTTCGGCATGGCGACGGGAGACGGTGGGATCGTCGATCGGATAGTCGACGGTAGGCTCGCGCCCGAGCACGCCGTCCTTCTCGACCTGGATCACCTTCCCCTGCTGCTTGCCGCTCAACACAACCAGATACATCATTGCTCCTGGAAAACTTGCGCGACCACTTTGACGATTTCGCGGCCCGGACGGGCGGCGTGCTGAGGCTACGCGTCCGCGGCGCCCTGGGCGACTACCGAACGGCACAGCAATACATTAATGTGTATTTGTGTGGCGATCATGGAGCCACTCGCCACTGGAGCCGCGCATGACCTTAGCTTATTGGTGTGTTTTTCTTGCTGCCCTGCTGCCGGTCTTGCTCACCGGCGTCGCGAAATTCAGCGGACCCGGCTTCAACAACCGGCGCCCGCGCGATTTCCAGGCGACACTGACCGGCTTTCGGCAACGTGCGCACTGGGCACACTTAAACTCCCTCGAGGCGTTTCCGCCCTTCGCCGCGGCGGTAATCATCGCCCATGAGCTCAACGTCAACCAGGACACACTCGACGCCTTGGGCGTCGGCTTCATCGTGGCCCGGCTGGTGTATGCGGGCTTCTATCTGGCCGACCAGCCGACCCTGCGCAGCCTGGCATGGGTCGCCGGCGTCGCCTGCTGGGTGGCGATGTTCGTGCTCGCGGCGATGTAGGCCGCTGTGGCCGATCGGCGGGAACAATCGGCACCCCGGGATGGTGATCCGATCGGCCTCTGCGGCGCTCTTGGGCGGGAGCGCCGGAGAGGCCCGATGCAATTGATCGCGAAAGCCAATCGGCGCAGCATGGGCCACACCGGCCTACGCTTCCCACAGAAGCACAGGCAAAAAAAACCCCGGCGGGCGCAAAGGCCGGCCGGGGTCTGATCGACGCGAATCCGGAGGAGGGACGGCGTCGCGTCGAATGGTTGCTTACAATTTAGCGGACGCTTAGCGCGCCTTCGCCGACTTGACCGACTTCACGACACTGTCGTTCGCCGCGTCGACCTGGCCCTTGACGAGCTGGCCCAGCGCTTCGCCAGTCTTGACCATCACGCCGGTCACTTCCTGCGAGGTCGCGTAGAACTTCTCGGCGGAATCCTTGACCATCGAAACAGCCTTCGGCAGCGCGCTCTTGGCGGCTTCGAGGTCACGCACGTCACTCGTGCCGAAGAAATCGGTGGCAGTCTTCAGGCGGTCTTCGAAACTCTTGAGCTGGATGTCGACCAGCTTCTCGAAGCCTTCGACGAAGATGCCATTGATCTTGATGAAATTTTCGGCGGCCTGCTTGGACAGCGCCAGAATCTGGTTGCTCGATTGCTCGTACATGCTCATACACTCCTGCGTTCGGTTTGAACCCCATGTTGCGTTGCAGCATAGACCCGAATTTGTTGCAGTGCAACATAGCGCGATCGGGGTGTTCAGAGGGGTTCAACGAAATCTCAGCGTTGGTCTGTTGCCCGCACGGCGGGCTACCTGACGCCTTTGTGCCGGGAACGGCCGTCAAGTAGCCCGCGACGCGGGCAACCTGACCTGCGATCCATCTGCCAGCCGCCGACCACTCACCCAGCCGGTTGTGGCTTGGTCAGCCCCGCCAGCACTTCCGGGTCAGCCTTCGGGCCGAGCCACATCTGCAGCAGGGTGCGATTGAATTCGATGCCGGCAAACTGCGCGCTGGCGCCGCCTTCGACGGTTACATGGGTGCCGCCATCGGGCGTGTACAAGAAGGTGATTCGACGGCCGCGTTCGGCGGCCGGCAGGATGCTCAGCAGCTTTTCCAGCCGTGGGCCGGCGTTGCGCAAGGTTTCAGCGTCGGCGACCTGTTCGAACAGCTTGCGGAAGTGTTCCTGCACCTGTTCCTTGGGTAACGTGGTCGCGTACCACACCAGGGTCAGCTGCAGTGGCGTCAGTCCGCCGCCGAGGTTGCCCTCGGTGATGCTCTCGTTGGGCGCGTGCAGTGCCATCGCATAGAACGGAATGAAGCTGCGGTTGATGATCGCCGACCCGACCAGTGGCCATGGGCGCGCCTGCTCGGATGCGCGGATCAACGTCGGTATCTCGGTGCCAGCCAGGTTGAGTCCCAGCGCCGCACCGCATCCGGACCACAACAACAGCGCAAGCGCTGTGTGTTTTACCATCCTCATCATCACACCCCTGGATTGCACCCGACACCAAGCATAACGGCCGCATACCCGGGTGGCGATGAATGGCTAAGAGGGCACAACCCGCTTGTGCAGCGGAGGGCGTCGCGCAGCAAAAACCACGTTTTTGCTCCGCGGACCGCATGCTTGAAAACGGCTTGAATTCCCAAGGAATTCAAGCCAAATCACCCCCGGTAGCGCGACCCGGCAGTGCAGGTTTCATGCACGACAACTTCCGAGAGCAAGGGCAGCTGCGGCTTGAGGTGCTGCCAGATCCACTCGGCAAGCCGCTCGCTGGTGGGGTTTTCCAGCCCCTCGATGTCGTTGAGGTAGTGATGGTCGAGGCGTTCGTACAAGGGCGCGAAGGCCGCCTTGACGTCGGCAAAATCCATCACCCAACCCTGCGGCTCGACGATCGGGCCGGAGACGTGGATCTCGATTCGAAATGAGTGCCCATGCAGGCGCAGGCATTTGTGCCCGGCCGGCAGGTTGGGCAGCCGATGCGCCGACTCGATGGTGAAGACTTTGAAGATATCCATGAACTTGCGGATTGCCCGGCTGTGGCCGCCGCTGCGGCCGCCGCCGCGTTGCCGGCACTGAACGACCGGCCCGCGGAAAGAATGGTGGCTATGGGTGGACTCGAACCACCGACCTCAGCATTATGAGTGCCGCGCTCTAACCGGCTGAGCTACATAGCCACGAGGGGGGCGAAGGATGCCACAGGCGGGCATCGCAGTGGAAGCATGAAACGTCCATCGTTGACGGGATTTGCCTTCGCGCAGTTCCCGCAGCCTGCATCGAGGTTGCTAGTTGGCAATCTTCCTGGGTTCGGGGCGATCTCCTGGCCGCAGCAGCGCTTGAAAATGCGCGCGGCGTACGCCCTCCGCGTCGATCAGGTACAGGTCCTGTCCCGCGATCTCGAAGCGCACGGTGCCGCTCAAGGCGTCGGTGAGGGCGGTCTCCGGCGGGCCGTCAGCCCAGCAGGGCGACGGCATGTTGACGGTCGCCTCGAAGCTGAGCTTGCGGCCCGCGAGCTTGAAAGTGCCGCCGACGCGATTGCAGATGCCCTGGCCGATGAAGCGGTCGGAGCCCTCGATCAGGCGCATATGGCTTTCGCGCTGTCCCGGCCGGACCAGCACGGGCGAGTCTTCGATCGCGAGCAGCTTCCAGTAGGTATTGACGAGCGGAACCTTCCCCTTGGCGAGTGTGCCCGGCACTTTCGCCTGATCGCGTCCGGCTTCCGGCGAAACTTCCTGCGCGGACGAACGCACGTTGCGATCGGGCCTGCGGATCCAGGCCTCGGGCTGGCCGCCGTGCGCCGAACTTTCGCCTTCGTCCGCAGACGTGGTTTTCTTGGCCTTGGGTTCGGGCTCGGTTTTCGAAGCGGCATCCGCGGGCAGTGCAATCGCCGCGAGCAGCGTGCCGAGCAATAGCCAGGTTTGGTAAGTCTTCATCTTGGGCTCCAGTGTCGCGTGCAGCGCTCAGCGCGCGGCCGCGGGAAGAAATCGGGTCAAGGTGTCATTGAGGAAGCGGTAGCCGAGCTCACTGGCGCGGCTCCTGCCGCTGCGCTGTTCGATCAAGCCCTCCGCAAGGGCGCGCTGATAGCCTGCGTCACGGGCGAGATCAAGCCCTGTGCGCGCAGCGAAGACGGCGTCGTCGAAGCCCTCGCGCAGGCGCAGCGCATTGAGCATGAATTCGAACGGAAGTTCCGCCGAAGCGATCTGCCGTTGCTCTGAGAGACAGGCAGGCGTGCCGGCAATCTGCAGATAGAGCGATGGCGTTCGCTGCTTGGCGAGCCGATGGACGCCCCCATCGCAATCGGTCCATTTGCCGTGGGCGCCGGCGCCGATGCCGAGATAATCGCCAAAGCGCCAATAGTTGACGTTGTGCCGCGACCGGCGCCCGGCTAGTGCGTACGCCGACACTTCGTATTGATTGAAACCTGCTTGCGCAAGGCGCGCCTGGCACTGCTCGAGCATTTCGTCGAGGACATCTTCATTGGGCAGATCCTGCGGCGGGAAGCGCGCGAACACCGTCTGCGGTTCCAGCGTAAGCTGGTAGTGCGACACGTGTTCCGGCGCCAGCGCGATGGCCTGTTCGACATCATCGAGCGCCTCTTGCTGCGTCTGCCCCGGCAGTCCGAACATGAGATCGAGATTGATGTTGGCGACGCCTGCGCTGCGCGCCATGCGCACCGCGCGCCGCGCCTCGTCGGCGCCGTGAATCCGGCCAAGACGCGCGAGCTTGGCATCATCGAAGCTCTGCACGCCGAGCGATATACGATTGACGCCGGCGGCGAGATAAGCCTCGAAGCGATCGAACTCAGCGCTGCCTGGGTTGGTTTCGAGCGTGATCTCGCAATCTGGCGTCAGCGTACAACGGGCGCGTACGCCGTCGAGAATGCCGGCGATGGCGGCGCCCGAGAACAGGCTAGGCGTACCGCCACCAAAGAAGATCGATTCGATCGGTCGGCCCTGGATCTGATGCTGGTCCTGATCGAAATCGGCGAGTAACGCGGTCACGTATTGCGTGTCGGGCAATTGCGCCGGGCGCTGGTGCGAATTGAAATCGCAATACGGGCACTTGCGCACGCACCAAGGCAGGTGCACGTACAAAGACAGCGGTGGCAAGACCGCGGTCATGCGCCGCCGAGCTTGTCGACGATGCGATCCTTGAGCTGCATGAGCGCGCGTCCGCGATGACTGATCTGCGCCTTTTCGTGCGGCGTCATTTCGGCGGCGCCGCGGCCCGTCGCGGCATCCGCAAAGATCGGATCGTAGCCGAAGCCCCCGCTGCCGCGCGGCACGCGCAACAGGCGCCCGTTCCAGACGCCTTGCGCGATCAGCGGCAAGGGATCGTCCCACCTCGCCACAACGACGATCACGCACACGAACTGGCATTGGCGATCGGCACCGTGCAGATGCTCGGTGGCCAGCAGCAGTTTTTCGAGATTGGCGGCGTCGCCGGCGCCCGCTCCGGCATACCGGGCACTGTACACACCGGGGGCGCCGCCGAGCGCGTCGACGACCAGGCCGCTGTCGTCGGCGAGCGCGGCGCGACCACTTGTGCGCGCCGCATGGCGCGCCTTGATGAGCGCGTTCTCGACGAAGGTGATGCCGTCCTCGACCGGCTCGCTGACGCCATGCTCTGCCGCGCCGGCAATCGCGAGCGGCAGATCGGCCAGCAAAGCGGTGAGCTCGGCGAGCTTGCCGCGGTTGTGACTGGCGAGGACGAGCTCACGCATCCGCGTGTCAGCCGCTGGCAAGCGCTTCGCGCTGCGCCGCGTGCAGCGCAGTGACGCCCTTGCGCGCAAGCGCCAGCATGGCGTCGAGCTCATCCTGGCGGAACGCGTGACCCTCTGCCGTGCCCTGCAGCTCGATGAAACCGAGCGCATCGTTGAGCACGACATTGAGATCGGTTTCGCAATCCGAGTCTTCGGCGTAATCGAGATCCAGTACGGCTGTATTTCGGTAAATGCCGACCGAGACCGCCGCCACCTGTCCGTGGATCGGATCCTTGGTGATCACTTTCTCGCGCATGAGCTTGCGCGTCGCATCCATCAGCGCCACATAGGCGCCGGTGATTGCCGCAGTGCGCGTACCGCCGTCGGCCTGCAGCACATCGCAATCGAGCACGATCTGGCGTTCACCGAGCGCGCGCCGGTCGACCACCGCACGCAAGGACCGGCCGATCAGCCGCTGGATCTCGTGGGTGCGCCCACCGACGCCACCGCGGCCGCTCTCGCGCTGCATGCGTGTATGCGTGGCGCGCGGCAGCATGCTGTATTCGGCCGTGACCCAGCCTTCGCCGGTGCCGCGCAACCACGGCGGCGTGCGCTCGTCGACGCTGGCGGTGCACAGCACGCGCGTATGGCCGAAGCTCACCAGCACCGAGCCTTCGGCGTGCTTGGTGAAGTTGCGCTGGAAGCTGACTGCGCGCAGCTCGTCGGGCTGGCGGCCGCTGGGGCGTGGATGGCTCGTGAGTGAAGGACAGCCGTTCGAGGGCCGCGCAGTATACAACCGCGAAGCTGAGCGGGAGGTCGAGCGCTGGATGCAACGCGCACCGGCGCTCGACGTAGGTCGGATCAAGGCGCGCGAAATAACCTCTCATGCAGCGTGAACTTGGTCGCGCCGGGCCCGACACCGCGACCCCATTGTCGGATCCGCGCCCCGATCTTCGCCGCTACGTGCAAGGACTTCGCTGGCGCTTGATCCGACCTACAAAGGCAGCCCGCGCCAGCCCTTCACCTGATTTCCGATAGCATCGCCGACCCCCCTTTTCCGACGGAGCCGCCCGATGCCACGCAGCATGACCGCCTATGGCAGTGCCGAGGGCCCGACCGTCATTGGGCACCTGCGGTTGGAGATGCGCACGGTCAATCATCGCTTCCTTGAAATCTCGTCGCGACTTCCCGAAGAGCTGCGCAGCCTCGAATCGGCCTTGCGCGAGCGCATCGGCCAGCGCCTGTCACGCGGCAAGCTCGACCTCTCCGCACGCCTGCGACCCGATCCCGATCGTCCGGCCAATTTCAGCATCAACCACGCCGTGCTCGATCAGCTCGCCGGCCTCGTTGATGAACTG
>JANPJV010000212.1:0-94364 GCA_031425695.1 Rhodanobacteraceae bacterium | reverse complement strand
GCCCTTGCCTATTCCCGTGAGCGCCCCACCGCCGCGTCCCCCGCCCCACCTTTACATTTGCGCCGCCGAACGCGCCCACCGAGTACAACCGGGCGGCGGCCGCGATCCACATTCCAGCGTTGGCCTGGCTCCGCGCGCGCTCAGTGCCACGCTACCTCACCGGCCTAAATCTCCCCCACGGCCTCCAACGACCGGATCCGCCGCTGCTCGGCCTCGTCGAACTCGCGACTCAGGTATTCGTCGAGTGCGTTCTGCTGGGCGCCGGAGTGCATGCGCATGGCGCGGATGCGCGCGCGTTCGGCCTGGTAGGCGGCCACGCGCTGCGCCCATAGGGCGCGTTCCTGGTCGAGTGCCTGCATGCGCGCGGCCGCTTCTGCGCCGAAGCGTTCCTCGCGCAGGCGTTCGCGTTCGGCAGCGTCGGTAGTGCTCGCTTCGATGCGATCGGCATCGGCGAGCGCGGCTTCGGTTGCGCGCTGTTCGAGCAACGGTGTGCGCGCGGATTCGGGCAGCGCGGCAATCAGCTCGCGCTCGCGTGCGGCGCGTTCTTCGATCGTGAGGTTGGGCGTGTCAGCCAACGCACGGCCGGCGAGGGTGAACGCCTGGTAGGCCTCCTCCTCGGCAAAAAAAGCGTCGGCCATTTCGCTGCCGAGCTGTTGCCGACGCAGTTCCTTGAGCGCGGCCAGGCGGCCCTGCAGATCGAGCCCCTGCAGCGCCGGCGCAGCATCGCTCGCAGCCTGCAGATAGCGCAGGTAGCGTTCAAAAGCAGCCAGCACCTGCGCCTTGCCCTCGACAGTGGTCAGCGTATCCAGGCGCTGGGCGAGCAGGGCGCGAATCTCATCGATGCTGCGCTCGCCAACCAGCGTGAGTACCTGATCGAACAGCCGGCGCAGCGAATGCGTGGGCTTGAGCTGACCATTCGCGTCGAGCTCCACCGCGCCATCGATCTCGGTCCCGGCCAGAGACGGCGGGAGCTCGAGATTGAGCTTCGCGGCTTGCGCTTGCGGGAGCGGTTCTGGTGGGAGCGGCCATGGCCGCGATGGTTCTTGCGGCGCAAGACCTGGGGGCGAGGTCATCACCGCCTCGCTGCCAACTGGCTCGACCGGCTTCTGCGTGCGTGCACCCGAACGCCAGAAAACGACGATCAGTGCCAGCGCGATGACGACCAGCGCGAGCCGTGGGATTTTCATGGATTCTCCTTTCGTAGGTCATGTTGCTCGCGTGAGCGAGCTACTTGACGCTTTGCTGTTTCTAGCTGTCAAGTAGTCCGCTTTCGCGGCCAACATGACCTACGTCAGGCAGACGACACCCCGTCTGACTACAGCCCCGCGACCTTCAGCCGATTGGCCTGGGCGCGATAGACCGACGACGGGCTCGACGCGAACCAGCTGGTCAGTCCGAGCACCTGGTTGACCTCATCCAGGTGGTTCCAGCCGTAATCGTCGCGCAGCACGGTACCCCAGTGGCTCGAGCAGCGCCCGACCAGCCCGTCATTTTCCTCGAAGCCGAAGAACAGGCTGGCCGCACCCAGCATTGGATCGGAGATGTCGAGAACATGGCTGAGCACGTTGGTGCCGCCGATCGAGTAGTAGCGGATGTTGTTGACGACCGCCGCGCCCTGGCCACAGCTGGTGGTCGGCTTGCCCTGCGGATGACGCGTGTTGAATGCCGCCGCGCCCGCCGAGTTCAACGAACCCAGTGCACCCAACGCGTTCTGCGGATCGGAATCGCCCGACAGCAGCTCGAGGAAGACGCCCAGCGCATTGACGAAGCCGGCCAGCGTACGCTCCAGGAAAGATCCCGGGGGCGCCACTGTTCGGATCGCATCTGCCACCTTGCTTCCCGTATGCGGCGCGCCTACGGTGGTGATGGAAGCCACCAAGGTCGGACGAACGGAGGCGACATAACGCGTGGTGGCACCGCCGTGGCTGTGCCCGATCAGGTTGAACTTGGTGTGGCCGTAGGTGGCGCGCAGGCCGTCCAGGTAACGGATCAGCTGTTCACCACGAAGCTCGCTCGAATTCGCCGAGGAAACATTGGCGATGTAGACCCTAGCCCCACCCGAGCGCAACTCGGAGGGCAACCCATAAAAGTAATCGTAAATCCCAAGAAGGCTGTCGAAGCCTCCGAGACCGTGCACCAGCACGATCGGATGACGGGTCTGCGTGTATCCAGATTGCGCAAAAGCGGGCACGGTCAAGCCCAGTGCAATGATGACTGTCAGCGCGCGAAGAAATGATCGGATCACGGTTCCCCTCCCAGAGAGACGCGAAAAAGTCAGAAGAACCTCTGACAAGGCTTTGGAAACCTGTCCCCAGACAGGCAATTGCAGACTATACGGTGGCGTATGGACGCGCAAGCGGTCAGGGAGGATTCATTTTCGTTTGGGGAGAGAGCGTGCTTTGCGTGGGTTCGGACCTTGTCCGAACGCTTTTCTCCGGCGAAGTAGAAGCGTCAGGACAAGGTCCGGACCCACGGAAAGCGATCACCGCACCACGAAGAACCGCAAGCTCGACTCGGCCGAGAACAAGACCTCCGGCGGCAGGCAGAACACGGCGGCCAGGCCCAGCAGGTAGTGCGACACGAGGATGGGAAACGGCGCCTGGTAGCGCAGGAACAGCCGCGACCAGAGCCAGGCCACGAACCCGCTGCCGACCATCAGTGCGAAGTTCGGGGCGTGTGGCAGCGCGAACAGGACCGCCGCAAACGCTGCCGGCGCAGTCGGCATCAGGGTGCGTGCGCGCGGCAGCAGGAAGCCGAGCAGCAGCAATTGCTGCAGCACCACGAAGGGCAGGTAGAGCAGGGCACGCTCGCCATCGGGACGTGGCGGCTGTGCGCTGACCAGCGCGGTCAGGCCGATGGCGAGTGCGATGCCCGCCGTCATCAACAAGGCGTCGCGCCAGGCGAGCGCAGCGCCGTTGTCGGGGCGACCAGCGCGCGCACCTGCTTTTCGATCGACCGTGAAAGTCTGCCGTTCAACGCGCGAGTACATGTATGCGAGCGCGAGCAGCAGCAGGGTGAGTGCGGACGGCGTGGGGCGTTCGCCGAGCCCCAGACCGGCGGTCAACGCGACCAGCGGACCGAGCCCGAGCACAAGGTCGATGCCGGCGCCCGTGGGCGTGTCCGCATCGAGACGCCACCGCGCCAGCACCAGGATGAGCACATACAGGGTCAGCACCCAGGCAGGCACGGTCCAGCCCGCCAGCGCTCCAACCGCGGTATCGGTCGCTGTCGGAAGCGCGCGTCCAGCAGGCCAGAACAGGCTTTCGGCATCGCGCGCACGGAGGCCATCCCGCAAGCTCAGCAGCACCTCGGGGCGCGCCTGCCAAACGGGCAGCAGGACGCCGGCATGCGTCGCCGGGGCGATCGGAACTTCGCGTTGCATGCGCGTCAATGCGTCATCCGCGCTGAGCCAGACGATCGGCTCGCGCACGCGCGCCGCGGCGTTCTCGAGCAAGCGCACATGGTCGAGCCCGATGATCAACTGCGGCGGGCCGGCGAGGTAAAGCCGCATCTCGCCGACGCGACCGCTCGATCCGCCCCAGGCCTGCGCGGTGGACACTCGCCCCGCAACACGATCTGCGCTGCGCACCCAAGGCAGCTCGGTGAGCTCGAGCGCGATGTCGTTCCAGCCCGGCGACAAGGGCAGGGCAGCGCTCCATTCCTCGAGCTGGCCCGGCTCGTCGAAAATCAGCAACAGCTCGCAGGCGTGGCTCGCCTCTATGCGCAGCTGGACCTGCGTAAAACGCCGTGCATCGAGCGTCAGCCCGCGCAGGTTGAGGCGCAGGTTCGCGCGGCCGTCGGGAAGCCGCGCGTGCACGACGCCGTCGGCGAGCGCTACCTCCTCGGCCCCGACCGCGCCCTCTGAAATGAGATCGCGCAGGGATTCGAACTCGAAGCTGAGGCGGCTGGCACCGCGTTCGATCCGCTGCAGGTCGGCACTTGCTTCAGCCACCAGGAAGCGCTCCAGGGCGTGGCTGGCGATGACGAACGCCGCGAGCAGGCCCAACGCGAGCGCGAGCAGGCAGCGCACGGCGACGCCGAGCCACGGCCGTGCCGTGGCGGTCGCCTCAGCTGCCGGCAAGCACGTCCGCCTTGGCCGCGCAGATGAAGTCGTTCTGCGAAAGCCCACCGACATCGTGGGTGTTGTAGCGCACCAGGCAACGGCCGTAGCCGACCTCGAGATCGGGATGGTGGTCCTGCGCTTCGGCCATCGCGGCCACCGCGTTGACGAAGGCGATGGTGCTCACATAGTCGGGAAAGCGATAGGTCCGCGAGATCGCAGCGGCATCGCCTTCGAGCTTCCAGTCCGCGAGCTCGGCCAGCCGTTCCGTCGCGCTCGCAGCGTCCAGTTGGTGCGCGGCGCCGCGCAAGGGCACGCAGTTCTGCTCGGCGAGGGCGGTCATGGCTGAATGCTCCTGTGCGGGCGGCCGGGAATGGGCGGCCTTGGGCAGGCATCATACGCAGCCAGCAAGCTTTGGCTTTTCTTCGGACGACCATGATTGAGATCGACACAGCCGCGCGCGAGTATTTCCAGAAAATCATCGAGCAGCAGGGCATCCCCGGCCTCGGCATTCGCCTGACGGCCATCAAGCCCGGCACGCCCGCAGGCGACTGCCGGCTCGAGTTTTGCGAGCCGACCGAAGTCAACGACGACGATCTCGGCATCGATTGCGACGGGTTTTCCCTGTTCGTCGATGCCGCGAGCGCGCCCTTCCTGGCCGAGCTCGACATCTCCTATGCGCAGGAGCGCACTGGCGGCCAGCTGACCATCCGCGCGCCACGGCTCAAGGGCCAGGTGCCGGGCCCGGATGCGAGCATCGAGGAGCGCGTGCGCCACGTGCTCGAGACTGAGATCAACCCGGGCGTCGCCAGCCACGGCGGCAAGGTGAGCCTGGTAGAAATCACCGGCGCAGGCGAGGTCGTGCTGCAATTCGGCGGTGGTTGCCACGGCTGTGGCCAGGTCGACATGACCCTCAAGCACGGTATCGAAAAGACCCTGCGCGACCGCGTCCCCGAAGTCACCGCCGTCCGCGACGTCACCGACCACGCCAGTGGCCACGCGCCTTACTACAAGCGGGCGTAGCGCGGATCTACGTTGGCCAGCTGCGCTTCGTGGGTCTGCGGGCTTGTGGTGGGTCTGCGCTGCGCGCGGACGCTTCTTCCGATGGTGACCCTGCAGATCCAGATCAAAAGGGTCCGCGCATAGCGCAGACCCACCACGAGCCAGATCAAGTCCTAGCGCGGTGTCAGGCGGCTTCGGTAGATGAACACTGGCCCCACCGGCCACCAGCCGCGCCGCCAGGCGAAGGGATCGTCGTGCACGCGGACGTGTTCGATGCGCGGGCGCTCGGGCCACAACAGCACTTCGTCGATGGCGATCCGCGGCATGCGATAGGAATACTCGCCAAGCTCGCGGGTTTCTTCGCCGACGACGCTGCCGGTCACGGTGATGTCGCGGCCCGTGGCAAAGATGGCCGGGTCGAGGAAGCCGCCCTTGCACGCGCGGAAGCGACCGGTACCGTGATCGAGATCGAGCGGACGCGCGCGCACGTCGAGGGGCATGCCGAGAATCTCGATGCAGGTGGTGTCGGGCATGGGCATCACCTCGACGATGCGACCGCCCCAGCGCACCTGCCCGGTGGCGCCGATCGCAGCATCCGGCTCGACATCAGTGAATTCCCCGCGCAGCGGCTCCGGCACGCTCGCACAGCCGACGAGCAGGGTTAGGCCCAGGCTCAACAGGATGGATTTCATGGTTGGCACTCCCAAGCAATGCTGTCGCAAAGAGTAGCGCGGCACGCGCTTGGCGGACGCATTAAATGGCGTTTAGGCCAGCTTCGGTTCAGCCGCGCGAGCGCTCGAGAAAAGCGACGACCGCTCCCTCGAGCCGGGTGAGCGCAGCCGCATCCAGCGGCCCGTACCGGGTCACCCCATAGGCGTGACTGACGAGGGCAATGTCGTCCGCCCATTGCGGGAGTTGCCTGGCTGCGCGATCACCGAAATCGAGTGGGCCTTCGCTGCCGCCACGCTGGACCCCGGCTTTGCGCAGCCGCTTCAAGAATTTGGCGTAGGCACGCGCGCCAGGCTCCTGCGGGCGGCGCAGCAGGCTGCGATAGAAGAGCGCGGCTGTGAGCAGGCCGATCAGCCCAAGGCCGCCACCCATCCACGCTGCCGCATGGCGCCAGTCGCCGGGATCGATGCCGAGATTCGAGAAGAAGTCGTTCTGGCGCGTAAAGTCGAAGCGCACCATGGCCCGGTTCCACCAGGCTTGCATCGCGTCGAAGCGATCGCGCAGGTCACGTAGCCAGGCGTTGCGCGACCAGGCGCTGCCGCTGGCGCCCAGGTTTCCCTGCTCGACGCGATCCGGCGACACTGCCGCCGTCGGATCGACGCGCACCCAGCCGCGCCCGCGGATCAGCACTTCGGCCCATGCGTGTGCGTGGGAGTTGCGCACCACGAGGTAGCCGCCGACGCGATTGAAATCACCGCCCTGATAGCCAGTGACCACGCGCGCGGGGACGCCGGCGCCGCGCATCAGCACCACGAACGCGGATGAATAGTGTTCGCAGAAGCCCTGGCGGGTCTCGAACAGGAACTCGTCCATGCGATCGGCGCTGTCGAGCAACGGCGGGCTCAACGTGTAGGTAAAGGGCTCGTTGCGGAAATAGCCGAGCGCCTTGTTGACCAGCGCCTCGCGATCATCCCCGACCTCGGCAACCCAGGAGCGCGCCAGTTCTTCAGCGCGCGGATTGCCCGGCCGCGGCAGGAAGACACCTTCGGTTTCATCGTCTGCAAGTCGCGGCCCAATGGGTGCGCTAGCTTGCAGATCGGAGCTTGCATCGAAATTGTAGAGGCTCAAAACTGGCTGGTTGCGCACCACCTGGCCATCCGGGAAGCGCCGTGCGTCCGCTGGAAAGCCGGTGGGAAAGTCGAGCAGGAACAACCAGTTGCGATCGGTCGGCTCGAGCGATATGTGATAGCGCAGGGCGTCCGGCCCGCCGCTTTGCGGACCGGCCAGGGGCCGTCGCTGGCTCTGCAGACCGCGCGCGCTACGCCAGGTGAGGCCATCGAAGCGCCATAGCACCGGCCCGCGCCAATACAGCGACGACTGCGGCGGCAGCGGTCCATCGAACGTAACCCGCATTACCGGGGTGTCGTCGCCGAGCAGCTCGGTGATCGAGCCGGGTGACATCTCGTCCGAGAGGCCGGTGCGCGACTCATTGGTTTCGCTGGGGTTGCCCCACAGCGGCTCGCTCATGCGCGGCACCGAGAGGAACAGAAACAGGGTCAGTGGCAGCGTGACCGCCAGCAAGGGCACCAGCTCGCGCGTGACCAGGCCGAGCCGCGAATACAGACCCCCGCGCGTCCCCGGCGGTGCGCTGACCTCGCTCAGGGCCAGGAACACCAGCAGCGTCGGCACCACCATGTACATCGAGATCAGGATGCCCTGGTTGAACAGGAACTGCATGCTGACCAGGAACAGGCAGACGGTGAGCATCAGCAGCCCGTCGCGGCGGCGCTCGGACTCGATCAGCTTGAGCGTGGCGAAGCCCGCCAGCGCGGCGGTTCCCGCCTGGCGCTCGAACGGGTTGCCGTACTCGGCGAGCACGACCGCGACAATCGCGATGAGCAGCGGAAACTTGATCCAGCCGGGCCAGGCGCGGGCGTAGCGACGGCGCTGCACCCAGCGAGCCAGGATCACCGCGCCGAGCAGCAGCCCGTACCAGCCGGGCAGCCACAGCAGGTGCGCGGCGAGGGTCGCGCCGAACGCGCCCAGCACCCATTCGAACTGGGTCGGGCTAAGCGCCGGGGAGCGCATGCGTGGCCAGCAGGTTGAGGCAGCGCTGCCGGTGTGCGTGTCCGCTGGCAGGACCAATCAGCTGGCCCGGCAGCTTCAGGCTGAAATGCAGGTCGGCATGCTCGGCTTCGATCACCCAGCGGGTGAGCCGCGAAAGCTTTGCTTCCAGGCCGAGCCCGGCGATCCGATCGAAATCAAATTGCGTCTCGCGGGCGCGTGGCACCTCCATCTGCCGCACCAGCAGGTCCCCGGTGCGCGCACTCGCCTTCCAGGCAATGCTGCGCATCGGATCACCGGGCACGTAGTCGCGCAGTGCGCGCAGCTCGTCGTCGCCGCTGTCGCCGCCACCGCGGCGATTCTGGTCCGGCGCACTCGGCAGTGGCACCGGCGGTGTTTCCGGGCGCGGATAGATGAGAACGCGCACATCCGAATGCAGGTAGCTCCACGCATGGAAGAGGCCGAAGGGCCACACCGTCGACACCCGGATCGGCTCCGGCTTGAACCAGCCGCGCTGGGTGGTCGGCAAGGAAAAGCTCACGATCGCGGTCGCGCCTTCGCCGATGTCGACGTGGCGGCGCTCGCGCTCATGCAGCAGGCTGATGCCGAAACGCGCGCGCTTGTCCTCGGCGCGCAGGTGCCATTCCAGGTGCACCGGCTCCCCGGCGAACACCGGATCGGCGTGGACCTGCACCAGGCTCAATTGATCGAGATTGCGGAAGGTCTGCAGCATCGAGATCAGCGCGAGGCTGACCGGCAGCAGCCCGAACAGCAGTGCCCCGTTGTTGTTGTAGTTGAGCGCTCCGGCGAGGATTGCCATCATCATCACCGCGAAAAAAAGTCCGAACCCACTCGGCACGATGTAGATCCGATGGCGGTTGAGCTTGATCGGCAACGGTTCGTTGCGGTGGCGGCGCGTGAGATTTGGCAGGCGCCGGTCCAGCCACGCCCAGAGGCGCTCGAACAGGTTCGCGTGCGGCGGCTCGAGAGCCACGGGCGTTGGCGTTCGCAGCGGGCCGGCCATCGACAGATGGCCCTTAGTGTAGTGCGCCACAAGTAACTGCCATTATTTCCGCCCCTTTTGTTCCGATGCGTCGTTGTTCGTCGTCGCCATAGAAGAGCTATGCCTCCTCCTCTCGCCTAGCCTCGGGTCAAAATGCATCGGAAATAAAAGTCAGTTACTTATGCCGCACTACACTACGGAATCGCCACCTGGGCGAGCAGGTCGCGTGCGACGGACTGGCCATCGCCGCTGGCATCCGTGGCGAGTACCAGTCGATGGCGGGCGACCGGCACGAACACCGCCTGCAGGTCTTCCGGCAGCACATGCTGGCGGCCGACGATCAGCGCATGGGCCTTGGCCGCGCGCAGGAGCCCGATGCCCGCGCGCGGCGACAGCCCGATGCGCACGCGACGATCGCGTCGCGTGGCCGCCAGCAACGCATATGCGTAGTCGATCGCAGCCGGGCTCGCGTGCAGCGCCTCAGCGCTCGCGCGGAGCGCGATCAGGCGTTCGGCCGAGAGGCGCGGCTTGAGCTCGCTCATCAGTCCGCGCCGCTCGCGTGCACCGAGCAGCGCTTTTTCCGCGCGCTCGTCGGGGTAGCCCAGGTTCAAGGAAAACAGGAAGCGGTCGAGTTGTGATTCTGGCAGCGGGAAGGTGCCGCTCTGCTCGAGCGGATTCTGTGTCGCAATCACGATGAAGGGCGGCGGCAGGCGGTGGCTCACGCCATCCACCGTGACCTGCTGCTCGGCCATCGCCTCCAGCAGCGCACTCTGGAGCTTGGGCGTGCCCCGATTGATCTCGTCGGCCAACAAGAGCTGCGCAAAGATCGGACCCGGATGGAAATCAAACCGTCGCGTCTGCGGATCGAAGATCGAAACCCCGATGAGATCCGCCGGCAACAGGTCGCTGGTGAACTGCGCGCGCCCGAACTTGAGATCCAGTGTGGTCGACAGCGCCTGCGCCAACGTGGTCTTGCCGACCCCGGGCAGGTCTTCGAGTAACAGATGGCCACTCGCGAGCAGGCACACCAGCGCCAGCCGCACCTCGGCGCTCTTGCCGAGCACTACGTCGTTGACCTGGGCTTCGGCCTGGTGCAGCGCGGCGATCGCATCTGCGGAAGGCGTCGCTGCAAGCATCGCGCTCATCGAAAGCTCCCCGAATGGATGGTTCACATCATGGCATTGGACGCTGCGGATCGGTGTGGCAGGGGTCGTAGGTCATGTTGTCGGCGAAGCGGACTACTTGACGGATTCTCCCGCCTGGCCGTCACACGATCGCTTGCGCGATCAACATGACCTACGAAAAGCCGTCACGGCAGCTCGAAACCCATCTCCCCCAGCCCCCGCCGCACCGCAATCAACGGCAGGCCAACTAGCGCGCTCGGATCGTCGCTGACGATCGACTCGAACAGCAGGATCCCGCGACCCTCGACCTTGAACCCGCCACAACTGTCCCAGGCGGGCTCGAGCTCGACGTAGCGGGCAATCGCGGCGGAATTCAGCGCACGCATCCGGCAACGGGTGACGACGACATGGGCATAGCTACGCGCGCTAGTGGCGTGAAGGATGCAGACCGCTGTGAAGAAAACCAGTTCCCGCCCAGCACTGATCTGCAATTGCGCGCGCTGGGCGGCGGCGCTGCCCGGCTTGCCGAGCACTTGATCCGCGCAGACGGCCACCTGGTCGGCACCAATTACCAGAGCTTCTGGAAACTGCGCCGCCACGTGCGCTGCCTTTGCGTGCGCGAGCCGGCTTGCCAATGCCTCGGGGCGCTCCCCGCTCTGCGCGGATTCGTCGATCCCCGGCGTGACGCAGCGCACGTCAATGCCGGCCTGCGCCAACTGCGCACGGCGGTAGCTCGAGCCGGACGCAAGGATCAGCTGCACGTTTGCAGCATCAATGTGCAGAGCTGCGCTCGGCGTTGCTGCCGATGCCGTAGGCGCTCGCGATCAGGGCCGAGACCGGATGGGTTTCCGAAGACGCCTTCGCCAGCTCTTCGCTTGCGGCTTCGAGCTTGACCATGTTGGCGACCAACGTGGTGCGCGCCCGCTCCATGGCTGCGCGTGTCTCGCGCAGGCGTTCAATGGGCGCGTGGTCGGCGTTGTCGCGCAGCCACAGTCGCTGCTGCAACAGATCCTTGAGTGCCTTCTGCACCAATGGGTCCAGGTTGAGCGAGGCCAGCGCTTCCGCGGTAATGCTGCTCGGCAGTGTCGACACCCAGCGCTGCACCGTCTGCATGCGCTCGCGGCACGCATACAGCTCGCGCTCCAGCGCATCGGCACTGTCCATGATCCCGCGCAGGCAATCGTGCCGGCGCCGCATCTGCACCAGCCGGATCACCAGCACCGTCACCACCACGGCCGCAACCGTCAGCGCGGCGATCAACAAATAGCTCAACATGGGATGCGGCCCTGGGGTGCGGCGAGTGTGTTACATGTTGCCATCGTCAAGCGTCTTCAAGCCGTCGAGGGGAAAGGTTTTCGGTTTCGGTTATCGGTTTCGGAAAAGCAGCGCTGACCCGCCGTCTAGCTGTACCGAAACCGAAACCGACATCCCAAACCGCTGTTCATGCTCCAGGATTGACAGATCAACGCGCTCCGCCTACGATTCCGCGGCTATGCATGCGCCTTTGCCAGAGCGGATTGATGTTGATCGCGCGGTCGCGGCGGGACGCCTGTTTGCGGGTGTGCTGCCATTGTCGCGGTTCGAGCGCCTGGCTGGGAGTCTGGTCGATACCGCCGGCGAGGTCGAGTACAGCCTGCAGTTCGAACAGAACGAGCTGAATCAGTCCACGGTGGTGGTGAGCGCGCAGGCGCGCCTACCGTTGCTCTGCCAGACGACGCTCGAGCGTTTCGAGGAGCCGGTCGAAATTGCGGCGCGCCTGGGTTTCATCGTTCGCGAGGACGAGGAAGCGGGTCTGCCGGAAGGGTACGAAGCGGTGCTGAAGCAGGATGGCTGGGTCGATCCGATTGCGCTGATCGAGGACGAGTTGATCCTCTCGGTGCCATTGATTCCGCGCCGGCCAGGTTCGGATGCGGCGCTCGCGGAACACGCGATTCCGCCAGAGCCCGACGCAAAGCCGAATCCGTTTGCGGCGTTGAAGGCGCTGCGAGAAAAGTAAGCAAAGGCGTGGTCGGCAGCGATCGCGGGTAAGGTCAAAAGCGTCCGGGCACGGTCCGGACCCACACCAGAAACAGGTTTTCCAGGAGTTTTTCAGTCATGGCAGTTCAGAAGAGTCGCAGGACCCCCTCCACCCGTGGCATGCGCCGTTCG
This sequence comes from Rhodanobacteraceae bacterium, assembly GCA_031425695.1. Taxonomy (GTDB): domain Bacteria; phylum Pseudomonadota; class Gammaproteobacteria; order Xanthomonadales; family SZUA-5; genus JANPJV01. Next base: position 82,294 of record JANPJV010000212.1, on the reverse strand, counting down.
CACGACGCGCTCACCGGGCCGACCGTGTCCACCGACAAGACCACCGGTGAAGTGCACCTGCGTCACCACATCACCAAAGACGGCTACTATCGTGGCCGCAAGGTGATCGACCGCAAGGTCGTGGAAGTCGACACCGGCGAAGCGTGAGTCGACCTCTGAAAACCCATCCGTGGGCTTTTCAGAGACGCTCAACGAAAAGTGTCATTTTCGTTTCGCTTCATTTTCATTGAATATTCAATGAAAATGGCAGGCCCTCCTGGCCTGCCGTTCAGCTCTTCGGCAATGGTCCAGGCTGCTGCAGTCTGGGGTTCGCGTTTCCACTAGCTCGGTATCGCGATGTCAACGACCTACCCCCGAATCATCGGGACCGGCAGCCATCTGCCGGAATTCGTGCTCACCAATGCCGAATTGGAAAAGCGGGTAGAGACTACCGACCAGTGGATACGTGAGCGTACGGGTATCGAGCAGCGGCATATTGCCGCACCGGGCGAGACCACCAGTGACCTGGCGCTGATCGCAGCGCGCAAGGCGCTCGAGAATGCAGGCGTCAAGGCCAGCGAGCTCGACCTGATCATCGTCGGCACAACGACGCCCGACATCATCTTCCCGAGCACCGCCTGCCTGCTGCAGCACCAGCTCGGCGCCAAGGACTGTCCCGCCTTCGACGTCAATGCGGCCTGCACGGGCTTCATTTACGCGCTGTCGATCGCTGAAAAATTCCTCAAGACCGGTGCGGCGAAAACCGCGCTCGTGGTCGGTGCCGAAACGCTGTCGCGCATGCTCGACTGGACTGATCGCTACACCTGCGTGCTGTTCGGCGACGGTGCCGGCGCGGTGGTTTTGCGGGCCGACCAGACACCCGGTGTGATCTCGACGCACATCCACGCCGATGGCCAGTACCAGGACATGCTGTACAACCCGGTTGGTGTCTCGCGCGGCTTCACCGACGGCCCCAATCACGGTATCCGCGTGATGATGGACGGCAAGGAAGTCTTCCGCGTCGCCGTGCGCACGCTCTCGCGCATCGTCGACGAGACGCTCAAGGCCAACAATCTCGACAAGGGCGAGATCGACTGGCTGGTGCCGCACCAGGCGAACCTGCGCATCATTCTCGCTACTGCCAAGCATCTCGACATGCCGATGGACAAGGTGATCGTCACCGTCAACAAGCATGGCAACACCTCGGCGGCCTCGGTGCCGCTCGCGCTCGACCACGGCATCAAGAGTGGCCAGATCAAGCCCGGCCAGTTGCTGCTGCTCGAAGCCTTCGGCGGCGGCTTCACCTGGGGCTCGGCCCTGGTTCGTCTCTAAGCTTCCCTATCCGAACCCCAAGTAATGATCCTGCAAGATCTCGCAGTGCTGTTTCCCGGGCAGGGCTCGCAGTCCGTTGGCATGCTGGCGTCGCTGGGCGCAGCGCATCCTGAGGTCCGGGCGGGCTTCGACGAAGCCTCCGCCGCGATCGATCTGGATCTTTGGACCTTGGCACAACAAGGCCCGGACAGCGAGCTCAATCGCACGATCAACACGCAACCTGCGCTGCTGGCCGCGAGTGCCGGCGTCTGGCGCGCTTGGATCGCTGCAGGCGGCGCCGAACCCGCATACATGGCTGGGCACAGCTTGGGCGAATACACGGCGCTGGTCTGTGCCGATGCGATCTCGCTCGGTGACGCCGCGCGCCTGGTGCGCGAGCGCGGCCGGCTGATGCAGGCGGCCGTCGCGGAAGGCCAGGGCGCGATGGCGGCGGTGCTGAACGCGGAACTCTCGTTGCTGCACGAGGTGTGTGCCGAGGCCTCGCAGATCGGTCAACCGGTGGTCGCCGCGAATCTCAATGCGCCGGGACAGATCGTCATTTCCGGCGCCAGCGTGGCGGTCGAGCGTGCGCTCGCGCTGCTCGCCGAGCGCGGCATCAAGCGCGCCATTCGCCTGCCCGTCAGCGTGCCTTCGCATTCGCCACTGATGCAATCGGCGGCCGCGGGCCTGCAGCCGCTGCTGGCGGCGACCCCGATCCGGTCGCCGCGCATCCCGGTGATCCACAATGCCGATGTACGGATGCACGCCGATCCCGATGCGATCCGCGCCGTGCTCGCGCGCCAGCTCACCGAGCCAGTCCGCTGGATCGAAAGCATCGAAGTGATGACGGCCGCCGGCGTCGCCCACATGCTCGAATGCGGTCCCGGCAAGGTCCTCTGCGGCCTGGTCAAGCGCATCGCCCCAGCCGTCCAGAGCCAGGCGCTCGGCGAGCCGGCTGGATTTGATTCGGCTTTGAGCGAGTTCCGCGCATGAGCGAAACCGAGCGCAACCTGGCCGTCGTCAGCGGTGCCAGCCGTGGCATTGGTGCGGCCATCGCCGACGAGCTGGCTGCGAACGGCCACTTCGTGGTCGGCACCGCCACCTCGGAAGCCGGCGCCGTGGCGATCGGCGAGCGGCTTGGCGCGTCCGGCACCGGGCGCGTGCTCGATGTCGCCGACGGCGCCGCCATCGAAGCCTTCATCGCTGCCGTCGAGAACGAATTCGGCCCCGTCCGGGTGCTGGTGAACAACGCCGGCATCACCCGGGATGGGCTATTGCTGCGCATGAAGGATGACGACTGGCAGGCCGTGATCAACACCAACCTGAGCTCGGTTTTCCGCATGTCCAAGGCAGTGCTCAAGCGCATGCTGCGCGAGCGCCAGGGCCGCATCATCAATGTCGCGTCGGTCATCGGGGTCACCGGCAATGCCGGGCAGGCCAACTATGCCGCTGCCAAGGCCGGTATCCTCGGCTTCACCAAGTCGCTCGCACGCGAGGTCGGCAGCCGCGGCATCACCGCGAATGTCGTCGCTCCGGGGTTCATCGATACTGACATGACCCGCGCGCTCGGCGACTCGCAGAAACAGGCCTTGCTCGCCGACGTGCCCCTGGCGCGTTTTGGCAGCGTCGCCGATATCGCCAAGGCCGTGGCCTTCCTGGCCTCGCCGGGTGCCGGTTACATCACCGGCGAGACACTGCATGTCAACGGCGGCATGTACATGCCGTAGCATCGCAACACCTGGCCCGCGCTCTGCACGGAGCCTGTGGCTTTAAGCGTCATTTTCTCCCAACTGTACTTTGTCAGGAATCCGCACATGAGCAGCATCGAAGAGCGCGTCAAGAAGATCGTCGTCGACCGTCTTGGCGTCAAGGAAGAAGAAGTGTCTCCGACGTCCTCGTTCGTCGACGATCTCGGCGCCGACTCGCTGGATACGGTCGAGCTGGTGATGGCGCTCGAAGAAGAATTCGAGTGCGAGATCCCGGACGAAGACGCCGAGAAGATCACGTCGGTGCAGCAGGCCATCGACTACATCAAGGCCAACGTCAAGGCCTGATCGGTCGACGCGCGGTGCTCTGGTGGGAGCAGCCATGGCTGCGATGCTGGAGCACGGAGCGACGTTCAAGTTCGGCGACGGCTGTCACTGGCGTCGCTGACGCCCGCCGGCCATGAAACCACCGGTCATCGAGGCTCGGCGAAGCTAGGTCCTTGACCGGCGCGCCGCTGGATCGCGCCCGCGAGCGCTGCCACGGGCTCCCGGCCCATACCTGGAGAAATTTATGCGTAGTGCTCGTCGCGTGGTCGTGACCGGGCTGGGGATCGTCTCGCCCGTCGGGAACACCATTCCCACGGCCTGGGACAACATCCTGGCCGGCCGCAGTGGCATTGGCCCGATCACCAATTTCGACGCAGCCGCGTTTGCCACGCGCTTTGCCGGCGAGGTCAAGGATTTCGACGTGACCCGCTGGATCCCCGCCAAAGATGCACGGCGCATGGATCCATTCATTCACTATGGCATCGTCGCCGGCCTCGAGGCCGTCAAGGACGGTGGATTCGATACCATCGACGAGGCAATTCGCCCGCGTTTCGGGGCGATGATCGCGGCCGGCATCGGCGGCATTTCGACCATCGAAAAGACCACCCTGGCCTGGCAGGCGGGCGGCCCGCGCAAGATCTCGCCGTTCTTCGTGCCGGGCACGATCATCAACATGGTGGCCGGCAACCTCGCCATCCTGCTGGGCTTGAAGGGCCCGAATCTGTCGATCGTGACCGCGTGCACGACCGCGACCCACAACCTCGGCGTGGCCGCGCGCCTGATTGCCTACGGCGATGCCGATCTGATGGTTGCCGGTGGCACGGAACACGCAACCACGCCGACCGCAGTCGGCGGCTTCAGCTCGGCCCGCGCGCTCAGTGAGCGCAACGATGATCCGCAACGCGCCAGCCGTCCGTGGGACCGCGACCGCGACGGTTTCGTGCTCAGCGATGGCGCCGGTGCGCTGCTGCTTGAGGAGTACGAGCACGCCAAGGCACGTGGCGCGCGCATCTATGCCGAGCTGGTCGGCTTCGGCATGAGCGATGACGCCCACCACATGACCGCCCCGCCAGAGGATGGCTCCGGTGCCGCACAGTCGATGGCCACCGCGCTCGCCGATGCCGGCATCAACCCGGATCAGGTGCAATACGTCAACGCGCACGCCACCTCGACGCCGCTCGGCGATCGTGGCGAAATCGTCGCCATCAAGCGTGCTTTCGGCGACGCCGCGAGCAAGCTGATGGTCAGCTCGACCAAGTCGGTCACCGGCCACCTGCTGGGCGCCGCCGGCGCGGTCGAAGCCATCTTCAGCGTGCTCGCCCTGCGCGACCAGGTGGTTCCGGGCACCATCAACCTCGATAATCCCGATCCCGACTGCAACCTCGACCTGGTCCCGCTCACCTCCCGCCAGGCCAAGCTCGAATACGTCGTCTCCAACTCGTTTGGTTTTGGCGGCACCAACGGCACGCTGGTGTTCAAGCGGGTGTAAGCCATGCTCTGCGTGGGTTCGGACCTTGTCCGAACGCTGTTCCTCCAGAGTCAGGAAAAGCGTCCGGACAAGGTCCAGACCCACGTAGAGCAAAGCTTGGGCTCGGGTGGAAAAGCGTCCGGACAAGGTCCGGACCCACGTAGATCAAAGACCAGCCCATGCGTGCGGACTGGCTCCTCGACTATGTTTGGTTTCCAGGTAACCCGAGGAGTTGTTGATGGAAGCAAAGGGCCTCATCCCGATCCTGAATGTCTCAAACTTTCAGGCAAGCGTCGCCTGGTTCGAGAAGCTGGGCTGGCACAAGCACTGGGATTGGGGCGATCCGCCAGCCTTCGGCTGCGTGCGCTCCGGGCACTGCGAGATTTTCCTGTGCCAGGACGGGCAGGGCGGACGCGGCCGCACCGAGCATCGCGCGACCTTTCCGGACGACACCCGCGAAGCCGGCGCCTGGATGTCGATTTTCGTCGAGGATGTCGACGCCGTGCATCGGCACTGTGTCGAACAGGAATTGGATATCACCTGGCCACCGACCAACATGGAGTGGGGCGTACGCGAGATGCATGTGCGCCACCCCGACGGCCATGTGTTGCGCATCGGGTCACACGTCAAGGCCGAGGACTGTCCGCCTGAGCATCCATAGGATGCTGTCTTGCAGTTCGTGAAACACGTGGGTCCGGACCTTGTCCGGACGCTGTTGCCACCGGTTGCTTGAAGAGCGTTCGGGTGGTGGGCGCTGCGACCGCCTCAATTCGGTAATTCGATGCGGTCCGCTGCACTCACCACATCCTGCAGCTAGTCTCCCGCATCCCCGGAACAAGGAAGGCCGCGTGCGCAAGAGCCTCACAATGCTGGTGTTGGCGGTTCTCGTAGTGCTCGGTGGCGTGGCCTGGATCTCGCGGGATCGCATCGGCCAGTGGCTGTTCTGGGCCTCGATCAAGCCCCGCCAGAGCTTCGAGCAGACGGCACCGCCGCCAGTGCCCGATTACGCCGACGACAAGAACTGGGCGGCGCTGCCGCAGACCCGTGACCCGGCCGATAGCGTGCCCGACGCTGCGCTCGCGCCGCTGCAGGAGCAAGCCCAGGTCGACGTATTTTTTGTGCACCCGACCACGTACTTCGACAAAGCCGCCTGGAACCAGCCGCCCGAGCACGCGCTATCGCGCCAGCTCATCGACGACTTCACCCTGCGCGGCCAGGCTGCCGTGTTCAACAGCTGTTGCCAGGTCTACGCGCCGCGTTACCGCCAGGCCACGCTGTTCGCGTTCGCCGACCAGGAAGGCAATGGGCCGAAGGCGCTCGAGCTCGTCTATGGCGATGTTGAACGCGCGTTCGACCAGTTCATCGCCCAGCGCAGTGCTGACCGGCCATTCATCCTGGCCGGCCACAGCCAAGGGGCGCTGCATGTGTGGACACTGTTGCAGAAGCGCATCACCGGTACGCCCTTGCGCGAGCGTCTGGTAGCTGCTTATGCCGTCGGTTTCGCGTTCGACCGCAATGAGCTGGCCATGAAGATGCCGGATATCGGTGTCTGCGCAACCCCTGAGCAGGTTGGGTGCCTGATCACCTGGAACGCGGTTGGCCCGCAGAACAAACCGTGGAGCGACACCGCCAACCACGTTTGTGTCAACCCGCTGTCCTGGGCCGCCGACAGTGCGCTCGTCGGTCACGATCGAAATCTCGGTGGCGTCACCTACGGCGACGAAGAGAAGCCGACTGTCGAAGCCGGCGTTGCCGATGCGCAATGCGCCAACGGCCTGCTCCAGGTCACCGAAATTCGGTCGCAACGCTACGACAAGCGCCCGCTCGGCCGCGACAATTACCACATCTATGACTACGCCCTGTTTTATCGCAATGTGCGCGAGAACGCAGTGCTGCGGACCCAGGCCTATCTGGCCGCCAGGAACCTGACTCCCAAGATGTAGGTCACGTTGCGCCCGCGAGCGGCTGGCCGATATCGAATGAGGGTCGGGCACTACGTGACGCTCGGTGGCGTCACGTAGCGTCGGTTGCTTGCCCACTCAGCCACTCGCCACGCGGACGCAACGACACCTACGTGAATGCAGGCGCCAACCGCACTCATGGGCCATGCTATCTACGCGTTGTCCCCATGGATCCGATCCCCGATGCAGCTTGACGACTTGCTCGCGAACCCTGCGCGGATGGGGCTGCCGCAACTGCGGCGCGCGCTTGGAGCGGCAGCGCCGGTTCTGCTGAGCAGTGCGGCGCTGGGGTCGCAGGGGCGTTTCGACGTGTTGCCACTGGTTGCTGGCGAGGTTCTGGTCGTTCCCTACCCGGGGCGTCCGGGACATGCCCAAGCGCTCTTGAAACTCCAGGCGCAACTGCGCGCAATCAAGGTTGGGGGCGCCGCTGCAAATGCATCGTCGGCCATCTTTTCAGGCGGCTGGTTGCTCTATCTCGCCTATGAGTTCGGCGCGATCTTTGAACCGCGCGTGCAATCTCACGAGCCGGAGCTCGATGAGCCGCTCGCGGTGCTCTGGCGTGCGCCGGCGGCGTTGATCGAGGATCGGTTGGCTGGCACGCGCCGGCTTTCCGGCCAACCCAGCGCGGAGCTTGAAGCCATTCTTTCCAAGTTGCTCGCCGATGGCGCAACCGACCTGCCACCACCCGCACTGCCCGAGTTCACCCTGGCCGAAGAGCCGCCCCAGCAATTTCTCGACGGCGTCGCGCGCATCCACGAATACCTGCTCGCCGGCGATATCTTCCAGGTCAATCTGTCGCGCGCCTGGCGCCTGACCGGTGCATGCGATTTCGATGTCGATGCGCTCTATCAACGCCTGTGCGTCGCCAATCCGGCGCCCTTCGCGGGCCTTGCAACCCACGCCGGCTGGTCGCTGCTGTCGTCCTCGCCGGAGCGGCTGGTGAGCGTGCGCGGGACACGCGTGGAAACGCGCCCGATCGCCGGCACCCGCCGGCGCGACCTCGATCCAATCGCCGATGCGCAGTTGCTTGCCGAGCTCGAGGGCGACCCCAAGGAGCGCGCCGAGCACATCATGCTCATCGATCTCGAACGCAATGACCTCGGGCGTATCTGCGTACCCGGCAGCATCGCCGTCGACGAGCTCGGGGCGATCGAAAGCTACGCGCACGTCCACCATCTGGTTTCTAACGTGGGTGGCCGCCTGCGTCCCGACATGGACGCCTGGTCGCTGCTCGCGGCGGTGTTCCCGGGCGGCACCATCACCGGCTGCCCCAAAGTGCGCTGCATGCAGATCATTGCCGAACTCGAGCCCAACGCCCGCGGCGCTTACACCGGCTCGCTCGGCTATATCGGCGACGACGGCGACGTCGACTTCAATATCCTGATCCGCACCTTGTCGTTACGCGGGAATCGGATCGTGCTGCGCGCCGGCGCCGGCATCGTCGCCGATTCGATCGCTGGTCATGAGCTCAAGGAGACCCGGAACAAGGCGCGCGGCATGCTCCGCGCCCTCGGCATTCAAGGCTGAAAGCTGCATTCGCGAGCAGCCGGTCTGGATGACCTGAGTCCGAGAATCGAGATGCGAGGTTCGCGGGTCCGTCACCCGCTCTCCATTGACTGCAACGCGCTATCGATAGTTGAATCGGTTACAGTTTGCGACCCCGGGCTGAGGGACAACGATGAAGCCGCTGACAGCCGAACTCGCGCGGGATCTGCGCCGGGTGCTAGTCGTCGATGACGATGCCCACATGCGCGCTGCGCTGCGACGGTTGCTCCAAGGAGCCGGGTACACGGTCGAGGTCTTTGAGTCGGGCACCGATTTTCTCGAGCACGCGGCACCCGAGGCGCCCGGCTGCGTGATCCTGGATCTACGGATGCCGGGCATTGATGGGCTCGCAGTGCAGGCCGCCCTGAATCTGCGCCAATGCCGCATCCCGTTGATCTTCCTGACCGGTTCGGCCGAAGTGCGCCACGCTGTGAAAGCTTTGCGCGAGGGCGCGGCCGACTTCCTCGAGAAGCCGTTCGAGAACGACGATCTGCTGCGACGCGTCGATGCGGTACTGGCTCGTGATCTCTTCGAGCGACGCGCGCGCGACGAGCGCAACGATGTCGAGACGCGCCTGTCGCGCCTGTCGCCGCGGGAGTGCGAGGTCATGGCCCACATAGCCAATGGATTGACCAACAAGGAGGTCGCGCGCGTACTCGGCACCAGTCATCGCACGGTCGAGATCCAGCGTACTCGAATCATGGAGAAGACCGAGGCCGCCTCGCTCGCCGACCTGGTGCGGATGGTGCTGCTGTCGGGGAGCCCGCCCCCGGTCGGCCGCAACACCTAGGGATTGCGCGTGACGGCGGCTACCTCGTGTTCAGCGATATTCGGAAGAACCAGTTGAACAAGTGGACGGCGAGGAAGGGATCACCACCTTCCGTGCGCGAGCCGGAACGCGAACGGCAACACGCTCGACCGCGAGGGGCGGCTCATCACTGCCGAGCACAGCGGCCGCCGCCTGTCGCGCATGGAGCTCGATGGCAGCGTTGTCACGCTCGTGGATCATTTCGATGGCAGGAAGCTCAATTCGCCGAACGATGTGGTGGTGAAGTCTGACGGCACGCTGTGGTTCACCGATCCGCCCTTTGGTCTTTCCAACGGTGACGGGAAAGAACAAGCCGGCAACTATGTGTTTCGCCATGACCCGGCGACGAAGACGACCACGGTACTGTTGAAGGACTTCGACATGCCGAACGGCCTTTGTTTTTAAGCGCCTCCTGCCCCGAGAACCAACCATGCCGAAGGAACAATGACCATGATCCGCCATGCCTGCCTGATCGTCTGGCTATGTGCTTTTGCCAACGCCTCTGCATACGCCGCGGACACCCCAGACCCGGCGCCCTCGATGGCCAAGGCCGCGAATGCGTTTCTCGCCGCCCTAGGCACTGCCAAGCGTGAGAAAGCCAATATGCCTTTTCATTCTGACGAACGTCTCAATTGGCATTTCGTTCCGAAGGAGCGGCAGGGCGTGCCGATCAAACAAATGACCCCCGAAGAACGGCAAGCCGCGCTGACGTTGTTGAAGTCGTCGCTCTCGGTCAGTGGTCTCGAAAAAGTGGAGACGATTAGAAATCTCGAAGAGGTGCTGCACGCTATCTCTGGCAGTCCGCGACGCGATCCGGAGCTGTACTACTTCACGATTTTCGGCGAGCCGGCGGAGAAGGGCGCTTGGGGTTGGCGGTATGAGGGCCACCACACCTCGTTTAATTGGACGGTGGTAGACGGAAAGCTCGTCGCGAGCACCCCGCAGTTCACGGGCGCGAACCCTGCCGACGTCGGCGTGGGGCCGCGCAAAGGCACCCGCGCGCTCGCCGCGGAGGAAGATCTGGGCCGTACTCTGGTTAAGTCGTTGAGCGCGGATCAAACCCAAATGGCCGTGATCGGCAACACCGCGCCGTTCGGCAGCAGCGCACGCTTCGGCATCGTCACAGGAAACTCTCGCGAGGCGGCAATTCAAGATGACAAAGGGATTGCCTATTCGAAGCTGACCGAGGCGCAGCAGGGGCTGCTGCTTTCGTTGATTGAGGAGTACGCGTCTGTCCAGCCGCCCGCGGTGGTACAGGCGCGCTTGGCGCGGATCCGGGCGGACCTACCGAATGTCAAGTTCGCTTGGATGGGCAGCCGCGAGAAAGGCGAGGGCCACTACTATCGTATCCAGGGTTCCACCTTTTTAATCGAGTACGACAACACGCAGGACAACGCCAATCACATTCATGGCGTTTGGCGTGAGTTCAAGGGAGACTGGGGCAAAGATGTCTTGGGCGACCACTATCGAACGGCGCCGCACCATGGCAAAGATCGCCATGCTGACAAATGAGCAATAGGGAGCAGACCACGATTTTTGCGAAGTATAGGACAAGGCCTTGGCGCCACCCGCGCCAGGCGCACTGCCGAGTTCGCCAGCGGAGCCGCAGACCTGCTGCGTGTCCTCGTCAATCAGTGTAATTATGGCTAGCGGCACGTCGAAAATATCGGCAGCCCATTGTTGCTGATCACTTCGAGCATCAGCCCGACCGTCGATAGCAACATGCTCCAGCCAACCTGCCGCCGGCGTGCGCTCGGCCCGCCGTCGGGAGTCGGCGAGTAAAGGCCATGGACAGCGAGGCTGCGCGGCCCCGCGATGCCGAAATCCCACCCGCGAACGTCTGATTCCTGCCCATCCCGGCGCTTGCGCGACCATCGCCTACTCGCCAGGCCGGCGGAAAGGGCGTTTGAATTTCCTATACCTTTACCGCGAGAATCTCCGCGGCCTGGAGCTCGCCCTGCAATTCCGGGTGCAGCTCGCCGGTCTGCGCGTCTGGGATCCCCGAGGTGCCAGCGACCAGCCAGAGACCGCATTCATTGGTGAGTGTGTCGGCGTGCTCGCGCGCTCACGGATCGTAGGTGACAGTGATCGTCAGCGAGTCAGCGAAGGAGCCAGCTTTCAGGGTGGTCTGACTCGCGGGGATTCGGCCATAGACCGTATGCGAGAGATTGCTGTTGCCAGTCGCCAGGCTGCCTTCCAGCAACGATCCCAAAGTGTTGCCCCAGACGGTCAGATAAGTGGCTTGGGTATAGATGTTGTAGCTCATGTAGTCGCCGCCGTTGCTGGCGTTGTTCATGTACCGGGTGCTGATACGGTCGCCGCTGCCGTAGGTGCCAGCTCCCAGGCTGATGCTGTAGCTGCCTCCTTGACTGATGCCGGTGCAGACCATCGAAACGGTAGCGGTACTGTTGACGTTGTTGGACGTCAATTTGCCCGGGAAAGTCAGTGGCTGGTAGGTACCGAAGGCCAGTCCACTGGAACTTACCGAGCAGCTACCGGCATGCGCCATGCCGGTGACAGCGCAGAGTACAAGTCCGAGCCCGCGGGCAATGCGCGCCCAAGTCGAATGGAGACGTAGCGTATTCATGGCTTCCCTGCTGCAGCGCATTCCAGTGGGCCGATCTTGCCCGGGGTTCCATCCGGGCTGGCCGGCACATTGAGAGTGAGCGTGCAGCCGCCTGCGGGCCAACTCACCTCAATGGCCTGCCTGCGCTCCGCCAAATCGGATACCCAGGCCTCGCCGCGGCGACCAAAGGCAAACTCGGGGCCGCCCGGCAGCAGGCGCACTTTGGCGCCGACCGGAATTGGCGTGCCATCGGGCTGCAGCAACACCAGTAATGCCTGTCTACTGCGACGCGCGCCGAAGTCGACCAGCACGCCGCTTCGCGCATAGGGTGTGACCTCCTGGATCGGGCTGGCGACTTCTACATCCAGTGGCAGGTCTACCGGGTCGATCGAGATCTGGTTTTTCTGCCATGGCAACACGCCGGCGACGAACGCCAGGCCGCGCGCATTGGTCACGGCCGCGATTTGATGGCTGCGGTACACGGGCACACCCTCGATGCCGTCCACTTTGACCACTGCCACGCTGCTCTCGCCCAGTGGACGCGAGGCGAACGGCATGTGCTCAAACCAGCCCACGGTACCGCGAGCGCCGACGCGCGCAGCCACCTGCCGGTCAACGACCGCCTGCAATCCCAACTCATAGTAATTGCTGTTGTAGTGCAGGGCGCCGCTGGCACGCTGACCAGCGGTGCTGCTGGCCTGCACCCGCCATCCAAGGCCCGGACCGGCGGGGGCATTGCGCTCGGCCGACAGGCTGCCCTGCAGTTCGCCACGACTGTCACGGTCCATTTGCGCAGATGCCGACATGCGATCGTCAAGACGGACGTTGACATACACCCCCGCGCTCAAGCCCTTGTCGCCATCGAGTCGCTTGTTGATCGATGCGTTCAAGTTGGCGTGCTGCCCGAGCGGAGCGCTCAACGACAGCCCCACCCACTGCACCCGGTCACCGTTCCAACGCGATTGCCGCACATAGCTCATCGCAGCACTAATGGGTCCGCCAAGGGAACCACCCAGACTGGCCAGCCAACTTTCCCGGCTGCGCTGCCCAGCGGCCAGCGGGCCGATGGCTTCGCCGAATGGCGCAAACCCGCGGCTGGCGCGCTCGTATCTAAGCGTTGCGCTCGCCCGGCCGGTGCTGCGCTCCAGGCCCAGTTTCAGCAACTGCCCGCTCTCGGATGGGCCTTGAATGTTGCCACTGGAGGCAGCCAGCGCCGTATAGCCCACGCCCCAGGTGCCGAGCAGGCTGGCGATGGACACGCCCCCGGCGCAGCGATTGGCTTGCAACTCCACGCGGCCTTCGGCGCTCAGGCTATCGCTGATGCCCTGGCGCCAGGTCGCCGCGCCAAAGCTCGCGCCGTAGTCGCTGTCGCGCCCATAGCCAGTCCGCAACCAGCCGGCTTCGAAGGAAAAATCGCTCAAACCGGGCGCCAGCAGAACAGGCGCCGCGTAGTAGCTTTGCTGGATCACGGTTTCGCGCCCCAGCAGATCGCGCACCACCAGGCCGATCTGTCCGGCGCCCGTCACGATCGGCACATCGGTGAGATCGAAGGGCCCCGGCTGCACCGGCTGGCTGGACTGCACCACATTATTGACCAGCACATCCACGGTTGACGGCAGCGCCGCCGCGCCCGTGAGCGAGATTTGTGGCAGCGTCACAAATCCGGGTCGCAGGCCGAAATCGCGTCCCCAGCGGATGCCGCCAAAGCGCACCGGGCTGCTCCAGCCGCCACCAACGCCCACCGTGTCGCCGATTACCAGCGCTTCCATGCGCTGCGGCAGGTCATAGCGCCAGTAAGTGTCGAGTCGCGTGGCATAGCGCTCGGTCCCGGTATCGGTCACCAGCGCCGAGCTGACCAGATTGCCCATGGCACTGAAGAACACCGCTTCCAGCGCAGCACCGCCGCTGGCCGTTCCGGCGTCATGACTCAGCGACACATCGTAATTCAGCATCGCGCCTGGCGAAGGTCGCGGTGGTGGCGCAGCCAGTCCATCACGGAGGTTGATACTGGCGCCGGCAAAGGCGCTTGGCGGCGCCGACACCAGCAGGCTCAGCGCCTGCCTGTCGAGTGTGTGCGTGGCGCCCGCGATGGCATCCAGCGCATAGGCCGGGGTGCCGTCGCTCATCGCTGTGGTCTGTGCCAATGGCGCCAGCCGGGCCTGCGTCCACGCTTCGACTGGAATCAGCAGCGAACCGCCGGCCAACTGCTCGGCAAAGACGACCTCGGTGAGACGCTTGCCGTTGACGGTCATTTCGAGCAGCAGGGATTCCGATGCCGGCGCTGCCGCGGCGGGCGGCGCGCGATCAACCGGCGCTGCCGGCGGCGCGGCCAGTGATGCTCCGCCGAGCAAAGCCAACGCCAGGCCATGCGTCCATCCTCGCGAGCTCAGCAGCCGCGCTCGGGGTGGCGCACCATTCGGGGTGATCCGGGCGGGCATATCGATTCTTGAGAAGATGACTGGGGACATGGGTCATGGGCTGACCCAGAACCGCGCTGGGGACCGGCCCCTAAAACTCTGTCAGCTCGGCTTGGAGCGTTTCGCCGTGCGCCGTCAACACCTTGACCCCTTGTACCGGGCCCTCACGGCCGCGAGTGACGGGTATGTGCCATTCGCGTTCGGCACCGGCGAGCACATTCACCCCATTCTCAAGCGTCAACACTTCCTGCCAGCCGTCGCCGGTCAGCGTCAGTGCCTGTACCTTGACTCTGCGGTTGCCTGCGTTGCGCAGGCGCACACAGGCCTCGGCCGAGGCAGATGCCGGCATCGATGCGGCGGATGCAGGCCGGCAAGCCTGCCAATGAACGGCGTTGATGACTTCGCCAGCGGGCGCAATCATGACCGGCAGGCTGTGCGCGAACTTGAAGCTGATGTTGGCGCTGCCAGCCTCAGCAGTCACCGCCTCGCTGATATCTTCGAGGAGGATCCGGTAGCTTCTTTCCACCGGCGATGGCGCCCGGCTGCGCAGCATCACCCGAAACACCTGGCTCGCCTTGGCCGGCACTTCGACGATCGCCGGGACCACCAGCAAATCGTCGGTGGGCTCATTCTGGTCGGCGCCCTCGACCTGCTTCCACAGCAGGGTGGCGGTCTGAAAGGTCACGGCTTGCTCGCCGGTATTGGTCACGGTGACCGCAATCGCCTTCCTTGGCGAGTCAATTTCCAGAACGACAGGCGACACCGCGATGCCTGCCATCGTTGCTGCGGACCAGCCCATACCCGCTGCCAGCAGGAACCAGACTGGCAACGGGCCGCGGAGGCGCCTGGCCATTACGGCGTGTACGTGATGGTCAGCGCGACGGTATCGGAGTACGTCCCCTTCTTGGCCGCCGCGAGCTGGGCGCCGGTGATGCGACCGTAAACCGCCTTGTTCGTCGTGGCCGCGCCAGTGCCGGTATAGGCGATCGACCCAGTAGTCGTGTCGAGAACGGTCCCACGGCCGCTATCCGTATAGAGCTCATAGGAGAGCAGATCCGAGCCCGAGATCATTTTCCTGACCGAACCGGCAGCGTTTGCGCCCAAGCCGCCGGTGATCGCGGCCGACGCGCCGTTGGTGCAAACGACCGAGATCGAGGCGCCAGAATCTGCATCGTGGTTGGCTGCGGTCACGGTTCCCAGGCCGGCGTTGACTTCGAGAGCCAAGGTGCCAAAGCTGAGGCTGCCGGCGCTGATGGCACAGGCATTTTCTACGGTGGCACCGACCGTCAGATTGGCAGTGTCGGTCGCGGCCATCGCCCCACCCGCCAACACCAGCGTACCGATTGCCACAGCGAACCTCGCAATTTTCTTGTTCATGACCACTCTCCTGTTGATGCTGTGGGCCCCAGCCCTCTACCCGATGTACTGAGCCGTTTGCTGTTGCCGGCTCACTTCGAGCGGCTGGGGTGAGTGAATATTCCGTGCACGCACTTTCACGCGCTATTCGCACGAACACGTACGGAAATATCCCTATACGATCCTCGGGAAGAGCCCGGGGCTGCCCTCGATTCGACCTGGCTGCTCACGCCCCCCCGCGCGGGTCACCGCGGGGCTGTCGCTTGACCCTTGGGACTTGCGGCGTACACTCGCGGCACAGCGGGCCTTGCTTCCCACCTTTTTGCGCCGATCGTCGACCGCCGAGATTGAGACGTGGGAATGCGCCGCGCGGAGAGAGTCGTTGGAAAAGGCAGGAGAGCGTTACCGGCTACTGGATGTGCTGCCCGAAGCGGTCTTCGTCATCACCGATGATCGTATCGAGTACGGCAACCCGGCCTTGCTTTGCCTGCTCGGCTTGACCAACGCGGATGCGTTGCTCGGCGGTCCGCCACTTTTGCTGTTTCATGCCCGGTACCAAGAAAGCGTCGGTCGGCGCATTGCGATGCTGCATTCCCAACCCGTCGCCGAGGCGGTGATCGAAGAAGAGGTCGTGTTGCTGCAGGGCGGCACGATTCCGCTGGAGTTCGTCGCGACCCCTTTCCTCGAAGCTGGCCGGACCTCGATTCTCGTCGTCCTGCGTGATCTGCGACGCGCCAGGGATCTTGAAATAGCGACCTTACTCACCGCTCGCAACGAGGACGAGGCGCGCATCGCGGAGCAAGCGGCCCTGCTCGATGAAGCGCGCGATGCCATCGTGGTGCGCGATCTCGACCTGGTCTTGACCTACTGTAACAAGGGCGCCGAGCGCCTTTATGGCTTGGAGGGACAAGACGTCGCGACGCGCTCGTCGATCCAGCATCTGTACATCGACCTGGCCAAGGTGGAGGAAGCCAGGGAAGTGACGCTGGCGCGCGGCGGCTGGTCTGGCGAGTTGCAGGTGCGTGGCAGCGGCGGACGTCCGCGGCTGGTGTCGAGCCAATGGTCGCTGGTGCGCAACAAGGCTGGACAGCCGCGTGCGCTGCTCATCATCAGCACCGACATTACCGAGAAAAAGGACCTGGAGGCTCAATCCATTCGCGCCCAGCGAATGGAGAGCATCGGCACGCTCGCTGGCGGGATCGCGCACGATTTGAACAACGTCCTGGCCCCGATCTTGTCGTCGATCGCATTTCTCAAAAGCGACCTGGCCGATAACCAGGAGGCGCTCGAAACGCTGGATCTGCTGCATAGCTGTGCCAAGCGCGGCGCCGACCTCGTGAAGCAAATGCTCACCTTCGCCCGCGGGATGGAAGGCGAGCATGCGACTGTCAACCTTGCGCACCTGGCACACGAACTGCTGCCGGTGCTGGTAGAGACGATTCCGAAGTCAATTGCATTGCGCCTGAATACCAGCCCTGATCTGTGGACGGTCAGCGGCGACCTGACCCAGTTGCACCAGGTGCTCTTGAATCTTTGCGTCAACGCGCGCGATGCGATGCCCGATGGCGGCAAGCTCGACGTGAGCATGCAGAACATCGTGCTCGACGAGACCTACTCGTCAATGAATGTCGACGCTCACCCTGGACCCTATGTGATGGTGCAGGTGACCGACACCGGGAGCGGCATCGCGTCCGACATTCGAGAGAAGATCTTCGACCCGTTCTTCACCACCAAGGATATCGGCAAGGGTACTGGGCTCGGGCTCTCGACCACCCTGACGATCGTCAAGGGCCACGGTGGTTTCATCAATCTCTACAGCGAGCCCGGCAAGGGGACCAAGTTCAAGGTCTACCTGCCCGCCAATGCAGCGAACGCGCTTGCGGCGCAAGCCGTCGTCAAGCAGGCCGGGTTGCCGCGTGGGGCCGGCGAGATGGTCCTGGTCGTCGACGACGAGGAGGCTATTCGCAAGGTCGTGCGCAGTACGCTGGAGCGCTTTGGCTATGGCGTCATGCTCGCTAGCAACGGCGCCGAAGCGGTTGCGCTCTACGCCCAGCATGGGCAGCGGATCGCGCTGGTACTGACCGACATGGCGATGCCGATCATGGATGGCCCGGCGACGATTGTCGCCATCAAGGCAATTGATCCCGATGCAAGGATTGTCGGATCGAGCGGCCTGACCGCCAGCAGCGATGGCGCCAAAGCGGTGGGCGCCGGCGTCCGCTTCTTCGTCGCCAAGCCGTACACGGCCGAGGCACTGCTGGGCACGCTGGCCAAAGCCCTGGGCAAGATCCCCGAAGACTAGATAGGTAACTGTACTTAAGGGCTCGCCCGAATAGCTGGCGCTCGCGTAATTGGTCAATATGGCCCTGTAGAACCGGAAACGAACGCGAGCGAGGCGCCGGCGCTACCTTCCAAATCGCGGACTCACCACCTGCGTGTTAGCAGCGGCACAACGATCCCGCACGGTTACACTAAAGATGCACACGCAGAAGCGCCCGATGAGATAGTTGCCAACTCTCCGTGATTTCCAGCGGTCAGACGGTCCCGAACCGAGAACCTGCAGGAACCGAGATGAGTACGAACACCGCGACAGTCCTCAAGCCAGCACCCACCCTGGCCAAATCTCCTACGGGAATAGTCGGTTTCGATGAAATTACCGCGGGCGGGCTGCCGACGGGGCGCACGACCCTGCTGCTGGGCGGGCCGGGATCCGGGAAAACCATTTTTGCCATCCAGTTCCTGGTCCACGGAGCGCGCAATCTCGGCGAGCCCGGGATTTTCGTCGCGTTCGAAGAGGCGCCGCAGCGCATCATTGCCAACGTCGAAGGTTTCAAATGGCGGCTGGATGAGTTACAGCCGGATCTATTTTTCCTGGACGCTCAGCCATCCCCTGATTTGATCCAGTCGGGTAGCTTCGACCTTGGGGGAATGCTGGCGAGCCTGGCCGCAGTGGCAGCCGAAATGGGTGCGCGCCGTATCGTCTTCGACGCCTTGGATATCCTGTTGGCCTTGTTGCCGGACGCAGCGACGCAACGGCGCGAGGTCTACCGCCTGCATGAATGGCTGATTGCGCACGAACTGACCGGATTGATCACGGCAAAGGCGGGTGCAGACACGAGCAGCGACAAAGGGCAAGCCTTTGGATTCATGCAATTCATGGTCGACTGTGCCGTGGTCCTTAATCACCGTGTCGACGAGGGCGTCTCTCAGCGCAACCTGCGCGTCCAGAAATATCGGGGTTCGAGTTTCAACGAAGACGAATCGCCGTTCGTCATTGGTGAAGAGGGATTCGACGTTGCCATAGCGCGCACCCTGGGCCGCAACGATGCGGCGAGCACGCTCGAGCGGGTTTCCAGCGGGGTCGACCGCCTCGATACCATGCTCGGCGGTGGCTATTACCGCGGCGCCTGCGTGCTGATCACGGGCTTTCCCGGAACCGCCAAGACGACGCTCAGTGGCGCTTTTGCCGAAGCTTCGTGTCGACGCGGTGAGCGCACGATGTTCGTCAGTTTCGATTCTGACGGTTCCGAGGTCATCCGCAACCTCACCTCCGTCAACATCCACCTTCAAGCCTTCGTCGACAGCGGGCTGCTCAAAGTGATCTCGGCACTCACCATCACCGGCAGCGCCGAGACCTTGCTGGTTCGTATCAAGTCACTGGCGCGCGACCACGGTGCCCGCAGCCTGGTCATCGATCCCGTGTCCACCCTGTCCAAGAGCGGCAACGAGGCGACCGCGCACTCCGTCGCCGAGCGCCTGATCGACTGGTCGAAGGCAATGGGCGTCACCCTGGTTTGCACCAGCCTGCTCGATGAACTGTCCAATCACCCCGGTGGCCGCTCGCCGCTGCATATCTCGACATTGGCCGACACCTGGATCCACCTCAACTATCTGGTGCAGGCCGGGGAGCGCAATCGCGGCATGTCGGTGATCAAGTCGCGCGGCACCTCCCATTCCAATCAGGTCCGGGAGCTGATCCTGAGCGACGATGGGGTCACGCTTGCCGATATCTACACGGCCGGCGGCGAAGTCCTGATGGGCACTCTGCGCTGGGAGAAGGAAGCTGCCCAACGTCTTGCTGATGAGGTTGCCGAGGTCGCCGACGAGCTGAAGCGGGTGCGCCTGGATGCTGAGGAAGCAGTCCTCGAGGTACGTGCCAAGTCGCTGCAGACCGAGCTTGTCGCCAAACAGGTGGAGAAGAAACTACTGGCGCGGACCACCCAGAGCCGTGAGCGCGAACTGGTCCAGGGCCGCTCAAGGATGCGCGAACTGCGCGGCGCCGATGTCGCATCGGTCGACGATGAATCAAGGTCATGAGCGCCAATGTGCTGCATAAATTCCGGCTGTTTGTAGCCGAGGACGCGCCCAACTCGGCCCAGGCGGTTGCCAATCTCAACGAATTCTCGCGGAAATATCTGCCCGGGCAGCACGAAATCGAAGTGGTCGACGTATGCAGCGAGCCACGGCGTGCGTTGGCAGAGGGAATCATGATGACGCCGACGCTGATCCGGTTGTCGCCCCTGCCGGTGCGACGGATCGTGGGCACGCTCAGCCAGACACAAGTCTTGTTCGACACATTTGGCATCGAGTCCCACCCAGCATGAATCTCCTGACTGCGATGCCCACAACGGGGAGTAGCGATTCGCCGGGCATTACGGACGAAATTGCCTCGCTGATCGCGACCCTCCGGGCGACTGAAGGACGCCTGGACGAAATTACCGCCGGCGAAATCGACAGCGTCTTTGACGCCGAGGGAAATACGTTGTTGCTCCGGCACGCGCAGAATGGCATGCGCCATCGAGCTGCGGCCCGCCATGCGGCCACGCTTGATGCACTTCCGCTGCACATCTGCCTGATCAACAGTCGCGGTGAGATCTCGTCCGTCAATGCGCCATGGCAGTCGTTGGCGGATGCCAACTCGGTTCAGTGCCGAGGCCTGGGGGTCGGGACCAACTACCTCGACGTCAGCGACCGCGCCGACGGCGACGAGCGCGAGTTTGCGCGGCAAGCGGCAAACGGCATCCGTGC
This sequence comes from Rhodanobacteraceae bacterium, assembly GCA_031425695.1. Lineage (GTDB taxonomy): Bacteria > Pseudomonadota > Gammaproteobacteria > Xanthomonadales > SZUA-5 > JANPJV01. The sequence goes on along the minus strand of JANPJV010000212.1, from coordinate 61,822 downwards.
GGTATTGAGCGGCGACGCGGAAAACTTCAGCCTGGAGTATCCGTGTCATTCGCCAGGGCAACAGCGCTGGTTCCTGATGAGAGCGAGCCCGGTCGCGTCCGCTGAGTCGATTGGCGCCGTGGTCATGCACCTCGACATCAGCAGCCGCCGCCTCGCGGAGCTCGACCAGCAGGAGAGCGAGACAAGATTCCGGCAGCTTGCCGAGAGCGTCGAGGAAGTTTTCTTTCTACTAAATGCAGACCGCAGTCGGGTTCTCTACGTCAGCCCGGCTTATGGAAAGACTTGGGGTCGCAGTCAGGAAAGCGCATACCAAGATCCGGCCTCGTGGATAGCGGCGATTCATGACGACGACCGAGCGGAATTCATCGAAGGCAACGACGCGAACCCGGGCGATCCGTCCGACGCTGAGTTTCGACTGGTCCGACCCGATGGCTCGATCCGCTGGATTCACGCGCGCCGGTACCCGGTGCTCGGCGCGGACGGGACCCTGATCCGCATCGCCGCAGTTGCGACCGACATCACCGACACCAAGCTTGCGATCGATTCGCTTGCAGACAGCCAGCAACGGCTCGCGCTGGCGACCGGTTCGGCTGGAATCGGGATCTGGGACCTCGATCTGGTCACCAACAAACTGTACTGGGACGCCAAGATGTATGCCCTCTATGGGACCACTGAACGGGAGTTCAGTGGCGCCTACAGTGCCTGGCAGGAAGGCCTGCATCCCGAGGATCTCGCCCGCGCCGAAGCCGAGTTCGCCGAGGCCGTTGCCGGCGGCAAGGGCTTCCACACGCAATTTCGCGTGGTCTGGCCGGGCGGCGAAGTCCGCTTCATCGAAGCCCACGCACAGGTACGGCCAGGCGCTGATGGCAAGCCCGCGCGCATCGTCGGCGTGAACTTTGACATCACCGAGCGCAAGCGCTCGGAGCTCAGCATCAAGAATCTCAATCGGGTCTATGCGGTCTTGAGTGGGATCAACGGGCTGATCGTGCGCGTGCGCGATCGCGCCGAGCTGTTCAACCGGGCCTGCGAAATCGCTGTCGAGCACGGCGGGTTCCGGATGGCGATGATTGGGATGTTGAAGCCGGGTGCCCTGGCGCTCGACGTGGTTGCGTCCGCTGGCAAAGATCCTCCGTTCGTGGCGAAGATCGAACGCCTGCTGGCATGCAATGCATCGGACCCGAATACCATGGCAGCATGGGTCATCCGCGAACGTACCGTCGCAGTAGCAAATGACTCGCAGAACGATCCCAGGGTGTTGCTGGGCGAGGAATACAAAAAGGCAGGCGTACGCTCTCTGGCGGTTTTTCCGTTGCTGGTCGCGGGCGCGTCGGTCGGCGTGCTGGCCCTTTATTCCAACGAGCTCAACTTTTTCCACGAGACTGAGCTGAAGCTGTTGAGAGAGCTCGCCGACGACATCTCGTTCGCAGTCGACTACATCGACAAATCACACCGGCTGGATTACCTGGCCTTCTACGACGTCCTGACCGGTTTGCCCAACAGCACGCTGTTCAAGGATCGCCTCGACAAGTTCGTTCACGCGGCGAAGCAGGATCAGGCGAACGTGAGCGTGGTGGTGCTCGACCTGGAGCGCTTCACCCAGGTCAACGACAGCCTGGGACGCGGCGCCGGCGATGAACTGCTGCGCGCAGTCGCCACTCGCCTCGGGCAGTTCCTGGTGGAACCCTACGCGCTCGCCCGCATCGGTGCCGACACATTCGCGGTGGCGGCGCCATACGCTGCAGATGCAGAGCCGACCGCCCTGTGGGACTGCGTCCTGAAGGCGCTGAGTACCTCGTTCTACGTTGCGGATCGCAAGCTGAATGTGTCGGCCCAGGCCGGCATTTCGCTGTATCCCGTGGATGGAGCAACCGGCGACGAACTCTTCACCAACGCCGAGTCGGCGCTGAAACTGGCGAAGACATCCGGAGCACGTTTCACCTATTTCTCCAAGGCGGTCAATTCGCGCATGGAGGAGCGTTTCGAGCTGGCACACCAGTTGCGCGATGCGCTCGCCGAACGCCAGTTCGTGCTGCACTACCAGCCGCGCGTCGACATGATCAGCGGTGAGGCCGTCGGTGCCGAGGCATTGCTCCGCTGGGCGCATCCGGTCCGGGGCTTGATGGCGCCGACCGAGTTCATCACCCTCGCTGAAGAGACCGGCCTGATCATTCCGATCGGCGCCTTTGTGCTCGACTCGGTCTGCGCGCAGCAAGCCGCCTGGATCGCCGAGGGACTGGGCGCGGTGCCGGTCGCGGTGAACCTGTCGTCGGTTCAGTTCGAAAAGGGCGACCTGGTGGAACTCGTGGAAGCGGCGCTCGCTCGCCATCGGTTGCCTGCGCGCATGCTCGAGCTCGAACTGACCGAAAGTGCCGTGATGAATAATCCGGTCGCGGCTGCCGCGACCCTCAAGGCCTTGCGCCGCCTCGGTGTCGGCCTGGCGCTGGACGATTTTGGTACCGGCTATTCCTCGCTCGCGCACTTGAAGGGCTTTCCCTTCAACATGATCAAGATCGACCGCAGTTTCATCGATGGCATCACCAAGAACGTGGAGGATGCGGCGATTGCCAAGGCCATCATTGCGATGGCGCACGGCCTGCAGCTTCGCGTGGTGGCCGAAGGTGTCGAAACCCAGGGCCAGTTCAATTTCCTGCGCAACCTCGCGTGCAACGAGATGCAGGGTCATCTGTACAGCACGGCAGTCTCTGCAGCGTGCTTCAGGGAGCAGCTGTCTTCTCGCCGCCGGATGGTGCTCGCGCCCGACGCGGGCCCCGATCAGCGCACGCTGCTGATGGTCGACGACGATCCCGGCATCCTCGCATCGCTGACGCGCATGCTGCGGCGCGACGGCTACCGCATCCTGCATGCGAACGGCGGCGAGCAAGGCCTCGAAATGCTCGCCCTGCACGACATCCAGGTCATCATTTCCGACCAGCGCATGCCGGGAATGTCCGGCACGGAATTCCTGAGCAAGGTATCGCAGCTGCATCCCGACACCGTGCGCATCATCCTGTCCGGGTTCACCGATCTCAAGGTCGTCACCGAGGCCGTCAACCGCGGCTCGGTCTTCAAGTTCCTGACCAAGCCCTGGGATGACGAACAGCTGCGCGAGCAGGTGCGTGACGCCTTTCGCCGCCATCGGTCGGATGCGGATGCCTTGACGTAGGTCACGTTGCGCCCGCGGATCATCCGCTTTGGGCGACAAGCCTTTTCGGGCGCTACGTGACGGCGCGGCGGTGTCACGTAGCGCCCGATACAATTTGCCGCCCAACCGCGGACGACGTGGGCGCAACGTGACCTACGTCAAGTCGCCGGGCTCTATGCTCCCGGTCAACGCGCATTACTGATCCCCCGTGAATCTGACAACCATCCCGGCGGACGACCGCGGCCTGCATTACGGCGACGGGCTGTTCGAGACCATCCGCTGTGCCTTCGGGCAAGCCCCTTTGCTCGACTGGCACATGCAGCGCCTCGGCCTTGGCTGCGAGCGGCTCGGGCTGCCGCTGCCGGACGTGAAACGTCTGCGCGAAGAGATTCGCGATGCCTGCGCGGATCTGCCGCACGCCATCGTCAAGCTGGTCTTGACCGCAGGCAGCGGCCCTCGCGGTTATGCTCGGCCCCCCGTGTTGACGCCGCGCACGCTGTTGCAGGTGCAGCCTCTGCGGTTCGATGCGGCTGCCGATCTCAAGCTGCGCTGGTGCGACCTCAAGCTCGCTAGACAGCCGGCGTTGGCTGGACTGAAGCACTTGAACCGGCTCGAACAGGTGCTCGCGCGCAGGGAATGGAATACCGATGAATTCGACGAGGGACTGATGCTGGACAGCGAGAACCGGGTGATCTGCGCGACGGCCGCGAACGTGTTCATTCGCATGGCGGACCAGTGGCTGACGCCGCCCGTCGAGGGCTGTGGAGTCGCGGGCATCGGCCGGCGCTGGATGCTCGAGCGCGGCGCGCAGGTGCGCGAGCTGAGCGTCGCCGATGTCGGTCGAGCCGAGCAATGCGTGCTCACCAACGCCGTGCGCGGGCCGCGCGCCGCGATCTCGCTCGGAAGCCGCCGCTACTTGCCGGACGAGGAAGTGCGCTCCCTGCGATCTGCCTGGGAACAGTGTTTTGCGACAGGAGCGTCCGGACAAGGTCCGGACCCACAGGTTTCGCCATGAGCGCTCCGAAAAAGAAGACACGTGCCCGCGCGAGTAGCGCGCCCACCCAGCCGCCTCGTACTGTGCATGGCCGCGTACGCGGGCTGCTGTTGCTGCTGCTGCTGGCCGGCGCCTTGAGCGCTGCTGCGTGGTTCGGCTGGCGCGACTACCATCGGTTCACGCAGGCGCCGCTCGTCGGAGGCGAGCGCGTGGTCGAGTTCGCCCGCGGCATGCGCCTGAAAGATCTGGCGCTCGTGTTGCAACGCGACGGGGTATCGGCTGCACCGTACTGGCAGTGGCGGCTGCTGGCCGAAGAGATGGGCGTGGCCAAGAAGCTGAAGGCCGGCGAATACCGGATCTCCGCGCAGGCATCGCCGCGCGCGCTGCTGCAGGCGATTGCCGACGGCCGCGTGCTGCAGTACCGGCTGGCCATCATCGAGGGCTCGCGCTTTGCCGATTTGCGCGTCGCGTTGTCCAAGCTGCCTGAGCTCGAACAGACGATCGGCGGCTTGCCCGATGGCGAGGTGCTCGCGCGCGTTGGCGCCACTGAAAAGCATCCGGAAGGCCTGTTTCTTCCCGACACCTATTTTTTCCCGCGCGGTTTTACCGATCTGGAATTGCTCAAGCGCGCTTATTGGGCGCAGAAGAAATTGCTCGAACAGGCATGGGAAAAGCGCGCGAAAGACCTGCCACTGGCCGATCCATACCAGGCGCTGATCCTGGCCTCGATCATCGAAAAGGAAACCGGCCAGTCGGGCGAGCGACCGCAGATCGCCGGTGTCTTCGTCAACCGCCTGCGCCAGGGCTGGCGACTGCAGACCGATCCGACCGTGATCTACGGGCTCGGCGCGAGCTACGACGGCAATATCCGCAAGGCCGATCTCGAAGCCGACACGCCGTACAACACCTACACCCGCTTCGGCCTGCCACCGACGCCGATCGCGCTGCCGGGCAAGGCGGCGATCCTGGCGGTAACGCAGCCGATGACGACACCGGCGATGTACTTCGTCGCACGCGGTGACGGCAGCCATGTGTTCTCGGCCTCGCTCGAAGAACACAACGCCGCCGTGCGAAAATTCCAGCTTCAGCGGGCCCCTTGACGATGAGCGCAACCCCGTTGGAGCTGAGCACCCGACTGTCCTGGCATGCGCCGTGTTTCGCGCGCTTTGCTTCCAGCCATGTACGCGACGGCGTCGCCCACGCCTTGCTGATCCACGGCGAGGGCGGATTGCACAAGCTGCACCTCGCGCGCCAGGTCGGCCACGCGCTGCTCTGCGCCCGGCCGGCTGCGGACGGCCATGCCTGCGGTGCCTGCAAGCCCTGCCTGCTGCTGCGCGCGGGTAATCATCCCGACTGGATCGAGGTCACCCCCGAGGATTCTGCGGTCATCAAGATCGACCAGATCCGCGCGCTCTCCGAGCGGCTGTCGAAGCGCCCGCAGATTGGTGACCGCCAGGTTGCCTTGATCTTCCCGGCCGAGCGCATGAACGTCGCGGCTGCCAATGCGCTGCTGAAAACGCTCGAAGAGCCGGTGCCCGATACCCATTTGCTGCTGGTGTCCGACCGCATCGGCAAGCTGTCGGCGACCATCCGCAGTCGCTGCCAGCGCCTGCCCGTGGTGCCGGTTCAGAGCGCGGAAGTCACCGCTGAAGTCGCCGCGTTGGCCGGGGTCGATCAAGCGCGCGCGCATGCGGCGCTCGAACTCGGCCACGGCGATCCCGAGGCGGCGCAGGCGCTGCTCGAGGCGAGCACCTGGAAGGAGTGGGTCGAGCTCGCCGAGCGCCTGGCACGGCTCGCGGCGGGCGCTGTCAGTCCCGGCGCCTTTGCCGCTCTGTACGCCAAGGACGGCACCCGGCTGCTGCAGCGCTGGTCGGCGCTGATCGCCTTCGGCATGCGCGGCGCGAGTGTCGGAACACCGCCACTCGATGCGCTCACCGGCTTGACTTCGCGCATGGAAATGTCGAGGCTGATACCGCTCGCGACACAGCTGGAGCGGGCCCGCGGATTGCTCGGCAGCGGCGTTCGCGAGGATTTGCTGGTATACGATTTAAGTTGTCGTTGGGCGGAATTTTCCATGCAAGAGCGAGCGCTTAAGCAGCCTGTCGGACTTTCATCCTGAGTGCGCCGGAAGTCCTTTTGGCTCACAGCTAACGATCGAATTGGAGGTGAATCTTGGATTACTCGGCGCGATTTAGTGGTCCTGATCGCCAAAAGGCCTTCCGGTCCTTCGGATTGCGTGTCTGGACGGCGTCTGCTTCGTTGCGGCGCTTGCCAATGGAAGAGCCATTGGCTGCGCGCCGCGCCTCGCATCCATCCGCCCAGCCACACAACGCATCTCACGCTGAAAGTCCGACAGGCTGCTAGGGCATGAGCACCGGACCGGGAATTCCGCGTCAAGGCATTTTGTCCTTGGCCATCAAGGACAAGGGCGCGCTCTATCACGCCTACATGCCGTTCCTCAAAGGCGGCGGCATCTTCGTGCCGACGCAGAAGCGCTACAACCTCGGCGACGAGGTCTTCATCCTGCTCTCGCTGATGGAGGAGAAAGATCGCATGCCGGTGGCCGGCAAGGTGGTCTGGATCACGCCGACCGGTGCCCAGGGCAACCGCACTGCCGGCATCGGCGTGCAATTCGCCGAAGGTTCGGATGGCGAGATGGTCAGGACCAAGATCGAATCCATCCTCGCGGGCGTGCTCGCCTCGGAGCGTCCTACGCACACGATGTAAACCGGTCGCCCGCGTGGCTTTTGATTTCGTAGGTCATGTTGCTCGCGCAGCGAGCTACTTGACGGCTTTTGATTTCGTAGGTCATGTTGGTCGCGCAGCGAGCTACATGCCGTCTGGCCGGGGCGCAGCCAGCAACTGCTTCGGCCGCGCAGCAAGATCAGGCAACAAATTGCGCCGTGCCACCAAATCGCTCACGGCCAGCGCACAGCAGTGGTGCCTTGGCCGCATATACTCGGCTCAACCTCACCCAATGGCCTCGAGCACGCAAGTGGTGGAACCGGCGCTAAACGATGCTCTCTCCAGCCTGCGCACCAACGGTGATGCGCACGTGCCCGAAGGGCTGTACGACCAGCTCCTCGAAGCCAAGAGCAACCTCGTCATCCTGGACACACCTTTTGGTGACGACGTGATCGCCTACCTGCGCCAGATGGCGCAACGCCGCGGCCATTCGATCTATTCGTGGAACACCGAGACCGGCCTTACCAGCCTGCGCGAGCACGGCATCACCGTTGCTGGCAGCAAGCGCATGTCCGAAGCGCTGCGCTTCGTCATGCAATCCAATCGCTTCGGCGTCTACGTGGTCCCCGCCGACAAGCGCGAGCTCACCCCGCAGGTGCTTGCGCTGTTGCGCCAGATCGCGCGGACCAAGGATGGCGGTGACAAGCGCGTGCTCATGCTCGGCGAAAACATCGAGATCCCGAGCCCACTCGATCGCCTGGCCCATACCTTCATGCATAAGCACGGGTTGACTGGAAAGCTCAAGCTGCGCGACGGCCGCTGGATCCGCGGATGAAAGGAGAACCTGGCAACGCCGGGGTGCTGATCGTCGCGGCCAACCGCGAGGATCGCCGGATCCTGTTCGACTCGTTCGACGGTGCCGAATTCGAGGCGATCTACACGGCGCGCGACGTGGTGCAGGCGCACAGCCTGCTCGCCCAGGAACCTGAACTCGCGATGATCTTCGTCGAGTTCGTCGAGCCGTACGCCGAGAGCGAAGGACTGTGTCGGCTGCTCGCCGCGCACCCGCGCTGGCGGCTGGTGCCGCGCATCGGCGTGCTGCCGGTCGGGGCGCTGCCGCCGGATTCACCCGGCGGCCCGAGTGCGCCGCTGGCAGCGTGGATCAGGAGCCCGGTCAACGCCGCCGAAGCCATGCGCCAGGCCCGCGAGCTGATCGAGCCGACCGCGCGTGTTGCTGGCCCCACCGGCGGCGCGGATGCGACCCACTGGGTCGAGCGCATCCAGGTGCCGGCACTGATCATCGATGCCAGCATCGATCGCATCCTGGCAGCCAACACCCGTGCTTGCCGGCTGCTCCGCCGCGATTCGGTCGAGCTGCTCGAAAGCTCGGCGAAGGCCTGCATCGGCGAGTTGCCGCCGGTGCGCGATGAAACCATCGGCCATTCGGAGGGGCGTATCGACGCCGGCGGTGATCCGCGGCTGGTCGGCGTCGCCGCCATCGCGCTCGATAGCCACAAAGGCCGGCTGGTGCTGTTGACCGCTGGCGCGCAGGCTGAATCGCCGCTGGAAATGCTCGCCGGGCTGGCGCGCAGCGGGCTCGATGCGCAGGCGGTGCAGCCGGTACTGAAGCGCCTGATCGCCGACTATTGCCTGGATTTTTTCTATGTCTGCATCGAGCGCGGTGGCACCGAAAGCGAGCCCCAGGTGCTGGCCGCGTTCCCACGGACCGCCGAAGGCGCGCTGCATGCGGTGTGGCAGACCGAGCTGTATCGACGCGTGCTCGCCAGTGCCGAGTTTTCTGCCGCGGAGGACGCGTCGGCGCGCCTTGGCGAGCCCTTCTTCAAGCTGCTGCGGATGGCCAGCGTGTTCGCCGTCCCGTTGTTTGGCGAGGGCCAGCGCGCGGTCGGGGCGCTGATCGCCGGCAGTCGCAAGGCACAGCCACGCGCGCCGGAATTGCTCGCCGTCCTGCGCATGGTCGGCTCGCACCTGGCGATGCAGGCACTGGTCGCGCGTTTCCGTTCCGACAGCCGCTTCCAGGGGCTGCACGACTCACTGACGCGCCTGCCCAATCGCCTGCTGTTCAACGACCGCCTGCAATCGGCGATTGCCGAAGCCAGCCGCAGCGGCGAGCTGTTCGCCGTGCTGTTCGTCGATCTCGATCGCTTCAAGACCATCAACGACAGCCTCGGCCATTCGGTCGGCGACCAGGTGCTGAGCGGCGTCAGTAAGCGCCTGCGCGCCAGCGTGCGCGCCTCCGACACGGTGTCGCGCTATGCCGGCGACGAGTTCACCCTGATCCTGCGCCACATCGTCCATCGCGACGATGTCATCCGCATTGCCGACAAGATCGTGCGCGTGCTGGAAACCCCGCTCACGCTCGCCGACGGCCACGAGCTGCAGATCACCGCCAGCATGGGCATCAGCTTCTTCCCGGAAGACGGCAAGGACGGCGAGACCCTGCTTAAGCATGCCGACGTGGCGATGTACAGCGCCAAGGGCATGGGCCGCAACACCTACCAGGTGTACGTGGCGGTTGCGGAAGTCTCCAACAAGCAGCGTCTCGATCTCGAGACCAAGCTGCGTGTCGCCGAACGCAACAACGAACTGCGCGCCTACTATCAACCGCAGGTCGATGTGGTCAACGAAGACATCATCGGCATGGAAGCGCTGCTGCGCTGGGAGCATCCCGAGCTCGGCCTGATCAGCCCCGGATTCTTCATCCCGATCGCCGAAGACACCGGCCTCATCGTGCCGATCGGCGAGTGGATCCTGCGCACCGCCTGCGTCGATGCCAAGCGCTGGATCGACCGCTCGGGCCTGCCGCTGCGGGTGAGCGTCAACCTCTCGCCATTGCAGTTGCGCCAGATCAACCTGCTCGAAGTCGTCGAGTCAGCGCTGCGCGATAGCGGCCTGCCGGCGCACAACCTTGATCTGGAAGTGACCGAGAGCATCAACATCAAGGACATTCCCAACCTGCTCGAACTGCTCGGGCAGTTGCGCGAGCTCGGCTGCCATATCGCCATCGACGATTTCGGCACCGGCCAGTCCTCACTCGATTACATCAAGCGTTTCCCGGCTGATCGCATCAAGATCGACCAGACCTTCGTGCGCAACATCGGCGTCGACCCGGCCGACGAGGCCATCGTCCGCGCGACCATCAACATGGCCCACAACATGGGCCGCATCACCGTCGCCGAAGGCGTCGAGACCGAAGACCACCTCAAGTTCCTGCGCGAATACGGTTGCGAGGAGCTGCAGGGCTACCTCTTCTGCCGTCCACTGCCTGCGGCCAGCTTCGAGAACATGCTCAACGAGCGCGCACGCCTGATGGCCGAGATCGCGGCCGGTAATTGAGGCTTGGCTTTAGCGGTCTGCGCTGCGCGCGGACGCCGTGCTTCTGGTGGGTCTGCGCTGCGCGCGGACGCTGTGCTTTTGGTGGGTCTGCACTGCGCGCGGACGCCGTGCTTTACTGTTCAGAACAAGCGCGCCTACTCGCTCGAACACGTGCGGTTGGTGCTCACGCATCCTGCACACATCGAGCGTTGTCTGCTCAACTGCCCGATGGTGTAATGAAAAAAAAGAACGCTGCCGGCGAACGTTCGCAGTGATTCGATCGCAACAACTCATATGGCCCGACCAACCATGCCTCGTTCCAATCGCGCGTTCCTGCCGATGCTGCTCCTGGCGTGCACCCCGGCGCTGGCAGCCAGCAGTGATGAGCGCTTTCGCGATCAGTTGCTCGCCCTCAGCCTGGAGGATCTCGGCAACGTTGAAGTCACATCGGTATCGCGACGGGGGCAGCGCAGTGCCCAGGCACCGGCCTCGGTCTTCGTCATTTCCCGCGACGACATCCGCCGATCCGGCGCGACCAGTTTGCCCGAAGCCTTGCGGCTGGCGCCGAACCTCCAGGTCGCGCGCGTAAGCACGCATGCCTACGCGATCAGCGCGCGCGGCTTCAACAATGCAATCGGCAACAAGATGCAGGTGATCCAGGATGGCCGGGTGCTCTACAGCCCGCTATTCACCGGAGTGTTCTGGGACACGCAGGACACCGCGCTCGAGGAGATCGAGCGTATCGAGGTGATCAGCGGTCCGGCGGCAGCGATGTGGGGCGCCAACGCAGTCAACGGCATCATCAACATCGTCACCCGACCCGCAAGCGAATCGTCCGGCGGCACCGCGGCGGTCATGGCTGGCACGGACGAGCAGATCCTGTCGGCGCGGCTGGGGGGCTCGAGTGGGGGAGCGCATTGGCGGTTGTTCGCCCGCCACGCGGACCGCGAGGCCAGCGAACGGATCAATGGAAGCCCCGGGCGCGATTCGATATGGCGCAGCCACGTCGGCTTTCGATCCGACTGGGGTGACGCCGATGACGGGCTCACGCTGCAGGGAGACGTGTACCGCGGAGCTTTTCAATCATTCCTGCCGGTGCCGACGCGAATCGAGGGTGGCAACCTGCTCGCGCGCTGGAGCCGCGTCGGCGCGAACGGAGACCGCCTGCAGGTACTCGGTTACTACGACCATTCACGTCGCGAAATAGCCACGGGACTGACCGATGATCTCGGTACCTGGAACCTTGAGTTCCAGCACGGAACGTCGCGCTTCACCGGCCACGAGCTGATCTGGGGCGCGGGAATGCAGTCGCTCGATGACGAGGTCACCAACGGCCGCACCCAGGCGTTCTTCCCCGAGGACCGCACCCTGCACAACAGCTGGCTGTTCCTGCAGGACGAATTTGCGCCGACCGAATCGATCAGAATCCTGGGCGGCGTACGGGCGGCACGAAACAGTTATACGGGTACCGAGTTGCTGCCGACGTTGCGCCTCAGCTGGTACTCCACGCCTGATTCGATGCTGTGGGCGGGTGTCTCACGAGCCGTGCGCGCCCCGTCTCGCCTCGATCGGGAACTTTTCCAGCCGCAGACACCGCCGTTCACGCTGGTCGGCAATGACGACTTCCTGTCGGAAGTCGCGGTCGTGACCGAACTCGGCTGGCGCGCGGCGCCGTCACCGCGCACCTCCTATTCGCTCACGGTCTTCAACCAGGAATACGATCGCCTGCGCAGCGTCGAGCGCATCGGCACCGGGCCGTTCTTCTTCGATAACAAGTTGCACGGACGCAGTCGCGGGCTCGAGGCCTGGGGCCTCGTGCAACTTCGCGAAGACTGGCGGTTGAGCGCGGGAGCGCTGCTGCTCGACGTCGACTTGCGCATCCGTCCCGGCAGTACCGAAACTACCACCTCGCGACTCGCCAACGACCCGCGACAGCAGTTGCAGCTGCGGTCATCCTTCGACATCAGCCCCAATCTTCTGTTCGACGTGATGGTGCGCCATGTGGGCGCACTTCCCGCGCCGGCAGTCGATGCCTACACCACCTTCGATGTTCGCCTGGCCTGGAGGCCGAGCAACAGCCTCGAGCTCGCGGCGGTCGGCCGCAACCTCGGGCAATCGCGGCATGTCGAATTTCCCTCAGCGACGCTGGCAAACGAGATGGAGCGTACGCTGATGGCCACTGTCAGATGGTGGTGGTGACACTTCCTGCCCGCGCCGCGGCCGCCGCAAAGGCGCAGCGGTGGCGGCGCGCGTGGGCAGCTGCGTGGTGGCTGGTCGCGTTGCTGCCGTCGACGGGGGCACTGGCTGCCGGACAGGCAACTGAAGCGGAGTTGCATGCTGCGTACGTGATCAATTTCATGAAGTACACGCAGTGGCCCGCACCACTGGACAGTGCCGACCCGCGGCTGGTGATCATTGGCACCGCTGAGGAATTCACGGTCTTGCGGACCATGGCGGACGGCACCGGGGCCGTCAACGGGCGCCCCCTACGAATCGTGGACATCAACCTCGGCAAGCGCGGACGATCCGATGCCGGGGACACGCGCCTGCGCGAAGCTTTGCGCGACGCGCACGCGGTATTCGTGGCGCCGAGCCATCGCGGCTGGAATCAGGCGGTTGTGCAGGCAGCGGGTTCGAACCTGCTGACGATCGGCATGGACCCTGGCTTTACGGCGTCCGGGGGCATGCTCGGGCTGTTCAACCGTGAGGGCCGGGTCGCTTTCGCAGCGAATGTCGAAAAGCTGCGGTCTGCCGGTCCACTGGTCAGCAGTCGCGTGTTGAAGATCGCGCGCGCCGCACCTGAGAAAGCGCACTGATGCTCGATGTGTTGCATCGGGCCGGCGGAGTTTGCGCAAGCCTGGATTATGTGGCGGGTGTGTCGATGCGCGATGCGGGCATTGCGCGGTGACGTCCGTGGCTTTTACAAGTCGCGCATCGCGGGCCATAGGCCTTTCCACTATCCTCGCGTAACGTCGACGGCGCGCTCCAAGGTCGTCGGGATGCACATTCCGGCAGCGCTCGCCGGATTTAATGGTCCAAAGGATTTCGTGACCAAAGCTGTGCTCGTCCGCTGGCTGACAGGAACGATCGCGGCGTTGAGCTTACTGGGCGGTCCCGCGTGGGCGCAACAGACGGCGTGGGGCCCAATCCCGGTTCCGCCGGGGAATCCGGTGACGCCCGCCAAAGTCGTGCTCGGCAAAGCCTTGTTCTGGGACGAGCAACTGTCGCTCACCGGAACGGTGGCGTGCGGGACCTGTCACCGGCCGCAGGCTGGGGGTAGCGACCCGCGCAGTCCGCTGACTGGCAACGCGGCCCGACACCCAGGCCCGGATGGGGTGCTCGGCAACGCGGACGACCGCATCGGTTCGCCGGGCGTGCCGGCCCATGACGCGGCCGGCAATTACCAGCCGAATCCGTTGTTCGGGCTGCGACCGCAGGTTGGTCGGCGCAAGGCTGGCACAGTGGTCAATGCCGCCTTCGCCGGTTCGCTGTTCTGGGATGGCCGGGCCGACAGCTATTTCCGCGATCCACAGACCAATCAGGTGCTGTTCCCCAACTACGCGGCGCTCGAGAACCAGGCGCTCGGTCCGCCGGTCAACACCAGCGAAATGGGCCACTCCGGCGTCACGCTCAGCAACCTGGGCGCGCGCCTCGCCGGCGTTCGACCACTGGCGTTGGCCACGAACGTCCCCGTCGCCTTGAGCCAGCAAATTGGCGCGCGCAGCTATCCACAGCTGTTTGCCGATGCGTTTGGCAGTGCCGAGATCACCGCTGTTCGCCTGGTGATGGCCATCGCCAGCTACGAGCGCACCTTGATTGCCGACCAGGCGCCACTCGATGCGCACAATGCCGGGACGCCTTCGCTGACCGCTCAGGAGCTGCAAGGCCAGCAGCTATTCCAGACCGCGGACTGCTCTTTCTGTCATTCCGGCACGTTGCTGACCAATGGACGCTTCCACTACATCGGTGTGCGGCCACCCGCGGAAGATATCGGCCGGGGTGAATTCGACAGCGATGCCGCGATGCAAGGAGCGATGTTGACGCCGGGACTGCGCGGCGTCGGTGAACGCGCCCCGTACATGCACAACGGCCGCTTCGCCACCCTCGAAGAGGTCGTCGAGTTCTACAACCGCGGTGGCGATTTCAACGCGCCGCACAAGGATCCGCGAATCCGTGTACGCAACTGGACGCCGACGCAGAAGGCAGCGCTGCTGGCTTTCATGCGGCGGCCGTTGACCGATCCGCGAGTCGCGGCTGAGGTGCCGCCTTTTGATCGGCCCACCCTCTACACCGAAAGCAAATATGTGCCCCAGGTCAGCGGCGTCGGGCGCGCGGGCGGCGGTGGCAACGTGCCGCAGTTGACCGCGCTGGAGCCGCCGCTGCTTGGCAATGCCAACTTCACCGTGGTGCTGTCGCTGGCGCCCGGCGGCGCCAATGGTGTGCTGGTGATTTCCAGTGAAGATCCCGGACTGCCGCTCAGCCCGCCGACCGGCGACTTTGCGAATTTGGCGTTCACGCTCGGCGGCAGTGGCGCGGCCGCTGGACATACGTCAGTGCAAGTGGATCTTTCTACAGCTGGCCTGACAGCCGGACAGACCCTGTGGGACGCGCCTACGTCCATGATCCTGCAGCCGTCGGCGGGCATGCGGTGACGCCGGCAGTGCGCTTCACAATTTTTGGCCAGTTGCCCGAAGCCATCTTCGCGGCAGGCTTCGAATGATCCGCTGAGCTTTGAGTAGGTCATGTTGCTCGCGCCAGCGAGCTACTTGACTGCTTCCACACCCGGTGGCAGCGCGCCGTCAATAGGCCGCTTGCGCGGCCAACATGACCTCCAAAAATCGGTTCGGTCGTTACTTAGCGCGCCCGCTGCTGCCGCCGGAGCTTCCGGAGTTGGCACTCTTGCCGTCCTTCGCGTCGCCCTTGCCGGCTCCGCCGTTCCCGCCATCGTTTGAATTGTTGCGGCCTGGAGCGGGCTGTTGGCCCTTGCCGCTGCTGCTACCCTTGGGACCGCCTTGGCCGCCATTCTGGGACATGTTCGACTCCGTGTGGATCGGCGGATTGCCGACACGAATCGGCAGCAAGGAATGTGCCGGGCGTGCGTTGGCGCAACTTGGCGCGCTGGTTGAGGGGCACGGGTCGCCGGTGAGCAAAACGCCGACCGGGCTGTTTTCACCCCGTTCAATCTGCCCGATCGGTTGGCCTTCGGCCATAACAAGATCAAGGACTTGGCGTCTGGCATTCATATTGCTCTGCAGCAGAATCGATTTTATTGCGCGAATCCCCCATGAACCAGCAAGCAAGTGCACACGCCATCACCCGACCTCCGCTGCGACTCCTCGGCACCGAGCCGCTGCGTGCGGCCTGCGAGTTCATCTCGCATAAATTCCAGTCCATCAGGAGTCCAGGTCGAGGAGACGGACATCCGATCGTACTGTTCCCCGGCTTGGCCAGCGATGGACGTGCCCTTGCGCCCCTGCGCCAACATTGCCAATCGATGGGTTTTCACGCGATGGACTGGGGCCGCGGATTCAACACCGGTCCCAAGGGTGACGTCGACGCGTGGATCGCGGAGTTGGCTGATCACACCGCCGACCTGATCCGTCCGTTTGCCGGCCGTGCCACGCTGATTGGCTGGAGCCTCGGCGGTCTCTATGCCCGCGAGCTTGCCAAGGTGCTGAAATCCCGCGTCCGCCAGGTGATCACCCTTGGCACGCCGTTCAACGACGGCACCGATTACACGAATGTCTCCTGGGTTTTTCGAATGCTCAATGGACAACGGCCTTTGATGAACTCGGCCATGATCCGTCGCCTGCGCAAACCGCCGACGGTCCCGACCACCTCGATCTACAGCCGCTCGGACGGCATCGTCGCCTGGCAGACCTGCTGCCACCAGGGCACGCGATCGAAGGTCAAGGACATCGAAGTGCCGGGCAGCCACATCGGCATGGGCTGGAATCCCGCGGTGATGCGGTTGGTCAGCGACCTGCTGATCGAGCACTCCGATTCTGACCGCGGCTCATCCCGAGTGGCGCGGCGCGCGGCTTGATCCAGGTGGGCGGCTAACGGTTGTTCAGCCGCCCCATTCCTTATTGTGAGGAGCGCAACGAAGCAGCAGTTCGCCAGGTGATGAAGGCGACGCGCCGGATTGCTTCACTGCAATACGACCCAGGGTTTAGACGACCCAGATGACAACCAAAAAGGCCGCCCATGGGCGGCCTTTTTTGGTGTCGCGATCAGCCTGGTTCGAACGGGCTCGCCAAGGAGGGAACGAGCCCGTTCAAACCGCCGCTGGCAATCAGTTACTTGCGACCCCCGGAGCTGCTGCCATTGTTGCCGCTCTTGCCCGAGCTGCTGCCGGAGCTGCTGTGAGAGCCAGTGCTCTTGCTGCCGGAGCTCTCTCCCTTGCTTCCGGAGCTTTCGCCGCGGCTGCCGCCGGTGCCTGTTGCCGAGCGCGAGTCGCTGCCTCCCGAACGGCTGTTGCTGCTGCTTTCCTCGGCGCGTGCATCCGCACTGGCGCGTCCGCCTTCGGACGCTTCTTCGCGGGTGAACTCATGCGCGTTACCGGATTCCTGCGCGGCCCGGCCACCCTTGGCGGCAATGCGGCGCTGCTCTTCCGGATCCATCGCGGCAAACCCGCGCTCGCTGCTGTTGCCGCCCTGACTGCCGCCCGTGCTCGAACGGCTATTCGAATCGTCCGAACGGCTGCTGCTGCCGCGCGACTCATTCGAAGAGCCGCCCTTGCTGCCACCACTCATGGACTTGCTGTCTTCCTCGCGGCTGCCAGTCTGGCTGCCTTTGGACGAGGAGGAACTGCTGCCACCGCTCTTGCTGCTTTCCGAAGATGAACCTTTCATGCGTGTATCTCCACTCGTTATCGGTTGGATTGCGAACGTGCCGCGGGGCGGCGCGTCGTCATTTAGCGATTGTTTCCGCTGCGGCCCTGCTCGTGGTTGTTGCCCTGGCTACGGCCCTGGTCGTTATTGCCACCCTGGCCGCGGCCCTGCTCCTGCTCGTTGCCGCCGACCTGTCCGCGGCCCTGCTCCTGGTTGTTGTTGCCGCCGCCTTGGCCGCGGCCCTGCTGCTGGTCGTTGCCGCCGCCGCCTTGGCTGCGACCCTGCTGCTGGTCGTTGCCGCCGGCTTGCCCGCGGCCCTGCTGCTGATCGTTGTTGCTGCCCTGTTCGCGGCCCTGCTGCTGGTCATTGTTGCCGCCACCCTGACCGCGACCCTGCTGCTGGTCGTTCTGGCCCTGGCCCTGGCGTTGCTGATTGTTTTCGCCTTGGTTCTGGCTGCCCTGATTCTGTTTGCCCTGGTTGCCCTGTTTGCCCTGGTTGCCCTGGTTCTGGTTGTTCATAGCGATCTCCGTCAGGAGTCGGCCACGTTGCCGACCGCGTGGCTTCAGCAAAGTCCGTGCCGCCGCCAGGGCCTTGCAAATGCGGGTGTAGCGCGGCTCGACAGTGCGAAAAAATTGCAGGCGTAGGAAAGCCTTGCAGGGAGCCGCCGTGAACCTGACCCGGGAACAGGCTGGCTGGTCGAGATGTTGTCGCGGTCCCGGTCGCGCAACGCACGCTGGCATGCGCATTGCTCCAGCCGTCGCAGCCTCAAGGCGTTGAAGGCCGAGTAACCCACCCACGACAAAAGGACTCACCATGTTTGGATTCGGAGAATCAGAAGACAGCGCCATTGCGATCCTCACCAAGGACCATCGCAACGTCGACGAGCTGTTCAAGCAGTTTGAGGCTGAGTCAGGAAACGCGGCCAAGCGCGAGATTGCGGAGCGGATTTGCGACGAACTCACCGTGCACGCCAAGGCCGAGGAAGAAATCTTCTATCCGCAGGCGCTCGTGGCCCTGGAGCGCGACAACAAAGCAGACCAGAAGAAGCTCATCTGGGAAGCGACGGTCGAGCACGGCACGCTGGAAGGGCTGATCGAGGTCATCCGCACGCTCGATCGCGACGATGAGCAACTCGGCTCCCACGTGAAGGTGCTGAAGGAATACGTCAAGCACCATGTGCGCGAGGAAGAGGACCAGATGTTCCCGACCGTGCGCAAGACCGACCTCGACATGAAGGCGCTCGGACGACAGATCAATGAGCGCAAGAGCGAGCTCAAGGCAGAGCTCCGCCAGACAAATGGCAAAGGGCGCGCGTCATCGGCCCGCTCGGGTAATGGACTGCAGCAGGCAAGCCGTTCGTCCGGTTCGTCCAGCAGGCAATAGGCGCGAGCTAAGCAGAGCGGCGTGGAGCGGCGCTCTGCCAACTAGCCCTCGCGCTGAATGGACATGACTTGGGTCAAGCTCAACCTTTCCAATGAGCAAACCGATGTCTTTCGACACACGCCCGCAGCCGCGTACGAGTCTGGGGAGCTGTCGAGGCCTCTTCATCGTTCTTGTCGACGATGATCAAGCCACCCGCTACTCCCTTGCGGCTTTGCTGCGCTTTGAAGGCGCGGCCGTAGCGGCTGCGAGCAGCGTCGACGACGCCTGGAAGCACATCAAGGCGAAAAAGCCCGACATCGTTCTCACCGATGTATCCATGCCTGACAAAGATGGGTTCGAGCTGCTCGCGCTCATCCGGCAAAGCGAATGGCCAGCGTTGCGCGAGGTGCCGGTGATAGCGGTGAGCGGTCATGGCTCGGAATCGCTTGCCAGAACGACCCATGCCGCGGGGTTTTCGGCACAGTTGATGAAGCCGATAATTTTCGAGCAACTCACGGATCAGATCGCTGCCCTGTCGGGCAGCCGGCGCACCGGAGCGTAACCCGGTACGCCAAGGGCGCACCCGACCCCTGGCACTCAGCTTTCCCGTGGTCGGCATTGGCGCCTCCTCAGGGGGCTTGCTCGCACTGCAGATTCTTCGAACACCTGCCCTTCGGACAGGTGCGAAGCGCTCTCAAGTAGCGCCCGAGAGACCTATGGTGGGAGCGAGCACCACCCCGGAGCAACCTGATCTACAAGAGCAGGGCATCGCTTGAGTCCACAGCGCTGATGCATATCTGCCGCAAAAACTTACCCTCCGGTTCACGCTGCATCGACCGCGAGTCGGCCAATTTACGGCGGCAGCGTTCCACACGATTCGGCAGGCAAACACCATGCAGCCAAATATGCTCATCCTTGACGATGACCGCACGTTTGCGCGCTCGGCAGGGGAACTGGCGTCGCAGGAAGGCTTCTCGGTGCACCTGGCGCACACGCTCCGCCAGGCGCGCGAATCGGTGGGATGCACGCGCATGGACCTCATGCTGGTCGATCTCGGATTACCCGATGGATCTGGGATGGATCTCATCCATGAAATCGATCTCACGCGCCATGGCCAGATTGCCATCGTCACGGCGCAGCCCACGCTGGAATCGGCCCAGCGGGCGGTGTCGAGCCCCGCGGTCGAGTATCTGATCAAGCCGTTGCACGGCAACCAATACACGTCACTGCTGCATCGAGTATTGCAGCGCACCGGCAAGGGTGCAGCGCCACTTGACTGCCCGGCGGTGCGCGGGCTGACCGGGCGCTCGGCCGCCATGCATTCTGTATTCCGTGCCATCCAGCGAATCGGCCCCGCCGATGCCTCGGTCCTGCTGGTGGGCGAGAGTGGTACGGGCAAGGAAGTGGTGGCGCGCGCGCTGCACGAAGCGAGCGGGCGCCAGGGAGCATTCGTCGCCATCAATTGCGGTGCCGTGCCGGCAGAGCTGCTCGCGAGCCAGTTGTTCGGCCACGAGCGCGGCAGCTTCACCGGCGCGCATGCGCGCCATCAGGGCGTCTTCGAACAGGCCGCGAACGGCACCTTGTTCCTCGATGAGATCACCGAGATGCCGCTGGCTCTGCAGGTCTACCTGCTGCGCGTGCTCGAGACCGGCACGGTCACCCGCGTCGGCGGCGTCGAGGCTACCGCGACACCGGTCCGTATCGTTGCCGCGACCAACCGTGATCCCCTGGCTGCTATCGCGAGTGGCCGCCTGCGCGAAGATCTCTATTACCGCCTGGCTGATATTCCACTCAACCTGCCACCGTTGCGCGAGCGCGGCGACGACGTGCTGCTGCTGGCCGAGCTCTTCATCGAACGGCTGAATGAGCGCTATGGGGGCTCGAAGTATCTGCTGCCCGGCAGTGAAGCCTCACTGCTCCAGCATCCCTGGCCGGGCAACGTGCGCGAGCTGCGCAGTGCCGTCCAGCGTGCTTACCTTCTTGATTCTGGCGATGCCCTGCAGGTGCGCCCGAACAGCGTGATGGCGCCCGCGCTGCACGAATCCGAACAGGCGATCCTTTTCAAGGTGGGCATGAGCCTGTCGGAAGTCGAGCGCAAGGTACTCCTGAAGACCTTGGCCCATTGCAATCACGACAAGACCGCCGCCGCGCGCATGCTGGGGATAAGTGTGCGCACCGTTCACAACCAGCTTGCGCGCTACGCGCAGGGTTCGAGCGACGGCGACGTCGCCGCATGAACGGGGGCGATGCTGACGCACACCGCAATCACGCCCTGCGTAACGCCATCAATGCGGCCCTCATGTCCGCCCAGGTCGTGCGCCGTCACCTTGAGCTCGGCAATTGCCCGCAGGCGCTGGATTTTCTCGACGGCGTCGACGAGTCCTGCGAACGTTGTCGAGTTCTGATCGAGCAGCTTTGAGAACGCCGTCGAGCTGCAGTCTGCGCCAGCCTCGACCCCTCGAAAAAACTGCACCCTGGCCTGTGCATTCTTGACAGCGGCGACCGCCGCGATGCACTTGCTGACTGGGTTGCGTCCCTGGAACCGGTGGCGCTCCTTCGCCAAGCAAGACCCCCGAGCTTCTCCGCCGCCTCATCTTTGCCAGCACCCGAGAAAACTGCACGCAAGCTTTTCCTGCCACGAAAAACTTTCCTGTCGCGCTGGTGCGAGCAGCCGGAAAAAGCGCGCTGCACGGGCAGATCGAAGTAGGCTGGCGTGGCACGCCTCTTGCCATTTCTCCTGCACTCGACGCGGCTCATCACTCGCGATGCGCCGCGCTTCAAAACGGAGGAATTGCGATGCGAAATCAGAACGACGATCGCGGCGGAGACAATCGCCAGCAGAACCAGAATCGCGGCCAGTTCGGTTCCCAAGGATCTAACCAATCGGCGCAGGGCGCTCATGGCCAGAGCGGCTCCCAAAGCGGCGGGTCGGGACGTGGTTCCGAAGATTATTCGGGCGGTGGCTCCCAAATGGGCGGCGCCGGACACGCTGACTATTCGCGCAGCTTCGACCACCAGGGGTCGGGTGGCCAGAGCGGCAGCTACGGGCGCGGGTCGCGCGAGAACCATGAAGAAATCGGCCGCGGCTACGAGAGCTCCGACGCTGGCAATTTCGGCAATGACGATGGCCAGGGCAGCGGAGCGAGTTGGAGTTCCGGCGGGCGGCAGGGCAATGACTATGGGCGGACACGTGATGAACCGCGTCGGGTCAGTTCACAGTCGGGCGGACCATCGCGTGGCAATTACGGTCGCTCACTCGGCGCCGAGTCGCAGATGGGCGGCGCGCCACAGCACGGTGGGCAGTGGGACCGCAGTTTCAGTCATGGCGCCGCTGGTGGCAGTAACGACAATCAGCAGATGAGCGGCGGCGCGAACCAGGAGCGCATGGGCGGTAGCCGCGGCGGCCAGTACGGAGCGAACGTCGGCGCGCAGGGCAACTACGGGTCGATGGGGCGCGGCTCGCAGGGGAGTGGCGGACAGTATGGCTCGAGCGGGTTCACCCAGGGCGGCGATTATGGTTCGGGCGGTTTTGGATCGAGCGGCAACTTTGGCAGCACCTCGGGGAGCAACTACGGATCAGGCGGAGATTACGCAGCCAACCAGGGCGGCCGTTTTGGCGCAGGCGGCAGTAACTTCGGCGGCGGCGAGCTCGGCGGTGGCAGCGACGGCCGCCAGATGGGCAGCGGCAACTACGGTCAATCTGGAAGTGAACGCGGGCAGGGCATGCAGAGTAGCAACCGCGGCCGCGGCCCGCGCAATTACACGCGCTCGGATGAGCGCATCACCGAAGACCTCAACGAACAATTGTTCGACGACCACGTGATCGATGCGTCCGACATCCATGTTGCGGTGAAGGGTGGAACCGTCACCCTGACCGGCATGGTCGAAGAGCGCTGGATGAAACACCGCATCGAGGATCACGCGGAGCGCTGCAGCGGCGTCCAGGATGTCGAGAACAATATCCGCGTCAAGTCTTCCCGCGGGGGGCAGTCGCAAGGCAGCCACGGCAACCCGGCACAGGCGAACCAGAGCTCGATGGCGGGTTTCGCCGGCAGCGCAAGTTCCGGCAGCAGCGGAGCGAGCGACGCGTCGAGCAGCCAGAACGCTGGCAGCAGCGCGGCAAGCTCGGGCGGGTCAGCTGGATCGTCGGCTGCGCGCTCGGGAGGTTCGAGCAAGCCGGGATCTGAGTCGTCCAGTTCATAAAGCACGCCTGTCCCGCCGGCGTATCGAGGTGACGCCGGTGGGCCAGCTTTTCCCTGGGGGTCCGTCATGTTGGCGAGCTCCGGCCTCTCATCAGAAGGAGCACTTCCTTGCGCGCCTTGACTTATCAATCCGCGAACGATGTTCGCGTCGAAACCGTTGCCGATCCGGTCTTGGAGGCCAGCGACGACATCATCCTGCGGGTTACGGCAACCGCGATTTGCGGCTCGGACCTGCATCTGTTCCGCGGCAAGGTGCCAGGCCTGAAGGAGGGTGACATCCTCGGCCACGAGTTCATGGGCATCGTAGAAGACGTCGGCGCCGGCGTCACCAAGCTGCGCAAGGGCGACCGCGTGGTCGTCCCATTCACCATCTCATGTGGCGACTGCTTCTTCTGCGACGAGGAGCTTTACTCCGCCTGCGAGAACACCAATCCCGGCCGCGGCGCCATCATGAACAAGAAGGAGATCCGCTCGGGCGCAGGGCTGTTCGGCTTCACCCATCTGTACGGTGGCTATTCCGGCGGCCAGGCCGAATTCGTGCGGGTCCCGAAGGCCAATGTCGGCCCGCTCAAACTGCCCCCGCATCTCGCCGACGAGCAGGTGCTGTTCCTGTCCGACATCCTGCCGACCGGCTACCAGGCGGTGCTCAATGCAGGCGTCAAGAAGGGTTCGACCGTGGCCATCTTCGGCGCCGGTCCGGTTGGCAACATGGCCGCCGCGTGCGCGCGCATGCTCGGCGCCAGCCGCATCTTCATGATCGACCACCACCAGTATCGGCTGGATTTCGCCAAGGCCACTTTCGGCGTCATTCCAATCAATTTTGCGGAGCAGGACGATCCGGCCGAAATCATGATCGAGGCGACCAATGGCCGCGGCGTGGATGCCTCGATCGATGCGGTCGGCTTCGAGGCCAAGGGCAGCGCGATTGAAACCACCCTCACCACGCTCAAGCTCGAAGGCTCCAGCGGCAAGGCGCTGCGCCAGGCGATCGCCGCCACCCGTCGCGGCGGCACCGTCAGCGTTCCGGGTTTGTATTCCGGTTTCATCCACGGCTTTCTGTTTGGCGACGCCTTTGAAAAGGGCATCACCTTCAAGATGGGCCAGACGCATGTGCAGAAGTATCTGCCGGAGCTGCTCGATCGCATCGAAGCGGGGGATCTGAAGCCCGAAGTCATCATCTCGCACCGCCTGAAGCTCGCGGACGCCGCGACCGGCTACAAGATGTTCGACGAGAAACACGACAACTGCCGCAAGGTGGTGATGACGCCGTAGGGCTTGTGGTGGGTCTGCGCTGTGCGCGGATCCACCAAGGGCAACAGCCGCCGCACGGTGGTGCGGACGCCGTAGGGCTCGTGGTGAAATTTGGAGTGCGGCGCTCCGCGCCGCTTTGGATGCTTCTCCCACAGCGAGCGGACAGCATCCAAAGCGGCGCAACGCGCCGCACTCCAAAATCACGACGCACGACTCATTCGCCGCCGCCAGTTTACGAAAGGCGCGAGCACCCCCCCGGAACTTTTCACCTCCCGCGCATGTCTTCCTTAAGGTCACTTAGGAGACGAGAATGCGCGAGGCCATCGGGCTCAATCTGCAGAAACCGTTGCCCGCGCCAACGGGTGCCGTGGTCATGGCGGCGCCAGTGGTACGCAACTTCACATTCACGACGGGAGGCGCGGTGGAAGAGGCGGCCATCGACGCGGCCCTGGTCGAACGCGTACAGGCCGGCGACCGCATGGCTTTCGATCTGCTGGTGCGCAAGTACCAGCATCGCATCGTCGCGCTGGTGCAGCGCTTCGTGCCCAACTGGCACGAGGCCCAGGACGTCACCCAGGAAGCCTTCATCAAGGCCTTCCGGGCGCTCCCCAATTTTCGCGGCGATAGCGCGTTCTTCACCTGGCTCTACAAGATCGCGGTCAACACCGCCAAGAATTTCCTGGTCAGCCAGTCGCGGCGCCCGCCGCTCGACGACGTGCTGATGGATGATGCGGTGCAGCGCGAAGGCGCCGGCCGCATGCACGACAATGCCACTCCCGAAAATGAATTCCTGCGCGAGGAAGTGGAACGCACGGTGCTCGCCGCAGTCGCAGACCTGCCGGAGGAAATCCGGACGGCCCTGACGCTGCGCGAAATCGACGGGCTCAGCTATGAAGAGATCGCGCAGATCATGAATTGTCCGATCGGCACGGTGCGTTCGCGCATCTTCCGCGGACGCGAAGCGGTGGACCGAAAGATCCGGCCTCTGGTCGAGGGTTGAGGACATGAGCGAAGACATCAAGGAACAACTGTCGGCACTGATGGACGGCGAGCTGTCGCGCGATGAGCGCGCCTTCCTGCTGCGCCGCCTGGAGCATGACGCGGAATTGCGTGCCACCTGGGCACGCATGCACCTGGCACGCGATGTCTTGACGCACCGTCCGGGCGCGTCCCCGACGGTCGACCTGGCCGACCGGATCATGGGTGCATTGGCCGCCGAAGATGCGGCGCCGCGCGCCACCGCTGCCAAGAGCCAGCGTTGGCGGCCGTGGATTGGCGCCGCCATTGCTGCCTCGGTAGCGATGGTTGCCGTGCTCTCGATCACCCCGCGCAGCGGCCTCGACGGCGCACCAGCGCTGGTCGAAGCACCGGCGCCACGGGTGGCCTTGCCGGCCGGCGTGCCGGGGCCAATCGCACCGAGCCTGAATGACGTCGGCAACGGCGTGCAGACCGTGTCGGCGACCAGCTCGCGGATTATCGGCGGGCCCGACTCGATCAGTGCAGACCAGTTGTTGCTGCTGCGCCATGCGCAGGTCAGCGATGGCAGCTTCATGGTCGGCGGTGCCAGTCATCTGTACAACACCCCGGTCGTCAACGCCCAGGGAACTCAACCGGGACAATGACGCCGGTGCGCATCCTCGCGCTGGCGGTGCTGCTGCCGCTGCACGCGGGTGCAGGCGCGCAGGCGGCGCCGGAGGTGGCAGCGCCGGTAGCGCCGGTGGCTGCGCCGGCCTTGCCAGGCGCCGCGACCGCACCGCAATGGCCGGCCTGGGCGGCGCGCATGGCCAAGGCCCAGCAATCGCTCAATTACGACGCCACCCTGGTCATCGACCACGGGCGCGAGTGGCAATTGGTCGAAGTCACCCAACGCATTGGGCCGCACGGTCCGGAGCAGCAGGTGGTCGCGCTCAACGGTGAGCGCCGCCGCTATGTGCACACCGCACAGGGCATGTCCCTGCTCGGCCCGGAGGGCGACTTGCGCCTCGGCCAAGCGCAGGGAATGCCGGCGAGCCTGCTCGCGACCAGCCTCGAGGGCACCTACCGCATCAGTCTTGGCGCGCGCGATCGCGTCGCCGGTCGCGCGGCCATCCAGGTGCGCATCGACCCGGTCAGCAATGATCGCTTCGGGCTGCGCCTGTGGCTGGATGCGGATACCGGCTTGCCGCTGCGCAGCGAGCGCATCGGCGCCGACGGCAGCGTGCTCGAGCGGCGCATGGTTACCCGCCTCAATGTGCATGGATTTGCCGGAGTGGCCGCGGGCATCGCACGCCGCAGCACGCCCGCGGGCGTAGGCATGCCGCTGCCCGCCGGCTTCAGCCAGGTCGGCGAGCCGATCCCGGTCCCCGGCATCGCCGGCGCCCGCCAGTGGATCCTGAGCGATGGCTTGGCCTGGGTATCGGTCTACCGCCTCCCGACCCAGCCCGGCCGCGCACCCTTGACCCAAGGCTGGCGCCACGGCGCCATGGGCCAGGTCGCCATCAACGCCAACGACGCCTGGATCTACGTCCTCGGCGACGTCCCCAACGCGACCCTGGAACAGTTGGGCGCGGCGGTGCTGGCGGGGCAGCGCTGAGCCGGGTTTCGGTGTCGGTTTTCGGTTTTCGGAAAAGGGCGGCTTTGCTCCCCTCTCCCATGCTTTTAGGGAGAGGGGCAGGTTAGAGGGGCCTTTGTCCCAACAAGAAGCGTCCTCTCCCCCGGCCCCTCTCCCAACAAGCATGGGAGAGGGGAGCACAGCCTCCGAAACCGACAACCGAAACCCAAACCGACGCTCTACGCTGTTCGTGCTCTAATCCACGGTTTCCCCTTAAAGCCTCCTCCGGCGCGGATTGCATGGCACGGCGCGAGCGCATCTGCGACGCATGAAGAATATTCGTAACTTTTCAATCATTGCCCACGTCGACCACGGCAAATCCACGCTCGCCGATCGCTTCATCCAGATCTGTGGCGGTCTGCAGGACCGCGAGATGGAGGAGCAGG
The DNA here is from genome assembly GCA_031425695.1 of Rhodanobacteraceae bacterium. Classification (GTDB taxonomy): domain Bacteria; phylum Pseudomonadota; class Gammaproteobacteria; order Xanthomonadales; family SZUA-5; genus JANPJV01. Next base: position 35,044 of record JANPJV010000212.1, on the reverse strand, counting down.
TACTCGACTCCAACCCGATCGAGCGTGAGCGCGGGATCACCATCAAGGCGCAGGCGGTTTCCTTGCCCTATCGCAGTGACGATGGCGAGGTCTACGAGCTCAATTTCATCGATACGCCGGGCCATGTCGACTTCTCGTACGAGGTGAGCCGGTCCTTGGCGGCCTGCGAAGGTGCGCTGCTGGTCGTCGATGCGGCGCAAGGCGTGGAGGCGCAGAGCGTCGCCAACTGCTACACCGCGGTCGAGCAAGGGCTCGAAGTGGTGCCGGTGCTGAACAAGATCGACCTGCCCTTTGCCGATCCGGACAAGGTGCGCAAGGAGATCGAGGAAATCATCGGCATCGACGCCACCGATGCGCTCGAGATCAGCGCCAAGACCGGGCTCAACGTGCGTGCGGTGCTGGAAGCGATCATCACCCGCATCCCGGCGCCGACCGATCACGGCGATCCGCAGCTGAAGGCGCTGATCATTGATTCATGGTTCGACAATTACCTCGGCGTGATCTCGCTCGTGCGCGTCATGCAGGGCGAGATTGGCGTCGGCGAAAAGATCCTGGTGATGAGCACTGGCCGCACCTGGAATGTTGACCAGGTCGGCGTGTTCACGCCCAAGCGCGAGCAGCGCAAGAAGCTGACCGCGGGCCAGGTGGGCTTCGTCTGCGCGGCGATCAAGGAAGTACACGGCGCGCCGGTCGGTGACACGCTCACCAACGCCGCCAAGCCAGCCACGGTGCCGTTGCCGGGCTTCCAGAAGATCAAGCCGCGCGTCTTCGCCGGCCTGTTTCCCACCGAAGCCGACGCTTATCCCGCGCTGCGCGAAGCACTGGAAAAGCTCAAGCTCAACGATTCGGCGATGCAGTTCGAGCCCGAATCATCCGAAGCCATGGGTTTCGGCTTCCGCTGCGGCTTCCTCGGGATGCTGCACATGGAGATCATGCAGGAGCGCCTGGAGCGCGAATACGATCTCGACCTGATCACCACGGCGCCCACCGTGATCTACCAGGTGCTGATGAAGGACGGCAAGGTCATCGACCTCGACAATCCGGCCAAGATGCCGAATCCGAGCGAGATGGAGGAAATCCGCGAGCCGATCATCGTCGCCAACATCCTGGTCCCGCCCGATTACGTCGGCCCGGTGATCACGCTGTGCGAGGAAAAGCGTGGCCGCCAGAAGGGCATCAATTACATGGGCACGCAGGTGCAAATCACCTACGAGATGCCGCTGGCGGAGGTCGTGCTCGACTTTTTCGACCGGCTGAAGTCGGCCAGTCGCGGCTACGCATCCTTCGACTATCACATGGACCGCTTCGAGCCGGGCCCGTTCATCCGCCTGGATATCCTGATCAATGGCGATCGCGTCGACGCACTTTCGTTGATCGCGCATCGCGTGCATGCGGAACGAAGAGGGCGTGACCTGGTCGAACGCATGCGCGAAGTCATTCCGCGGCAGATGTTCGATGTCGCCATCCAGGCGGCGATTGGCGCGGCCATCATTGCGCGCTCGACGGTCAAGGCGATGCGCAAGAACGTTCTCGCCAAGTGCTACGGCGGCGACGTTTCGCGCAAGCGCAAACTGCTCGACAAGCAGAAGGCGGGCAAGAAGCGCATGAAACAGGTCGGTCGCGTGGAAATTCCGCAAGAGGCGTTTCTTGCCGTCCTGCAAACGAACGACTGACAGCTTGGGTTTTGGTGGGTCTGCGCTACGCGCGGACGCTTCTTCAAGGATGGCAAGGAGAGCGGCGGAATGGATTTTGCGTTGATTCTGGTGGTGCTGACGGCGCTGACCGGATTTGTCTGGGCGGTCGATTCGCTGTTCTTCCGCAAGCAGCGCCTGGCGCGCCTGGGCGAGAACTATGGCGTTGCTGCCGCGCAGCAGGCTGCCGCGGCACCGGCGTCGCGTGACCCGGTGATCGTCGAGTACAGCAAATCCTTTTTCCCGGTGATCCTCGCGGTGTTGATGATCCGCTCGTTCCTGGTCGAGCCTTTCACCATTCCGTCGAGCTCGATGGTGCCGACCCTCTTGATCGGGGATTTCATCCTGGTCAACAAATACGCCTATGGCCTGCGGGTTCCGGTGCTGAATACCAAATTCATCGACGTCGGCCTGCCGGAGCGCGGCGACGTCGTGGTCTTCCGGCCGCCGACGCAGCCGACCAAGAACTACGTCAAGCGCCTGGTAGGCTTGCCGGGCGACCAGATCAACTATGTCAACGACGTGTTATATGTAAACGGCGTGCCGATGGGGCAGACCCAGGTCGGCCGTTATTTTGGCCAGGGCAGCAACAGTGAGTCGACCGGCGCTGAGCTGCGCACCGAGGACCTGGTCGGCATCGACCACCAGATCCTGCTGCGCGGCGGTCACGGCGTCATCGGCGGAAACTGGGAAGTGCCGCCCGGGCACTATTTCATGATGGGCGATAACCGCGATAATAGTGAGGACAGTCGGGTGTGGGGCCTGGTTCCGGAAAAGAACCTTGTAGGACGGGCCTTTTTCGTCTGGATGCACTGGGACTGGAAGATCCGGGGCTTTGTGTCCTGGGACCGCATTGGCATGAAGGTGGGGTAAGACTATGCAGACGCGACGGCAACAACTCGGCATCACCCTGATTGGCTTTATGATCGTCGCGGCACTCGCGGTGTTCTTCCTGCTGATCGGCGCCAAGCTGTTCCCGATCTACAGCGAGTACATGGCGGTCAAGGCAGCCATGAAGCAGGTCCAGAACACCCCCGGTGCAGCGACCTTCCCGCCGGACAAGATGTGGAACGCGCTCGACAAGAGCTTCAACATCGGCTACGTCGAGAACGTCAAGCGCAACAACGTCGAGGTCAACCGCAAGAACGGCGTGTTCCTGCGCGTCAAGTACGAGGTGCGCAAGCCGCTGGTGTACAACCTCGACGTCGTGGCGATGTTCGACCACACGGTCGAGCTGTCGCGACCGGCAATTGAATAACGCCGACGCGGCGTCTTTTGGGCTGACGGTATGCATGTCGGCGCTGCTCGGTGCCGTGTGTCATTGATACCTTGAATTATTTCCGCGTCGTTCGCCGCCATGCTGCGATGCTTTTGCCGCGCCAGCGGATTGATCTCGCTGACGCGATAGAAGGGGCAATTCCTCCTAACGGCCCGCCGGCATAGCCGTCGGGCGTTCAACCGGCCACGCAGCATGCCGCGTGAGCAGACCGGTTTCACTGCGCGTTGCCTGGCGGCGAAGTCCATCGGAACAACTTCAAATTATTCATGACACACCACACTAACCCCCTGCGGCGCTTCGGCGTGGTGTTTTCCGAACCAGCGTTGCTGGATCGCGCGCTCACGCATCGCAGCGCGGGCCAGGCCAACTACGAGCGCCTGGAATTCCTCGGCGATGCACTGGTCAACAGCATTGTCAGCATCGAGCTTTATCGGCGCTTCCCGCGCGCGGCCGAGGGCGACCTGACGCGGCTGCGCAGCGCGCTCATCCGCGAATCCAGCCTGGCCGACATTGCCCGCGGCATCGACCTCTCCGAGCACCTGCGCATGGGCAGTGGCGAGCTCAAAAGCGGCGGTTTCCGGCGCGACTCGATCCTCGCCGACACGCTCGAGGCATTGATCGCGGCGGTGTTCATCGACGCCGGCTGGGAACGCTGCCGGGCGCTGGTGGAGGCGCTGTTCGTCGACGCCATCGAGAGCATCGACCTCGGGGCGCTCAAGGATCCGAAGACGCGCCTGCAGGAACTGTTGCAGGGAAGGGCGCTGCCGCTGCCTTCGTACACGCTGGTGGAATCCTCCGGCAAAGATCACGACAAGCTGTTCACCGTGAGCTGCACGGTGCCCGAGCTTAACGTCACCGCAGCGGCGGAAGGGCGTAGCCGCAAGGCCGCCGAACAAATTGCCGCAGCGGCGGTCCTTCAGATTCTGGAAGCAGCGGAGCAAGCTCCGCTCTACAAAAGAGGAGCGGGTAGTTGAGTACTGATGCTGGTGAGACGAGGTTTCGTGCGGGCTATGCCGCTTTTCTTGGTCGGCCGAACGTCGGCAAGTCGAGCCTGTTGAACGTGCTGGTCGGCGCGCACCTCGGCGCAGTTTCGGCCAAGCCGCACACGACGCGCCAGAGCGTCATCGGCGTGCGCACCTTCGAACATGCGCAGATCGCTTTCGTCGACACGCCCGGGCTGCAGGCACGGCGTCCGAATGCGGTCCACAAGGCCATGGACCGCGCGCTCGCGCAGGCGGTGCACGACGTCAGCCTGATCATCCTGGTGGTCGAGGCCGGCGCCTGGAAGGCGGGGGATGCTCGCGCGCTGCAACGCGCCCAGGAGAACGGCGCGAAGATCGCGCTCCTGATCAACAAGGTCGATACGATCAAGGACAAGACCACCTTGCTGCCATACATCCAGCGCCTGTCGAAGCTGCACGACTTTGCTGCCGTGCTGCTCTGCAGCGCCACCAAGGAAATGGGCACCATTGAGGCCTGCAAGCGCCTGGCGGACCTGCTGCCTGAGCAGGAGGCTTTGTTCGATAGCGACATGCTGACCGACCGCAGCGAACGCTTCCTCGCCGCCGAGCTGGTGCGCGAACAGCTCATGCGCCAGCTCCAGGACGAAGTCCCTTACGCCTGCGCCGTCGAAATCGAAGGCTTCGAGATCGAAGGCACCATGCGCCGCATCAACGCCGTGGTCTGGGTCGAGCGCGAGGGCCAGAAAGCCATTGTGATCGGCGACGGCGGCGACCGCCTGAAACGCGTCGGCACCAACTCCCGCCTCGAGATGGAAAAACTCTTCGACGGCAAAGTCCACCTCGAACTCTGGGTCAAAGTCCGCCCCAACTGGACCGACGACGACCGCGCGCTGAAGGTGCTGGGGTTCGACTGAGGTTTCGGCATTGCGCAAAAATCGTTACTGAGGTGTGCTGAGATCAGAGGCTGGACACGAAGGACAGCGAAGGAAAGCAGCAAGAAAATCTAAGGAAAGCTCTTTTTCAAGATTGTTCGGTGCGCGGGGGCTCCACCAAGCCCGAGTGCGCGGGTCTGGCAGCTCGATGGATTCAATCTAGATTGCTCCCCTTAGATTTTCTTGCTGCTTTTCCTTCGCTGTCCTTCGTGTCCTTCTTTTTGTCCCAGACTTACGATACCCGTGGAACAGGCGACCAGCAGTGCGCGTGCAGGAACAGCCAGCCTTTGTGCTGCATCGGCGCAATTACTCGGAGTCGAGCCTGCTGCTGGAGGTGTTCACCCGGGAGCATGGGCGGTTGGGGTTGCTGGTGCGTGCGGCGCGCGGGTCGAAGAGTGCTTTGCCGGCCTTGCTGCAGCCTTTCCAGCGGCTCTTGATCGATTACGCCGGGAGTGGGGAACTGCCGTTGTTGCGGCGGGCCGAGGCGGCGGGCGCGGCGCTGTTGCCGCAGCGTGAGGCGGCACTGGCGGGGCTCTACTACAACGAGCTGCTGATGCGACTGCTGCCGCGCAATGATGGGCATGCGCGGTTGTTCGAGGCGTATGCCGAAGCCCTGCAGCAGCTGGTGGTCACGACGACGCTGGCGCTCCATGTCCGGCGTTTCGAGCGTGGATTGCTGGATGAGCTGGGCTACGGCGTCGATTTCGCCATGGCTGTCGATGGCGCGCCGATCGAGGCTGGGTTGCGCTACGAGCTGTTTCCCGAACGCGGCTTTGCGGTCAGCCACCACGAGCGCGCGTACTCCGGCAGCGCGCTTCTCTCGATCGAGCACGGTGCGCCCACTGCGGCTGAGCTGCGCGAGTTGCGCCGGCTCATGCGCCATCTCATCGAAGCCCATTTGACCGGCGAGCCGCTCAGGTCGTGGAGCTTGATGGCTGAGCTGCGGGGGTGAGGCTCAGTGCTCCCCTCTCCCATGCTCTTAGGGAGAGGGGCTGGGGGAGAGGGCGCTTCTCGTGCGCCTAAATGCCCCTCTCCCCCAACCCCTCTCCCCAGCAGCATGGGAGAGGGGAGCTTTCAAGGCGGCAACATCGCCACCAACGACGCGACCGCGTCGGCGAATTCGCCGCGCATTCCCGCATCGGGAACCCCGCCCGCCCGCAGCACGCGCTCGATCTCTTCGCACACAGCCGCCAGGCGCGCGCAGCCGGTCATGGCCGCGCCGGCGCGCAGTTTGTGGACCTCATTGAGCGAGACGCCGCGCGCGGCTGGATCGGCGATGGCCACTGCCCAGGCGTGGGCGTTGACGAGTTGCGCCCGCAGCATCCTGCGCAATGATTCCACCGCGCCGGCGTTGCCGGCGAGCGCGCGCAAGGCCATCGCATCGTCGAGATCTGCACAAACGGGTGCGCTGACGCGTTCAACGCTTGCGGCCGTCGCGAACCCCGCATCCATCTCCCCGAGCAGCCGCTCGCCGTCGATCGGCTTGCGCAGGTAGCCGACGCCGGTCGGGAGCTCGGCCGGCTCGATTCGATCTCCGCTCAGGATCCAGGCGCGCGCATCGGCCGTCCCCCGTCGGCGCAGCCAATCGAGGCTATCGGCGTCCGGAAGGCGGCGGTCGACCAGCAGGCAATCGAACGCCTGGCCGCCAAGCAAGCCCTCAGCCTCGCTCAGTGTTCCGGCGACAGCAACCAGCCAGCCGTGTTGTTCCAGCCAGGCCTGCAGCCAAGCCTGCGAGAGGGGATCGTCGTCCACCAGCAGCACGCGTTGCCCATTCATCGGCCGCTTCCTGCTCGAAGAGATGGCAAGCATGGCATTTGCGCCTCCGCTGATGAAGTATCCGCGCTCGCGCCGGGAACAGCCTGGCGCCTGACGAGGTACTGTGTGCTCGAGCTCAAGATCGATGACCTGACCCACGACGGTCGCGGGGTCGCCAAGGCCAACAAGAAGACCATCTTCGTCAACGGCGCCTTGCCGGGCGAGCTGGTGCAGGCGCGCATCGTCAAGCGCCATCGGCAGTACGACGAGGCCGTGGTGCTGGCGGTGCTGGAAGCGAGCCCGGAACGTATTGCGCCAGCGTGCATCCACGTCGGCGTCTGCTCGGGCTGTACCCTGCAGCACCTGACGCCGCAGGCGCAGATCACGCTCAAGCAAAAGCAGCTCCTGGACGCGCTGGAGCGCATCGGCAAGGTACGGCCGCGCCAGCTGCTCGAACCCTTGCAGCGGGATGTCTGGGGCTACCGGCGCAAGGGCCGCCTGAGCGTGCGCTACGTCGAAAAGAAGGGCGCCGCGCTGGTCGGGTTCCGCGAGGCCAATGGCAAGTACGTCGCGGACATCACCCGCTGCCTGGTACTGGACCCACGCGTCGGCGAGCGCATCGAGGCGCTGTCGGCGTTGGTGACGAGCCTGGCTGCGCGCGCATCGATCGCGCAGATCGAGATCGCGATGGCCGAGCGGGTCACCCTGGTGTTTCGCCACCTGGTGCCATTGACGCCGGGCGATCGCGAGCTGCTGCGTGCCTTCGGCGAGTTGCACGGTTTCGAGATCGTATTGCAGTCGGCAGGGCCCGACAGTCTGGTCGGCCTGTCTGGAGAAGCACCCGGTGACCTCCACTACGAAGTCGAGGACGGGCTGTCGATGCGCTACCGCCCGCTCGACTTCGTGCAGGTCAACGACAGCATCAATCGGGCGATGGTGGTGCAGGCGATCGAGCTACTCGGCGCCGGCAGCGAATCTAAGGTGCTCGATCTCTACTGCGGGCTCGGCAACTTCACGCTGCCGCTCGCACGGCGCTCGGCGCACGTCGTCGGCGTGGAGGGCGACGCCGGGCTGATCGCGCGAGCGCGTGCGAACGCCGAGCGTCACGGGCTCGCCAATGTCGACTTCGCCGTGGCCGATCTGTCGCGCTCGCACGCAGGCGCCGACTGGGCCCGCGTCGACTACAGCCACCTGCTGCTGGATCCTGCCCGCGCCGGCGCCGAAGCGGTGTTCGACTATCTGCCGGGGCCGAGCGTGCAGCGCGTGGTCTACGTTTCCTGCCATCCAGGGACGCTCGCGCGTGATTCGGCGCTGCTGGTCGCGCGCGGCTTCGAGCTGGAAGCGGCTGGCGTGATGGACATGTTCCCGCACACCGCGCACGTGGAGAGCATGGCGCTGTTCGTGCGCCGCTGATTTCGCTCGGCGGGAGCTCTGCTGTGGTGGGAGCGGCCATGGCCGCTCCACAAAAGCAATGTCCAAGCTCCCGCACTGACAATTACCGCTCGCAAGCGTGGCATTGTCGGCTATTGAAATCGGCGCCACGGGGCCTCAATCAAGATGGCACTGGAAATCGAAAGAAAGTTTCTGCTCGCCCATGACGGCTGGCGTGCGCATGTGGAACGCACCGAGCAGCTGTTGCAAGGTTATCTCGGTGGCACGCAAGCCTCGGTGCGCGTGCGAGTGGCCGGCAACAGTGCCTGGCTCAACATCAAGGGGCGCACGCTCGGCGCCACTCGCCTCGAATTCGAATATCCGATCCCGCCCGCCGACGCCGAGATCATGCTGCGGGAACTGGCCGATGGGCCGATTCTCAGCAAGCAGCGGCATTATCTCCAGCTCGCCGACCACCTGTTCGAAATCGACGAGTTCACCGGCGACAACGCGGGTTTGATCGTCGCTGAAGTGGAGCTCGAATCCGAGGATGAGGAATTCCCGCGGCCCGATTGGCTGGGGGCGGAAGTGACCGCCGACGCACGCTATTACAACGTCAATCTGGTTCGTCAGCCATATACCCAGTGGGAAGATCAATGAGCTCCCTGATGATCGGCATTGCCGGGCTCGAGCTTGCGGCGACAGAAAGCGCAAGCCTGGGGCATCCGGCGGTCGCGGGCGTGATCCTGTTCAAGCGGAATTATCGGGATCGTGCCCAACTGCAGGCATTGTGCACGCGCATTCGCGGTGTCGCTCCGCAGGCGCTCATCGCCGTCGACCAGGAGGGTGGACGCGTCCAGCGGTTCACCGATGGCTACCAGCCGTTGCCGCCGCTGGCGAGCATCGGCGCGCTCTACGACACCCAGCCGCACGCAGCGCGGCGTGCGGCCCGCCTGCACGCGCAACTGATGACGGTCGAGGTCTTGAGCGACGGCGTCGATCTCAGCTTCGCTCCAGTCGCGGACCTGGCGCGCGGCAACCTGGCGATCGGCGATCGCGCCTTTCATGCAGACCCGCTGGTTTGCGCCGAGCTCACCGCGGTCTATGTCGACAGCATGCAGATGAGCGGGATGGCGGCGACGCTGAAACACTTCCCTGGGCACGGCAGCGTGCTCGCCGACACCCACCACGATCGCGCCATCGATGCGCGCGCGGTGCGCGAAATCCTCGAGCTTGACCTGCTGCCGTTTGCCGTCGGGGTGCTCGCCGGGGCGCGTGCAGTGATGATGGCGCACGTGGAATACCCACGCGCGGATCCCGCCGCAGCCGGCTATTCCCGGTACTGGATTCGCGACGTGCTGCGCCAGGGCCTCGGATTCGGCGGCGTGGTCATTTCAGACGACATCGGGATGGTGGCCGGGGCGCAGGCGGGCGCCGTGGAGGCGCGTCTGCACCAGCATGCGCAAGCGGGCTGCGACCTGGTGCTGGTGTGCGATCCCGGCTTGACCCCGGCCGCGCTGGAGTCGGCTTCACGTTTGCAATGGAGGGTTTCGAAGACACTCTACAAACGCTTGCGTGGGCGCCTGTCGGCGGCATCGCGGCGCGAGCGTGAAAGCTCGACTTGGGGACGCCTCGCGGCTAGGCTCGCCGCTCTTTTTGAACCGGTCAGGCTCGTCTCATGAGCAAAATCAATCTCGCCGAGATCATGCAGCGCGCCGAGCTGATCCACGATCGGCCGACCATCGAAGATGCCATCGACCAGATGGCCGAGCACATCTCGCTGCGGCTTGCCGGCGAGCGGCCGATCTACGTGACCGTGCTCACTGGAGGCTTGATCGTCGCCGGCATGCTGGCACCGCGGATCAAGGTCGATCTCGATTTCGACTATGTCCACGTGACCCGCTATCGCGGCGCCACCAGCGGCGGCGATCTCGAGTGGAAGGCCAGCCCGCGCCACGACTTCGCCGGCCGCATCGTGCTGCTGGTCGACGACATCCTCGACCATGGCAACACCCTCGATGCGCTGCGCCGCTTCGCCTATGCGCAGGGCGCCAAGAAGGTGTACATCGCCGTGCTCGTGCGCAAGATCCACAATCGCTGCCTGCCCGGCATGGAAGCTGATTTCATCGGCCTCACGGTGCCCGATCGCTACGTCTTCGGCATGGGCATGGACGTCGAAGAGCATGGACGCAATCAGTTCGGCGTCTACGCGATATGAGCGTACATACCGCAATCATCGGCGGCACCGGCCTCTACAAGATGGTCGATATCGCGTCCGCCGAGCGCCGGGTGATCGAGACCCCGTATGGGGCGCCGTCGAGCGCGGTGGTCATCGGGGAGCTCGAAGGCCAGGCGGTTGCGTTCTTGACTCGGCATGGCGATCCGCACACGCACGCGCCGCATCGGGTCAACTATCGCGCCAACATCGATGCGCTGAAGAGCCTCGGGGTGCGTCGCATCTTCGCCGTCAACGCGGTGGGTGGCATCGCGCCGTGGGCAGGGCCAGGCGTGCTCGCAGCGACGGCGCAGCTGATCGACTACACGCACGGGCGGTTGTCGAGCTTCAGTGATGTCGACGGCGCCAAGGTCGAGCATATCGACCTCACCGATCCGTACACGCAGAGCCTGCGGACGCTGCTGGTGGCAGGCGCCGCGGAAGCTGGCGAGCCGCTGCATGACGGTGGCGTGCTCGGCGTCACCCAGGGCCCGCGCCTGGAAACCCGCGCCGAAATCGAGCGCCTGCGCCGCGACGGCTGCGACCTGGTCGGCATGACCTCGATGCCCGAAGCCGCGCTCGCGCGCGAAGCCGGCATCGACTACGCCGGCTTGGCCGTCGTCGCCAACTGGGGCGCCGGCTGCGGACCGGATGCGGTCATCGGCATGGACGAGATCGAAGCTACCCTCAGCGAGGCCATGCAGCGCGCCCAGCGGGTACTGCGGGCGGCGCTGCGCTGAAGAGCGGGTTTCGGTTTCGGTTTTCGGTTTGGGAAAAGCGGCACAATGCTTTCTCCGAAACCGACAACCGAAACCGATACCCATGTGGACCGGGATGATGCACGGGCGTGAGCCGATGTCGAAGGTCGACACGGCCTGGCTGCGCATGGAGAGCACCAGTCAGCCGATGATGATCACCGGCGTGATGGTGTTGGCGCAGCGGCTGGAGCTCAAGCGTTTCAAGCAGTTGTTGCGCGCCCGCTTTCTCAAGTTCGAGCGCTTCCGCCAACGGGTGCTGGACCTTGGTGCGCAGGCATTCTGGGAGCTCGACGCGGACTTCGACGTTGATCGTCATGTGCATCGTCTCGAGCTGGCGGGCGCGGGCACCCAGGCCGCGCTCCAGCAAGCCGTGAGCGCCCTGGCGAGCACGCCTCTGGATTTCTCGAGGCCGCTGTGGTCCTTCCATCTGATCGAGCGGTACGCAGGCGGCAGCGCGCTGGTGGTTCGTATCCATCATTGCTATGCCGACGGCATTGCGCTGGTGCGCGTGCTGCTCGCGCTCACTGACCGCGATGGCAGCGTGCGCGAGGAGCCATCCGCAAGCGTGGCCCCGGCCGCGCCCGGTGACCTGATCGAGCGCTTCTGGGCGCCTGCACGCCAGGGCGTCAGCCAGCTGAGCGCGCTCTTCGACGGCGCGCTCAAGAAGGCCATCGAGTTTTCCGAAGCGCCGCAAGCAGTCGCAGAGGCGCTGAAGGCCAAGGCGCAGAGCGGCTTGCACAGCGTCGGCGAATTCGCCCGTGAGCTCGGCGCGGCGCTTGCGCTGAGTGATGATCCGGACACTCCGCTCAAGGGCCGTCTCGGAACGCGCAAGCAGGTGGCCTGGAGCGCGCCGCTGCCGCTCGACGAGGTCAAGCTGGTGGCGCGCGCATTTGGCGCCACCGCCAACGATGTTCTGATGGCCTGCGCAAGCGGCGTCCTGCGTACGCATCTGCTCGACGCGGGCGCGGACCTTGCCGACGTCAGCATTCGCGCCTCGGTACCCGTCAACCTGCGCAAGGGCGATGCTGCAGAGGCGCTTGGAAATCAATTCGGGCTGGTGTTCGTCGACCTTCCAGTCGGCCTGTCCAGTCCGTTGGCGCGGCTCGCGGCAGTCAGTGCGGCGATGCGCATGGGCAAGGGCTCGCGACAGGCCGAGGTGACCTTCGGGCTGCTGAAGGCGCTCGGGATGGCGCCTGCCGCAATGCAGAAACCCGCGTTCGAAATGCTCAGCCGTAAAGCGAGCGTGGTCGCCACCAATGTGCCGGGCCCAGTGCGTCCGCGGTTCCTCGCTGGAGCGCGCATCGAGGAGATGCTGTTCTGGGTGCCACAGACCGGAACAATCGGGGTGGGCTTGAGCCTGCTCAGCTACGCCGGGCGGGTGTATTTCGGAATAATGGCGGACGCAAACCTGGTCCCAGATCCCGCTCCCCTGGCCCGCGAATTCGCCCGCGAGCTCGAAAAGCTGGTGCTCATCACCCTGATGTCTGATCCAGAAGAGATCTTCACGGAATTGCGTGGTTCCACCGAATTACGGAAATTCGCGGCCGTTCGTCCGGATGATGTGAAAATGGAGGCCGGCGTTCAGCGTACCGGGCCCAAGGTAGCGCCACGTTCGACCACGCCTACGCGGCGGAGGTCGCGAAACGAGCCAGGCAGTGTGCGCTGATCGGCAATCCAGGCTTGTATTCCTCTGTTAACCTGCCGTCGTTTACCGAGCTAACTTCACGAATCTCTTAAGAAGGTTTCCTTTCTGCTTGATTCTGAATGGTTTATGCTTGTCGAGTGGCCGCAATCCGCCGTTTAGGGGGACTTCATGCTTCGATTTCAATCCATGCGCCCGTTGAGCTATGCATGCCTTCTCGGTCTGTTGCTGGCGCCGGCATTGGCCAGTGCGCAGGCGCAGAATTTTCAGCTGACCGTCAACAACGCGGTGTCGTTCACGCCGTTCTATCCGAACGGCATCAGCGACGTCACGCCGCCGTACGTGATGTGCCGCGGCTACCAGCTCGGCCTCCGGCTCCGATACACCTGGCGCCACAGCTATGCCGAGCAGGTTTCCACCGAGCCGGTAGGCACCTTCTACCCGCAGTTCTTTCCGCAGGGCATGGCGCCCAATCCCTTGCACCTGCCGGCGGCACAGGCGGGGCAGCCGCTGGTGCGCCTGGTCGATACCGGATTGATCTCGGGACCGGTGAATACGGCGGGCCTCAAGACGGTCACCTACCGCGGCCGGACGATCTACAACTACGATCCGATCACCGGCCTGTCGCGCACCCCGCTGACGGCGTCCGTCAACGTTGTCATCGACAACCAGTTCGAGCCGAGCTCGACGCGGTATCGCGAGATGGCCGACAACGTCGAAGACATGCCGACCCGTCCCTGGCTGGCCTGGACGGACGATCTCGCGGCAACCAATTACCGTGTGGATGTCGACCGTTGCAGCGGCGGGCAGACCGCGGGAATGTGCTCGGACATGCAGTTCAGCCCGTTCGACCAGAGCGAGACCAACCCCAGCTGCTCGCACTCGGGCGGCGTCAGCGACTATTGCACCATCCTGAGCGGGAATACGCTGCAGGTGCCGATAACCTTGAACACCAACACGCCGTACGAGTATCGCGTGCTTGGGCGCAACACCTGTGGTGTCAGCGAAGAGCAGAACGCGACTCCGGTGGGCCGCCCGAAATTCCGCACTGCGCAGGCTTGCTTCAGTGGCGGCGCCATTCCGGACGGTGGCGTGCTCAACCTCGACGCGGCCACCATGATCCGTGACGCCGGCATCCCGAACGCACTGGTGACCAACCTGCGCGTGACCGTGCATGCACAGCATCAACGGATCAGTGACCTCAAGATCTCGCTGACGAAGACCTCACCCGTCGCTGTCGGCCCGGTGATCCTGATGGATCGTCCCGTCGCCTTCCCGGGCAGCGGAAGCTGCGACGGTCCGCGCATCCAGGCGGCCTTCGGTGACCAGGGTGCCTTTGTCAACGGCGCCTGTCAGGAAACCGAGCCGACGCTGCGCGGCAGCGTGGGTCCGTTGCAGAACCTGGCCACCTTCGCCCCGGCGCAGGCTGCCGGCAATTGGCAGCTGACGGTCGAAGACGCGGTGCCGAATGGCGTTTCTGGCAACATGCTGGAATGGTGCCTCTCGGCCGATATCGCGCTCGAGTCGGCACCTTTCATCCAGTCCGAGATATTCCAGAACGGCATGGAAGGCACCCAGCTGTAACCGCTTCGACTGCGCGCCCAAGGGCGCGCAGTCGGGATTCCTCGGTGCGCAATCGGTGCTCCATACGGGTGTAGCGTGGCACTGAGCGCGCGTCGTATTTCTGGTTGCATAACCGTCATCGCGCCAGCGCCGCGTGTTGCGACGAAGCGTCGTTTTGCTGCCGTAGCGAGACGCGGCGCTGGCGCTATCGATTGCGCGGCACAGGTCGGTCGACCGAGCGCTCAGTGCCACGCTACCTCACGTAGCACTGATCGAGCGCCCAGTGCCACGCTACCTCACGTAGCACGGCGCGCAGAACGCCCAGCTACCCTCCGACGCTGCTAATCCAGGTCGCTCTTCGCCTTGGCGATATCGAGCGCTTCCATTGCTTCTGCGGGTTCCAGCGCCACCGTTTTCTGGAATGCTGCCAGCGCCTCGTCGGTGCGCTTTTTCTTGTACATCAACAGCAGGCCGTTGCCCCATTCCATGTGGGCGACCGGCGCGGCGGGCGTGAGCCGAATCGCTTCCTCGAAATGCTTGACGCCGGTATCGACCTTTGCACCATAGGTGAGCCCGCCAATCATGGCGCCGATCTTGTCGATGATCTCGGCGTGGTAGAGACCCATGGCGGTGTGCGCCTCGGCATGCTTCGGCGCGAGCTTGAGCGTCAGGTTGAGGCTCTCCTTGATCTTGCCGCCCAGCCCCTGCGCGAGGGCCTTGCCGATCGAGATCTGCTGGCTGTAGCGGCCGAGTGCGAACGCGTGGAAATAGTGGGCGTTGGCCTCGTCCGGCATCGCCGCGATGGCCGCCTCGGCGCGTTTGGTGCAGCGCTCGAAGTGCCCGATCTTGTCGGCGTCCGCCGCCAGGTAAGTCGCGTAGATCCCCTCAGCCTTGTTGGCCACGGTTGCACCCAGCGGCCCCAGGGCATCGCCGGCCTCGGTCGCTGCCTGGAAATTTCCGCGGTGGAATTCGCGCCAGGCGTCCTGCAATTTTTCTGCGAGCTCGCCCGCGTCACCGGCGCTCTTGAGCCCCGGATACTTCTTCATTTGCGCCGCGATGTGCTTCTTGTCCGGGAACACCTCCTGGTCCCCGGCATGCAGCCGCGGCCATGCCTTGAGAAGCTTTGGGCCGGCGTAATCGAAAGCCTTGTCCGGATGCGGAAACTTCGCCCATTTCTTGGCCGCCATGATGCTGACTCTCGTGCTCGCAAGGTGATTCCAAGCATCGGCAATGGAGCGGGCGGTGGCAAGCGGGGTTTCGGTTGTCGGTTTCGGTTTCGGTTGGAGCAATGCGGCACGCTCATTCCGAAACCGACCACCGACACTGACACCCGCTCTAGGGCTTGCGCTCTACCCGATAGTGTGTTTGTTCTACCGGCGCGAACTTACTTTGCGTGACAAGCGCACAGGGATATCGGTGCCAAGTCTTGCAAACACCAATGGAGAAGAATCATGGCTGCAAAGAAGCTCGCTGGGAAGAAACTGGTCCGTGTCGCCAAGCGCGAAGCGGTCGATGTGCGTGACACCGCGCGCGATGTGTGGCTTGCATCGCTGGGCGCCATGTCGATCACGCGCAAGCAGGGTGAGCGCGTTTTCGGCAACCTGATCAATGAAGGCCAGGGCCTGAACAAGCGCACGGTCAAGCTGGTCGACGGCACCGTCAGCGATGTGCGCAGCAAGCTCTCCGGCGTCATCGGGAAAGTCCAGCAGACCGCCGCCGCGAATCTGAGCCAGGTGGAAGAAGTCGTCGGCACCCAGGTCGGTCGCGTGCTCTCGCGCCTCGGCATTCCGTCGAAGGGCGACATCCAGGAGCTTTCGCGTCGGGTCTCCGAGCTCAACCGGCAGGTCAAGGCGCTGCAGAATGCGCGCAAGGCTCCGGAAGCCAAGGCTGCCTGATCGGCCTTCAGGGTAAGAACTAAAAAGCCGGCGCAAGCCGGCTTTTTCGTTAAGCGCCCTTCAGTTGGTCCCTAAATACTGCTCCGCCAGCCGATTGAGATGCGCTCTTTCGGCGGCTTTGAGGTAGGGCGCGAGCAGTACCATCACCTGGTAGATGCCGCGGCCGAGATCAACTTCGTTCTTGCCGGTGGTAGCTGGCTTGACCTGCTGGAAGTTCAGCCAGAAGGTGGTCAGCACCACGGTGTTCTGGGCAATCGCCTCGATCTCGCGCTGGCTGGCCAGCATCGTTCCCGACTTGACCATCTCGGTGCAGATCTTGGAGATGCTTTCGTGGGCGCGCTTGAGGATGCGCGAGAAGTGCATCTTGAGCTTGCGGCTGCGCGTGAGCAGGTCGACGAGGTCGCGATAGACGAACCGGTAGTCCCAGATGCACTCGAAGATGAGGTGCATCTGCAGCCACATGTCCTCGAGATTGGGCGCGCGGCCTTCGGGCACCAGCAGGGCGTCGCCGATGCGCGTTTCAAAACGCGCAAACAGCTGCTCGATGATGTCGTCCTTGTTGCGGAAATGGTAATAAAGATTGCCGGGGCTGATTTCGAGCTCGTCGGCGATGTGGTTCGTGGTGACGTTGGGTTCACCCTGAACGTTGAACATCTCCAGGCTTTTGGCCAGGATCCGATCCCGCGTCTTGACTGGCACCGGCTCGCTCACGGCCGCCTCAGAACTTTCCGCCGAGGCGCTTGACCAGGTCGACGTATTTTTTCATCGCGTCCTCCGAGCTCACGCCCTTGAGCTTTTCCCAGGCTTCGTACTTCGCGGTTCCGACGAAATCAAAGAAGCCGGGCTTCGGACCCGATACATCGCCCTCGGTCGACTGCTTGAAGTGACCATAGAGGCGCAACATGGTGTCGTTGTCGGGACGTTCGGGCAGCTGCTTGGCAGCTTCCGTCGCGGCATCGAACTGGGTCTTCAGATCTGACATCGAAAATCTCCGGCAGCGTTGAGTCTTGCAAGGCCAAGCTCGCACTATCCTTCCCGCGATGCCGATTCGCAAGAGCGGCTTGAAGTCTTCTGTAGATACCTGAGGCTGGGCTCGTTATCTTAGTGTGAGGACGCCCTGCCGGGCGCATCTGTCGAAAACACACCCGCGACCCCGGGGGAGGGCATCACCATGACCTATTTCGTGACTGGCGCAACCGGTTTCATCGGCCGATTTCTGATCGGCAAGCTGCTCGAGCGCAAGGGGACCATTTATGTGCTGGTCCGGCGTGGGTCGAAGGAGAAATTCGAGGCCCTGCAGGAGCGCTATCCCGAGGCTGGCGCGCGGCTGGTGCCCATCACCGGTGATCTGGTGAAGGCCAAGCTGGGTCTCTCGGCCGAGGCGCAGACCCAGCTCAAAGGCAAGATCAAGCATTTCTTCCACCTGGCAGCGGTCTACGATATTTCCGCGAGCGCCGAATCGCAGCAGGGCGCGAACATCGATGGCACGCGCAACGCGGTCGAACTATCGGAAGTCCTGCGTGCTGGCTGCTTCCACCATGTGAGTTCGATTGCCGCCGCGGGCCTTTATCAAGGCGTTTTTCGCGAAGACATGTTCGAGGATGCCGAAGGCCTCGATCACCCGTATTTCCGGACCAAGCACGATTCCGAAGGCATCGTGCGCAAGGAAAGCACGCGGCCGTTCCGCATCTATCGTCCGGGCATCGTCGTCGGCCATTCCAAGACCGGCGAGATCGACAAGATCGACGGGCCGTATTACTTCTTCACCCTGCTCAAGAAGATGCGCGAACTGCTGCCGCCCTGGGTGCCGTTGATCGGCATTGAAGGCGGACGTATCAACATCGTTCCGGTGGATTTCATCGTCGACGCGATGGATCACATCGCGCACCAGAAGGGACTCGATGGCGGCTGCTTCCACCTGACCGATCCGGCCCCGCGGCGGGTTGGCGAAGTGCTCAATCTCTTCGCCAAGGTCGGGCATGCGCCGGAAATGTCGATGCGCATCGATGCGCGCATCTTCCAGATCATCCCGAGCTCGATCCGCGGCGCCATCGGCATGTTGCCGCCAGTGCGGCGCGTCGTCGGCGACGTGCTGAAATCGCTGAAAATTCCGCCGGATATGATGAAGTTCTTCAACTATCCGACGCGCTTCGATACGCGTGAGGCGGAGCGCGCGCTCAAGGGCAGCGGCATCAAGGTGCCGGCGCTCGAGACTTACGCCTGGCGGCTGTGGGATTACTGGGAACGCCATCTCGACCCGGATCTGTTTGTCGATCGCTCGCTCTCCGGGCGCGTGCGCGACAAGGTGGTGATGATTACCGGCGGATCGCAGGGCATTGGCCTCGCCTGTGCGCTGAAGATGGCGACGGCCGGGGCCAAGACCCTGATCGTGGCGCGTGGCCTCGAGGACCTGCAGAAGGCCAAGGCCGAGATCGAATCGGCGGTCAAGGGCGCCAAGGTCTTCATCTACCAGTGCGACCTGGCCGAATTGACGGCGATCGACGCACTGGTGGCGACGGTGCTCGCCGAACACGGCGCGGTCGATATCGTGGTCAACAACGCCGGGCGCTCAATCCGGCGTTCGGTCGAGCTCTCGTATGATCGCTTCCACGATTTCGAGCGCACGATGCAGCTCAATTATTTCGGCTCGCTGCGCCTGATCATGGGTCTGCTGCCGAGCATGACCGAGCGCAAGAAAGGTCACTTCGTCAACATCAGCTCGATCGGCGTGCTCGCCAATTCGCCGCGCTTCTCGGCCTACGTCGCCAGCAAGGCCGCGCTCGATGCGTTTTCGCGCTGCGCCGCATCCGAGTTCGCCGACCGCAATGTGCACTTCACCATCATCAATATGCCGCTGGTGCGCACCAAGATGATCGGCCCGACCAAGATGTACGACAATGTCCCGACCTTGACGACCGAGGAAGCGGCCGACATGGTGGTCAAGGCCGTCATCGAGCGTCCGCAGCGCCTCGCCACGCGCGTCGGCATCGCCGCCGAGCTCATGCACCTGCTGGCGCCGAAGGTCTACCAGGTCGTCCTCAACACCGCGTTCCAGATGTTTCCCGACTCCGCCGCCGCCAAGGGCGTCAAGGGCGGCAAGGAAGAAGCGACGTCGACCGAACAGGTCGCCTTCGCCTCGATCATGCGCGGCGTGCACTGGTAGGGCGGTTGCGTCCGGGAGAAGGAGCGGGCGGGAAGGAAGCGAAGGACCAGCAGAAAGGAAGCGAAGGAGAGCTTTCTTTCTGTGGGCCTGCCCCGAGCTCTGGTCTTGAAACCAGATGGCAGCCGCAGCGCCACAGGGGCGAGGCGACCCGTTTGCACGCCTGATGTTGTACTCGAAGCAGCGAAATGAGGCGGTTGCTTGCTGCTTCGCTTCGCTACCTTTCTGCTTTTCCTTCGCTTCCTTCCCATCCCGCTTTTTCAACATCATCGAATTCGCGGCCGAATCCCGAAAAGGTGCCCGCCAGCCGGCCGGTCGGGGAGGGCGATCGGCAAACTTTGGCTGGCGGACATAGAAAAAAGTGGCTCGGTCCCTGAGCTCGATTCGTGCTGCCTGCTGGTCCGTCCGTGGACCAGGTCAGCGGCCGGCGCGTTGCGCCGGCCGGCTGTAGCGAACCCCTGGCGGGGCCCGCAGTCTTACTCTGCGGCGGCCGGAGTCGTCGGCGCGGCCTTGGCCGGCTTCTTCGCGGCCGGCTTGCGTGCAGCAGGCTTGGCAGCTGCGGACTTCGCGGCAGCCGGCTTGGCAGCAGCCGGAGCGGACGCTGGTGCGGCGGGTGCGGCGGCCGCCGGAGCCGGGGTCGCCTTGCGGACGGCCGGCTTGCGCGGCGTGGCTTTCTTCGCTGCCGGCTCGGCGGCCTTGGCGGCCGGATTGGACGGCGCGGACTTGGCGGCCGGCTTGGCGCGACTGGAAGCGTCGAGTGAGCGCACTGCGCGGCTCAGTTCTTCGACGCGCTTGGCCAGTTGGTCGAGCTCTTCGCGGCCCGGAATGCCGAGCGTGCCGAGGGCGCGCGAAACGCGATTCTCGAACACCTGTTCAAGCCGATCCCAGGTATCGGTGGCGCGATCTTTGACTTGCGAAACCGTCGTCTCGACCATGCCGCGAACTTCCTCAATCTTGCCTTCGGTGACTTTACGTGTGGCGCGTTCCAGCGCTGCGCCTTCCTTCACCAGCGTCTCGTAGAACTTGCCGCTCTGTTCCTGCGCCTTGGCGAAAGCACCGAGGCCCGCGAGCCAGATCTGCTCGGCCTGCTCCATGATTGCCTTGGCCGTGTTCTTCAGCGCGTTTTGATCGCTGCTGGAGTCCTCAGCCTTGGACTTGAATTTGGAACCCTTGGAAGTCTTCATGTGATCCTCTGCGTGGATTGCAGCCTCCCCCGACTTCACGACGCGCAAAGTGCAGGACGACGGGGCGCATGTTGGTGTCGAAGCGTAGAATATTCACACTATCAATGGTTTCCGCGTGATCGCGGGGACGCTTGATTCCAAGAAAAAATTACAAGCGTCATCCACAGATGACACAGATGGAAAGCGGATAAGAGCGGATGAAAGCCATCCTGATGGTGGCGATTTGCTGCGCTTCGGACCGCGCGCTAGGCTCTCATCTGTGTAATCGGCTGCTCTTATCCATGTCATCTGCGGATAGAGCCTTTGATTTTGTCGATCAGCCGCGTCAATCGGTGCCGCTGTCCTCGCGCGGCATCAGCGCGCTTTCGGCGCGCAGCACCGGAACCGGAATCACCGGGGTGCGGTTGACGCGCAGGCGGCGGGCGCGCGGGAGCTTGACGCGCTGTTCGCGGGCGAGGATCCGATCGAGCTCGTTGAGGGCGCGGTCGAGACGCGACAGCACGCTCGAGCCGGGCGGCTTGGTGCCCGTGAGCCCATCCCAGACGGTACGCTGGGCGTCATCGATGATCTCGTCGCGCAGGCGCAGGCCGTGGCGCTTGAGCACCGGAGCGAGCAGGGGACGCTGGCGGCGCAGATCGGCGAGCGTGGTCGTATACGCGTGTTCGCACAGCTCACGGCGGCTGCCGAAGCTGAAGGCATTGGTGAAGAACATTTTCGCGTCTTCCGGGTCGGGCTGGAACAGCACCAGGTCGGAGTGATCGTAGTTCTTGTCGTACTTGCCAAAGCCGACCCGCATGCGCGAATACAGCATGGCGCGGATGGTCTGCGACATCACCCGCGGCAGGCCGCCCGAGACCAGGCTCGGCGGCGGCCCGCTGCCGTCGTGCGGAACCTTCGAAGCATCGAAAGGCACCAGCGGATTCAGTGCGAGCAGGAGATCGATATCTTCGTCGAGGGCGACCGACGCATGCAGCGTGCGCTGCAAGGCGCCATCGACGTAGAAGCGCCCGTCGATCTCCACCGGCGGGTAAAAACCGGGCAGCGCCGAGCTCGCCTGTACCGCCTTG
The DNA here is from genome assembly GCA_031425695.1 of Rhodanobacteraceae bacterium. Lineage (GTDB taxonomy): Bacteria > Pseudomonadota > Gammaproteobacteria > Xanthomonadales > SZUA-5 > JANPJV01. The sequence goes on along the minus strand of JANPJV010000212.1, from coordinate 13,570 downwards.
GAAATCGGGATGCGGTCATTGCCCGTGGCGCCGAAACGCACCGCGTGCCCCGTGTCGATGTCGACCGCGATTACATACAGCGGGCGGTCGAGCTTGCGAAAATCATTGGTGCGGCCGGGCGTGTGGAAGATCGAGCGCAGGTAGCGTTCGATGCCTTCGTTGTCGAAGATGCCGGTCGGCAGTGCCTCGCCGAGGCGCCCGATGGCCGCGGTCCAATTGGTCGCCCAGGGGTGCAGCGCGATGTCGACCAGCGATTCGGCGAGGATCTTCGGCAGCATGCCGAGGCGGCGCGCAAACTCGAAAAAAGCCGGCCGCAAGAACAGCTCGGGGCGAAACTGATGCTCCGGCGACTCCTCGGTGATGAACATCCGGCACATCTCGGCGCTGTCGATGCGATTGGCCAGTCCCGCCGCCAGGAACGCACCGGAGCTGACGCCGACATAGACGTCGAGGCGGGTGAGATCGAGCCCTTCAATCGCCTCGTCGAGCGCACGCAACGCACCCATCTCGTAGATCCCGCCGATCGGTCCACCACCCGCCACGGCGATGCCGATGCGGTGTTGCTTGCGCTGGGAACGGACGCGACGGGCTTCCTGGATGTGCAGCATGCGGGCCTTCACCTGGTCGAGCGGGCGCGGATTGTAGCGGCAGGTGAATCGATGAGTGGCTCGGAAGTCCGCGTTGTTTACGTTCGTATGGGGGTGCGCTAGTGCCCTGGCTGGCGTGGGTTCGGACCTTGTCCGAACGCCTGTTTATCCCAGGCGCGCAAGCGCTATTGCACTGGCTGGCGTGGGTTCGGACCTTGTCCGAACGCCTTTTTATCCCAGGCTCAGAAGCGTCCGGACAAGGTCCGGACCCACGCAGCGAAAGCAGACGCGTCCGGACAAGGTCCGTACCCACGCAGCGAAAGCAGAAGCGTCCGGACAAGGTCCAGACCCACGCAGCGAAAGCAGAAGCGCCCGGACAAGGTCCAGACGCACGCAGCGAAAGCAGAAGCGTCCGGACAAGGTGCGGACCCACGCAGCGAAAGCGGAAGCGTCCGGACGAGGTCCGGACCCATGCATCAAGAGCAGATGCGCGCTTTGGCAGTTAGCATCCTTCCATGAACCCTGAAGACTTGTTGGCGCCGGCCGGTCGCGATCGGCGCCTGGCTTGGACCCTACGCGCGGTCGTGGTGGTGGAATCCTGCATGCTGCTGTGGCTGTGCTTCAGCCTGCCAGCGCGCGGTCTCGGCTGGCCGCAGACGCTGGGGTGCGTGCTCCTCGCCTGGCTGGCCTTGCGCCTGTTCGTGCCGTTCGGCAGTTTTGCGTTCAAGTGGGCGCTCGGAGACTGGTCGGCGGCCGAGCGCGGGACGCTCAGTGCAACGCTGCGCGCAATCGGGTTGGAAAGCTGGTGGATGGCGCGGCTCTACTACGTCGACCAGGCGTGGCTCGGGGTGCGCCCTCGCGCCGGTACCGATTCGCTGCAACCCCCGTTGGTCCTCGTCCACGGATTCGCCTGCAATGCGGCGGTCTGGCGCCCGTTGCTGGCGAGCCCCGACTGGTCGGGGCGGACCGTAGTCGCACTCAGCCTCGAACCTACGTATCGGCGTTTCGCGATACAGCTCGCGGCACTCGACGAGGCAGTGCTCGCCGTCCTCGCACAGTCCGGTCATTCCCGCGTGAGCTTGATCGGACACAGCATGGGTGGCCTGCTGATCCGCGCCTATGCCGAACAATATCCGGAGCGCATTGCGGCGCTGGTGTGTGTTGCAGCGCCGCACCATGGCACCTGGTTCGGCAATCTGGTATTCGGTCCCGAAAATGGACCACCATCGGCGCACTGCAAATGGCTGCTCGCATTCAACGCACGCACCGGCGAGAAGCTGATCCCGCCGGCGTTGAACCTGTGGACCGCAGAGGACAATATCGTCATCCCGGCGCGCGGATCGCGTCTTGCACACACACCGGAATTCAAACTGGAAGGGCTCGGGCACATGGCTGCAATTGCCAGTGCTGCCGGTATCCAGGCGATCTGTTCTGCACTGCTGACCCTAGAAAACTCGGAGCATTCATGATTTCCCCTGGCGACCAAGCACCCGACTTCACCCTCGAAGCCGATGACCGTAGCCAGTTCAAGCTCTCCGAGCACAAGGGCCAGCGCGTGCTGCTGGTCTTTTATCCCGGCGACGAAACCCCGGTGTGCACCGCGCAACTGTGCGAGTACCGCGACGGCTTCGACGACTATCGCGAGCTCGGGGTCGATGTCGTCGGCATCAGTCGCGACAGCATCGAGTCGCATATCGACTTCAAGCGCAAGCGCATGCTGCCCTTCAAGCTGCTCAGCGACCCGAAGCTCGCAGCCGTGAAGGCCTATGGTGCCAGCGGCCTGCTCGGGATGAAGCGTGCCGTCTTCCTGGTCGACGAGGCCGGCATCGTGCGCTACGCCCACATCGAAGCACTGGCGCTGTTCAAGCGCTCGCACGAGGAGCTGGTGGAGGCGATCCGCGCGCTCGGTCCGGCGACGGCCAAGAAAAAGAAAGGCAGCAAGTGAGCGCGATCGCGACCCGCCTGCGCGAGCTGCTGCAACGCATCCACGCACAGCATGAGCTGACCCGCACGTCGCCCGAAATCCGGGTGCGGCTGGCAGCATTGCGTCATTGGCAGGCGCTGCGGCTGGAAGTCACGTACGCCGATATTCGCCAGCAAAAGCGTTTCGGTGCGGCGTGCGAGTTCTTCTTGAACGACCTCTATGGCGAGGGTGAGTTTGCGGATCGCGATCGCGCCGTGGAGCGGGTGGTTCCGATCATGCTGCGGCTGTTACCGGAGCCGGTGCTGTACAGCCTCGCCCGCGCGATAGAACTCAATGCGTTGAGCCAGGAGCTCGATTACGCGACTGCACGGGCATTACCGGCGACGTGCACCGCCGCGGATAAAATCAGTGACCAGGATTACGCGCGCGCCTATCTTGCGTCTGCCGGGCTCGGCCAGCTCCCCAAAGCCATCCACCCGCGCGCGCTGCGCAGCAACAGCCAGCGGTGCCGCCGCGAACAGCTGGCGCTGCTGCTGATCCTCGGCCGGGAGCTCGATCGCCTGGTCAAGAAGCCGCTGCTCAACGAGCTTCTGCGCATGTGCCGCTGGCCGGCCAAGCTCGCCGGCCTGGGGGCGCTGCAAAGCTTCCTAGAACGCGGCTTTGCCGCGTTCGGCAAGCTCGGTGGCGCGGGTCCTTTCCTCGGCATCATCCTGAAGCGCGAGCGCGCCTTCATGCGCGCCATCGATCGGGTCGCCGAAGGCGACACCCGCATTCGCTTTCAGCAGCCGAATTCCTGGTCCAGATAGCGCTTGATCTCGGTTTCAATGGCACCCTTGATGGGTGACAGCAGGAAGCTGATGTCGGCGTTCACCGCCACCGAATCCTTGTCCACGGCGATCGTGCCCTCGACGCCACTGCGCGAGAATTCGAGCGTGTTGCCATTCCACTCTGCGTTGATCTGAAAACGCTCGCGGATGCCGTCGGCAACCTTGTCGACCGCCTTCTTGGCCTTGGCCACGCCGAGCGCATGGGCACGATTGATTCGGATTTTCGGCACGGGATGTCCTGTTTCAAAAGTCGTTTCGAAAAAAACTCTTCACTAACTCGTCGGAGACCCGAGCGCGGCGAGCTGTGACGATTATGATCGACGCCATTGCCCAACGGGAGATCCGCCTTGCGCTTCTGGCCAGTCCTGCTGCTGTCGTTCATGGGATCGGCGCTTTGCGCGCAGCCGGCGACGCCGACCGCTGCTCCGGCGCCGGCAAACGCGCCGACCGCCCAAGCAGCTCCTGCCAGCGCCCCCGCGATCGCCAAACCGTCACCAGCGGCCCCGGCTGCCGTCGTCGCACCAGCGGCGGCGCCCGCCAGCGCGGCCGGGACAGCACCACCGGCGGCAGTCGCCGCACCGGGCTTCAGCATCCGCGGCCAGCTCAGCCTGACCAGCGGTGGGCGCAAATTGCGCAGCGAGGAAGCGGTCGATGCGGTCGTCTACTACCGCCCGGCAACCCCGATGAACGCGCCGCCGGCGCTGCCCACTGCAGTCATTGCCACCGAGCGCAAGACCTTCTTGCCGCGCGTGCTGCCGATCACGATCGGCACCGAGGTGCGCTTCCCGAACAAGGATCCCATCCTGCACAACGTGTTTTCGACCGCGAAAGAGGCGAGCTTCGATCTCGGTCTGTATGGCCGCAGCGAAGGCGAGAGCCACGTCTTCACCCAGCCGGGCGTCGTACGCGTGTTCTGCAATGTGCACCATGCAATGGTCTCCCACGTACTGGTGATGGACACGCCGTATTACGTCAAGCCGGACACACAGGGACGGTTTCGGCTGGCCAACCTGCCGCCTGGCCCCGGTGAGTTGTTTGTCTGGCACGAGCGCGCGCAGCTCTGGCGCCAGCCCTTCGAGCTCGCCGCCGACCAGGCGGTGCCGGTGCCACTCGAGCTCAGCAAGCGCAAGGTGCCGCCCCACTTGAACAAGACCGGCCAGCCCTACCGGAGGACACGTCCCGATGAGTACTAGCAGCGGGTTCCGGCTGCCACTGGCGGCACGCATTTTCCTCGCGATTGGCGTGCTGGTGGCGATCTCGGTGGCGCTGGCCGCGTTCGTGACCGTGCAGCAAGGGAAAAAGAGCGGCGCGACGGCGGTCGAGGAGAGCCTGGTTTCGGCCGATGCTGCCCAGCAGCGACTGGAAGACGTCGGTTTCGAGCGCATGGACACGATTGCGCGGGCAATCGCCAACGATGCCGATTTCGTACGCTACGTGGCGACCGCGACGGACGATGGGCTGGGTCTCGGAGACAGCACAGCTGTGGTGCCGGCGGCAGTCGATCCGAACGCTGCGCCAATCGATCCTGGAGCTGCCGTCGACCCCGCAGCTGCCATACCGCTGCCGGAGCCAGAAACGGAGATTGCGGAAGCCGATACCGCATCGGTGCAGGATTTGTTGACCGAATATCGCGAGACCTGGAACTTCGACTTCGGCCTGGTGCTCGACTCTGCCGGCACGGTGGTGGCGCGTACCGACGAGCGCGAGGCCTTCCAGGAAGATTTTTCGGCCGACCCGCTGATCGGGGGTGCCATTGCCGGGCCGACCACGGCGATCGGCTATTGGCGTGCGGGCGTGATCCTCTACCAGGCCTCGGTGCGCCCGCTGGCGCTGCAGGACGAGCTGGTCGGTTTCCTGCTCGTCGGCGAGCAGGTCGATGTAGCGACCGCGCAGGGCATCCGCGAAGTCAGTCGTGGCGAAGTCGCTTACTGGCTGCTGGACGATGACGCCCTGCGCCTCGTGGCGACTTCGATCCCGGAAGCTGAACAGCCGGCACTGCGCGAAGCCATCAAGGCCGAAGAGTCTACGGTCAAGGCCCAGCTGGCCAAGGGCGAGGCGATCAAGCGTCTCGATCTGCGTGTCGGCGAAGCCCATTACGCTGCCAAGGTTATGCCCCTGCTTGGTGAGGGGCAGCCCGTCGGCGGTGTGCTCACGATGACCTCGGTCGACGCCGCCATGGCGCCCTTTACCAGCATCCAGAATGCCGTGATGGCAGGCGGTGGCGTGGCGCTGGTGCTCGCGCTCGCGGTGTCCTGGTGGCTGGCGCGGCGCGTGCTGCGTCCGGTGGCGGAACTGACCGAAGCGGCCGAACAGGCATCCGGCGGCAACTACCAGCAGTTGGTTGGTTTCCAGGGTCGCGACGAGGTTGCGCGCCTCGGGCGTGCCTTCGATTCGCTGCTGAGCGACTTGCGCGAGAAGAAGGACATCGAAGGCTACGTCGGCCACCTCTCGCGCTTCCTGCCCGATCCCGGCAGCGAGGCGGCAACATCGGTCGCGCCGCGCGTGCAGGCGAAACCGGCCACGCGCCGGCAGATGGTGCTGATCGGGCTCGAATTGCGCCGGTTCCTGCGCGTGCCCACTGTCGGCGAGGAGGCGATCACTTTGACCGCGCTCGGCCAGTTGCTCGACGAGGCGCAGGCGCGCTCGTTCGCGGCCGGTGGCGAGTTGCTCGAGCAGGAAGGTCCGCGCCTTTTGTTCGGCTTCGGCGGGGATTCCGCCGAGCTGCGTGCGCTTGCGGCCATCAGCGCCTGGATGGAAGGACGCATCGGTGCGCCCGACAATGGCGCTGCGGTGGCGATCGCCGGCGGCGAGATCGTGCATGGCTCGCTGCCGGCGCGCCCCGAATCGACGGTGACCATTGGCCTTCCCGTACTGCAGGTCGAGCGGCTGCTGGGCGAAACACCAGTCGGTTCCGTGCTGATGGCCCCGGCCTTCGGAGAGAAGCTGAAGTCGATCGGCCAGACCGAAGTGCTCAAGGTCGCGACCGGACAGACCAGCGGCAAGCGCTTCCTGTCGATCGATCGCGCTGGGCTGACGCAGGCCGCGCGCTCGGCGCCGGGCATCTCGTATGCAACCGTCGTCGCCGGTTCGACGGATGCCAATTCGACCCAGCTCGCGGGCAGCGCGCCGGCGAACCAGACCGACAGCGCGTCAACCCGGCTCGGGCTCGGCATGCGCTTCGCCAGCCGCTACGAGATCCTGTCGATCCTGGGCTCCGGTGGCATGGGCATGGTCTACAAGGCGCGCGACACCGACCTGTCGGACGTCGTCGCGCTCAAGATGTTGCGGCCGGGAATGATGGTCGACGCCGAGCAGATCGACCAGCTCAAGAGCGAGCTCAAGATGGCGCGCAAGATCACTCACCCGAACGTGCTGCGCACCTACGACTTCGGCGATTTCCAGGGCGTGCCCTACATCTCGATGGAATATGTGCGTGGCCTGACCCTCCGCTACCTGCTGCAACAGGCCGGCAAGCTGCCATTCTCGGCGGCGCTGCGCATCGCCCGCCAGCTGTGCATGGGTCTCGATGCGGCGCACGCGATGGGCGTGATCCACCGCGACATCAAGCCAGAAAACATCATCATCGAGCAGAGCGGCAACGCCAAGCTGATGGACTTCGGCATCGCCTTGCCGGCGCGCCGCGGGAGCAACAGCCTGGAGCAGCCCGGCACCTTCGTCGGTACGCCCAACTACGCGTCCCCGGAGCAACTGTCGGGGCTGGAGCTCGACCAGCGCTCGGACATCTATTCGACCGGCGTCCTGCTTTGCGAAATGTTCTGCGGCAAGCTGCCCTTCAGTGGCGGCAACACCATGGAACTGTATGTCGCGCACCTGCAGCAACCGCCCTTGAAGCCCTCTGCGCTGTGGCCGGATATCCCCAAGCCGCTCGAGGAAGTGATCCTCAAGTGCCTGGAGAAGAAGCCGGATGCCCGCTACGCTTCCGCAGCGGATTTGCTGGTCGCGTTGTCCGGGCTGCGCGCCTGACTTGATGTGGGTCCGGACCCCTTGCCCGGCCGCTTTGCCAGCAGATCTCAGAACAGCTCGTTACCCAGGAGCAGCCGCTGCCAATGAACACAACGCAACCCAAGTTTCTGCTAGTCGCGCTGGTGCTGGGATTCCTGCTGAACGCCTTGCCCGCTCAGGCACAGGAAGACGAGGAGGCCAGTGAGGAAGCCAGCTCCGCCTGGGACTGGTACGGCGACCTGCGCCTGCGCTACGAAAAGACCACCGATATTCCGGCGCGTCCGGATGACATCGACCGCGGCCGCGCGTCCTTGCGGACTGGCTTGCGCTTCAACTCCGGCAACGGCTGGGAGTTTGCCGGTGCGGTGAAGCTCGCCGGCGGCACCGACGACAATGCCGACAGCCGCCGCAACAACGACAACGAGATCTCCAACGACACGGAGCTCGACGAGCTCTATGCCAGCTACGCCATCTCCGAGTCGGCGTTGCTGCGCGTCGGCAAGACCGCGATGCCGCTGGTGCTCTCGCCGTTGCTATGGGACCGCGACCTGCGCCCGGTCGGCGCCAGCTTCGAATACTCCGGCGAGGTGCGCGATTTCGACGCGCTGCATTTCCAGGCCGGCTACTTCGCCGGTGATCACCTCTATGGCGACGAGTCGCGCATCACGGCGATCCAGTTTGGCTACGGCTGGATGGAAGGTGCCGGAACCGGCTTCAGCGCCTTCCTGAGCTATCTCGACTTCGACGACCTCGAAACCTTTGCCCGCCAGGGCCTCGCCCGTACCAACCGTCGCGTCGCCGGTCTCCTGGTCAGCGAATACGAGCTCCTCGATCTGCAACTGATCGGGCGCACGCAAGTGCGCGAGAAACCGTTGGTGGCGCGCCTGGATCTGGTGCGCAACCTGGGTGCGCGTGAGCTCGAGGACGGTGCGCGTTTCAGCGTCGTCTGGGGCGATGCCGAACGCCTCGGCGGCTGGGAACTCGGCTACGCAATCCAGCGCGCACAGCGAGATGCAGTGCTCGCGGGCTTCGCGGAAGACGACTGGTGGTTCCACACTTTCGCGCGCGGCTACATGCCGTGGGTGGCCTACGGGTTCAACGAAAACTGGAGCGTGCAGGCAACCGCCTTCCTCGAGCGCCGGGATGGGCTCGATGAGTACACCGATCGATACCTCCTCGACGTGCGTTCACGCTGGTAGTCTTCGGCGGATGCCTTCACCTCGGCCCCTGACCCCATCTCGATGAAGATCAGCTTCCCCGGAGGAGAGCGACAGGATTTCCTCACCGGGGAAGGACAGGTGCGGGTCGGCGCGGCCGCCGACAACGACGTGGTGCTCCCTGCGAACAAAGGCGTGCGTGGACACCACATCGAACTGGCGTTCGACTACCGGCGCGGGATCACGCTGGCGGTGATCGAAGCCGGCGCACCGGTCCAGGTCAATGGCCGGCCGGTCAAGGAAAAGGCGATCCTGCGCCTCGGCGACATCGTCATCGTCGGCAACGTGCGCTTGGTGGTGCGCCCTGACGAGGACCGCAGCGAGAAGCCGCCCAAGGCCGAGACCGACGACGACCTGCGCTCGCGGCTGGCACCGCCGCGCGTTGTGCTGCGCGCCATGGCCGGTACTTATTTCGGCAAGGTCATCCCGCTGCGCGCTCGTACGGTGATCGGCAAGGGCAGCGAGTGCGACCTCGTGCTCAACGAGCCGAGCATGAACCGGCGCCACGCCATGATCGAGAACACGCCCGATGGCCTGTTCCTGCGTGATCTCGGCTCGGTCAACGGCACCTACGTCAACGGCACCTCGGTGCGCGACACCGTGCTCCGCCCCGGCGACCAGCTGGCCTTCGACCAGAACCGCTTCCTGATCGAAGCCCCAGGGTATCTGTCGATCTCGGAAGATGAACCCCACACCCAGGTCATCACGCAGGTCAACCGTCCCTTCGTCCCCGATGGCGCCACGCCGAGGGAAGCCAGGGAAGATGGCGGCGTCGACTGGATCATCATGACCGCCGCGGTGGTCACCCTGCTGGCGTTGGCGGTGCTGGTGTACCTGGAGTTCGGCGGCGGCTGAGGAACGTCGTATCGATTGTTGTAGGTCATGTTGCCCGCGCAGCGGGCTACTTGACGGCACTTGAGTCGACCGCTGCTGAATCGATGTGTGCCGCACGCTAAAGAGCTTTTCATCCACAGATTCCGGAGATTGAAGGCGGATTGAAATCTGCAGACCGGTACCGGCGCGGCTGTCAGCATTCTCGTCGCTTTTAATCTGCGCAAATCTGCGAAATCTGTGGATAAATGCTTTGGCTCCGGCCGACCCCCCCAACTTCCGCCACAGGAGCCGGCGCGCGCGACGCGGCACACTGCGCGACTCACCCAGACCGAGCCGTCACCATGAATTTCTCCCGCCGTGACCTGCTGCGCCTTGGGGCGATGCTGTCGGTGGCCTCTGCAGTGCCGTTCGCTTCAAGCCTGGCAGCGGTTACGCCGGCCGCGAAGAAGCTCAAGATCCTGATTCTTGGTGGCACCGGTTTCACCGGGCCGTTCCAGGTGCAGTACGCGCTGGCGCGCGGGCACGAAGTGACCCTGTTCAACCGCGGCAAGCGGCCGTCTCCGGAGTGGCCGGGCAAGGTCGAACAGCTGCTCGGCGATCGCGAGACGGGTGATCTCAAGTCGCTCGAAGGCCGCGAGTGGGACGTCTGCATCGATAATCCGACCAGCGTGCCGCATTGGGTGCGCGACGTCGGCAAGGTGCTCGCGGGCAAAGTAAAGCACTACCAGTTCATCTCGACCATTTCGGTCTACGCGGATCCGTCCAAGGCCGGCATCGACGAGCAGGCGCCGCTGGCGCCCTACAAGGGCAAGGACGCGTTCGCGGAGACGCGCACCACGCTACTGGCCGATGTCGAGAACCTCTACGGCCCGCTGAAAGCACTGAGCGAGGCCGAGGCCGAAAAGCATTTTCCCGGTATCACGACGATCGTTCGCCCGGGCTACATCGTCGGCCCGCGCGATGAATCCGACCGCTTCACCTATTGGCCGCTGCGCATCGCCGCTGGCGGCGAAGTGCTGGTGCCCGGCGACGGCCAGGATCCGCTGCAGATCATCGACGGCCGTGACCTCGCCGAGTGGATGATCCGTCTCGCCGAGCAGCGCACTTTCGGGGTCTTCAACGCCTGCGGCCCCGACTATGAGCTCAGCACCGACGAGATGGTGCATGGCTGCCACGCCGTCACCGGCGGCAAGGTCGAGTTCACCCACGTGCCCGTCGATTTCCTCGAGAAGCAGCAGGTCGAGATTGGTGGCTCGCTGCCCATCTACGTGCCCGATGTGGGCGAGTACGCCGGCTTCGGCAAGGTCGACATCCGCAAGGCCCTGGCCACCGGCCTCACCTTCCGCCCGCTCGCTGTCACTGTGCGCGACCTGCTCGACTGGTTCCGCACCCAGCCCGCCGAGCGCCAGGCCACCCTGCGCGCCGGCTGGAAGCGCGAGGACGAGGCCAAGGTGCTGGCGGCGTGGCATGCGGAAAAGGCGTGAGCCGCGCCCTGTGGGTCCGGACCTTGTCCGGACTCTCTTGGCCGCTTGGAGCAACAGCGTCAGGACAAGCTCCGAACTCACAAGTGCAACCCGCCCGCAATAACGCCGAGCGCGCCTGCACTCGGGCCGTTGCTGCCCGCGGTGCGCCCGCAGGCGCACGGACTATGGCTACACCGCCATCCGGCGGCATTGCCTACGGACTTTGAATCACCATGAAGCTGTCGATCGTCACTGCCGTGTTCGCCGCCCTGATCAGCACGTCGGCCCACGCACGCAAGGACTGCACCGAGCTCAAGCAGGAAATTGCGAGCCGCATCGATGCCAAGGGCGTGCTGAACTACACGCTTGAAATCGTTCCCGCGGAGTCCGTTTCGGAGGCGAAGAAGGTCGGAAGTTGCGACGGTGGCACGCAGCAGATCGTTTACCAGCGCCTGCCGGCGCCGGCTGCCCAGCCGGCGCTGGTCGCGAGCGAAAAGAAGTGAGATAAGACGGGACCGGCACGGTCGATTCCACCGTGGCGCCACTGCATGCGGTGGAACCCGCGCCGCGGGTTCCGCCTTGCGATTTTATCTCGGCAGCTTGAACACCTGGCTTAGTCGCCTTTCTTCTTGCCGCCGCCAATGCCGTTGGAAGCGCCTCCGGCGTCGGCATCCGTGCCGTCGTCGCCGCTTGTGTCTTCCTCGGAGCGAGCGTCGTCGCCCAGGATGGCGTCTCCGAGGGAGGTCGGCGATCGCCGCGGACGCGATTCGGTCGTTACCGGGGCCGTGTCGGCCTCCTCGCGCAGGTGCTTCTCGAGCAGGCGTTTCCAACTGCGGTCGAGCAGTGCGTACTCGTCCACACAACGCTCCGCACGTGCCTTGGGCAGCTCCCAGGATTCGATGAGGTCCTGCTGGTTGTCAGGATCGGAGCCGTAAGCCCAGCAGACCAGGTTGAAGTAGCGCTGTTTGTTGAGCGAATGCTCGTCAGCGAAATCGTCATCGCCGACATCATCGTCGATGTAGTAGGTCGCGGCTGCGCCGCGCACGGAATCGACATCTTCGGCCTCGATCAGGATCCAGGCCGACAGCTGATCGACCGCGTCCTCCTCGCGCCCGGTGATCGGGATTTCGAGCACGTCCACCAGCGCATGTCCGGCCTCGTGCAGAACCACCGCGAGAAAGGCGCCGGCCAGCGCGTTGGCGGTGGTTTCCTCATCCTCGAACTGGCCCTCGAGCGTCTCGGCCATGCCGCCCATGAGCTCGAGGCACATCGAAATCTCGCGCGTCGATGGATCGTAGTAAGCGTTGGCCTCGCCGCATTCGGCGAAGCGCAAAGTGATATCTCGCGGCAGCACGAAGATCACATTCAGCGCCTTCGCCAGCTCCTGCAGAGTGCCGCTGTCGTGCATCTTGCGCGCCTCGGCGCGCATGGCAGCCGTCGTGACGGTGGGCGGCAACACCACGAACTTTCCGCTCGCCGCCGCCAACGGCGCGGCCGGTACCAGCACCATCGCCACGGCCATCAGGGCCAGGCAAACGCGTGATTGCGACATGGTCAATCTCGGTAAGTAGGAGCGCCTAGCCTAGGGCTTTTACGCCTTGAGTTGCGGACCCTGAGTGCGCGACGCCCTGCGTCCAAGCCAATGCAGCAGGCCGAGGTTGATCAAGACGGCGAGCACGAGTGCCGCCTGGATCAGCAGATCCGACCACGGGGCCAGCGCCAGGGCGGCTGTCCAGGGCATGCCGAGCCAGAAAAAACTGATGGCGAAGACGGCCTCGCCGACCTCGCCCTGGGCGACGCCGGCAATGCCGGCCGCGGCAATCGCCGCGAGCACCCAGAGGTAGAACAACGCGCGCCAGAAAGTTCGCACGGTATTTGCGCTCGGGAAAGCAGACAAACCCGACTATCCCACCAACGACGAACTGATGCTCTGGAGCTCTCGATAGGCCTTGATCTCAATCAGGTTCGCACTCGGATCTTCCAGCAGGAGCTTGACGTGCTCAGCGGGACCGCCAGGCGCGCGCAGCTCGCGCGCAAGCACGCTCTGCGGGCTCGCCACCTGCAGGCGATCCGCGAGCACCTCCCATTCGCTCCAGTCGAGAATGAACCCGAAGTGTCTGACGCCCTGCCGCCCGCGCGCCGGCACCTGCTCGGGTTGCTGCTGCAGCGTAAGCTGGTGGCCGAACAGAATCACATCGACCCACAGCGGCTGCTGGCGACCGACGACGCCGCCCAGGACACCGCAATAGAAATCGAGCGCCGAGCCCAGCTCGTGCACCGGAAAGGAGAGATGGAAAATGGCGCGTGGCATGGCTTGGCTAGTGTAGTGCGGCGTAAGTATGACTTTTATTTCCGATGCATTTTGGCCCGAGGCTAGGCGAGAGGGTGAGAGACGGCGGCTCGCGCGGCAAGCCGCGCGCCGGCTCGAACGCACGCAACTTGTTGCGGGCAGGAGGAGGCATAGCTCTTCTATGGCGAAAGTGAGACCGATCAAGCTCGCGCGGCATGCCGCGCGATCGGTCGAACGCCCGGCGGCTGTGCCGACGGGCTGAAAACAACGACGCATCGGGTCAAAAGGCGCGGAAATAATGGCAGCTACTTATGCCGCACTACACTAGTGTGGTGTGTCAGAAATAAGCATAATTAAGTCAGACAAGCTTTCCGGCCGCTCGGCCGACGCTTTCTATGATCTGGTCAGCGCTCTTTCGCCAGACAAATGGCTTGGGGTCCGCGTTGTATCGCTTCAGGTATTCCT
>JANPJV010000211.1:0-10838 GCA_031425695.1 Rhodanobacteraceae bacterium | reverse complement strand
GCCCCCCGCCCCGCTCTTTTTTTATTTTTGGTGGGGGGCCCCCGGGCCTTTTTGTTTTTCTTTGGCACCCCCACCAAAAAACAAACACCGGGGGCGCGGCCCCCCGCACTCCAAAGGGGCACCCGCGTTGCCCGCTCAGCGCGCCTCGACCCATCCATGGATAGCAACTAGATCCCCCGCCAACGCCGCCTCGACGACGACCGCTCCATCCCCAAACAGATCCGGCAGTTCGATCCTCAGCGCGTGCAGCGCCAGGCGCTTCACCGGCAAGCTAGCCCACGGTTCGCGCAGCGTATTCATCCCGTACAGCGCATCCCGCAAAATCGGATGACCCACGCTGCGCAGGTGCACGCGGATCTGGTGCTGGCGGCCGCTGCGTGGGTGGCAGCGGACGCGGGCCACGCTCACGTCTCCGAGCGTCCGCTGCGCCTCGACCCAATAGTCGGTGCGCGCTTGCTTGGCCTCGGCCTCGCCCGGCAGCGCGGGTCGCATCTTGCCCTTGCGCGCGGCGTGCAGCGCAACCTCGACGCTGCCTGTCGGGGGCTGCGGCACACCGGCTGTCCACGCGAGGTAAGTCTTGCGCACCTGTCCATGCTCGAACGCCTGGTTGAGCATGCGGTGCGCGTCCGCATCGCGCGCGAACACGACCACGCCGCTGGTCTCGCGATCGATGCGATGCACCACCCAGAGCGGTGTGCCGAGCTGCGCTTCCAGGCGCTGGCGCACGGCGAGCGCAGGATCTTCGTCGCGCGCCGGGATCACGGTCAGGCCAGCAGGCTTGTGAATCGCGATCAGGCGCGGATGATCGAGCAATACGCTGAGCTCGGTCATGGCGCGCCGCCGAGCTCGGCCAGCCAGTCGCGCGGGCGCAGGAAGTCCACGAGCCGCGCCTCGGCGCTGCCCGGCTCAGGTTGATACCCGTATTCGAAGCGCACCTCGGGCGGCAGCGACATCAGGATCGACTCGGTGCGTCCGCCCGACTGCAGGCCGAACAGCGTGCCGCGGTCCCAGACCAGGTTGAACTCGACATAGCGCCCGCGCCGATAGCGCTGGAAATCGCGCTCGCGCGCATTCGTCGGTGCGTGTTTGCGGCACTCGACGATCGGCAGGTACGCATCCAGGAAACCGTCGCCGACCGCACGTTGATAGGCGAAACAGCGCTCGAAGCCGCCCTCGTTCAAGTCGTCGAAAAAGATGCCACCCACGCCGCGTGCCTCGTTGCGATGGCGCACATGGAAATATTCGTCGCACCAGCGCTTGTAGCGCGGATAGACCTCCGGACCGAACGGCTCGCTCAGCGCGTGCGCGACCCGATGCCAGTGCAGTACATCGGCATCCACCGGATAAAACGGGGTGAGGTCGAAGCCGCCGCCAAACCACCACACCGGCGGCGCGCCATCGGGGGCGGTGCTGAAGAAGCGCACGTTGAGATGGGTCGTAGGCACCTGCGGATTACGCGGATGCACGACGACCGAGACGCCGAGCGCCCGGAAGCCTCGGCCCGCGAGCTCCGGTCGATGCTGGCTGGCGCTGGGTGGCAGCTTGGCGCCGTGGACGTCGGAAAAGCCGACGCCGGCTTGCTCGAAGACCGCTCCATCCTTGAGCACGCGCGTGCGCCCGCCACCGCCCTCGGCGCGCTGCCACAGATCCTCGGCGAAGCGCGCGGTCGGCTCGTGGGCCTCAAGCGCACCGCAAATGCGGTCTTGCAGGCCGAGCAGGTAGTCGCGGACAGCTTCTATTTCCATGGACACTCAAGTGGCGCGCGATTGGGCTGGCTATGATACGGGCGCTGCCACACCCACAAAGCGGTGTCGGTTTCGGTTTCCGGATTGAAGAAGATCCAGAGCGCGCGGCACCCAGCTCGTTCCGAAACCGAAACCGAAACCCCTAACGCTGCTACCGTAAACGAAACCCCGGAAATGTCCGATGCTTGCCCATGAGTGAACCCGTCAAGTCGCCGCGCTGGCTGGTCGATATCGGCCAGATGGCGGCGCCCGATTGCCTCGCCAGCTGGCGCCTCGGCGAACGCGGTGCCGGCACTGCGAGCTTCGACCTGCCGATGCCCGCCCTGCACCCATTGGTCGAGTCGTGGCACAGCCATGGGCGCATGCGCGGGGGGCAGCTGGGTGCAGCGCGCTTCTGTGGCGATGACGAGCTCATGCTCGGCGAGCTGATCCTGTCCGAGCGTGACTTCGGCGGGATCGGGACGACCACGCACGAGGGCTTCCGGCGCTTGATCGACTACGTCCCAAGCTCGGGCTACCCGTACGTGCTGCGGATCTGGTCGTATTTCTCGCGCATCAACAGTGGCGAGGGCGATGCCGAGCGCTACCGCCAGTTCTGCGTCGGCCGCCAACTCGCGCTTGAGCGTGCCTGGTTCGACGCCGATCCAGCCGCGACCGTGATTGGCCTGCCGGACAGCTCGAACAAGCTGCGCTTGCTCTGGCTGGCGTCCAAGATGCCTGGGCAGATGCTCGACAACCCGCGCCAGATGAACCCGCGCCTGTACCCGCGCGAGTACGGTCCCGACCCACCAAGATTTTCACGCGCGGCCTTGTATCAGTCGCCCCGAGGAATCGCGCTGTTGCTGTCGGGCACCGCGAGCGTGGTTGGCCACAGCTCGCGCCATCCCGGCAACCTGCAGGCGCAACTCGCCGAAACCAAGCGGAACCTGGACAGCATGCTCGCCATCGCCGCCCAGAAGCTCGACCGCCCTGCTGAATTCGGCAAGGGCACCGTACTGCGCGTGTACGTGCGCGAAGAAGACCAGCTCTACGTCGTGGAATCCTTCATGCGCGACAACTTCCCCGGCGCCGTCTACAGCATCCTGCACGCCGACATCTGCCGGGAAGAGCTGCTCTGCGAGATCGAGGGCGTGCACCACTTCTAGAGCGGTGTGGGTTGTCGGTTTCGGTTTCGGAAAAAGCCGATGCTCGATCTCGCTACCAGCCTTTGACATTTCCGAAACCAACAACCGAAACCGAAACCGAAACCATGACCTACCCCGACGCCGCCCGCTGCCAAGCCGTTTTCAACCAGGTCGAGAAGCTGATCGAGGATCGCTACGGTATTCCGGTGCGCGTCGGCGATGTCTGTGACCCGTTTACCGGGGATCTCGATGGCAATGAGATCCAGATCGACCACGATATCGACGCCGAGGAGGCGCTGTTCATCCTGGTGCACCTGTTCGGCCACACCGTGCAGTGGAACCTGTCGGAGCGCGGGCGCACGCTCGGGGTGCAGGCGCCCGATGCCAACATCAGCGACGAGCGCCTCGACGAGCTCTACGAGTACGAGCGCGAAGCCGCCGAGCTCAGCCTGGCACTTTTCCACGAGGCCGGCATCCGCGACCTAGACGGCTGGGTCTCGGATTTCTTCCATTGTGACTGGGCCTATCTCGCGCATTTTTACCGGACCGGCGAAAAGCTGCCGTTCAAGAGCTTCTGGAAAGCCGGCACCGAACGCCTGAGCCCGACCCCGATTCCTGCGTTCCGGCCGACCCGCTGGCGGACGCGAGCGGATGGGATCGTGCTGTAGTGAAGCTCTTCGTAGGTCATGTTGTCCGCGAAGCGGACTACTTGACGCTCTCGACGCAAGCCGTCAAGTAGCTCGCTGCGCGAGCAACATGACCTACAAAAGCGTGCGACCGCGCAATCCAACGCTGGCAAACTAACCTCTTCCTGCTCGCCCACCGATCGATGGTCTCACGCTTCCTGCTGCTCGCATGTCTGCTGCTGGCCAGCCCGCTCTGGGCCAAGCCCTATGAGCTGACCTGGCGACTCAAATTCGACGGCTCGAAAGACTCGGCGCTCGGCTCGGTGACGCTCGGGGCCGGTGCGGACCAGGTGCGCAGGATCGATTTCAAGCTGTCCCCGGCGTATTCGGACATCACGGGCGACGGCAAGATCGAACGCAAGGGCATGCGTGTGGTGTGGACCCCGCCGCGCGACGGCGGCTCCTTGAGCTACCGCGTCAAGCTCAGCGAAAAGCGCAAGAACGGCAAGTATCGAAGCTATTATCGCGGGGAATGGGCGATTTTTCGCGGAGATCGCGTATTTCCAAGCGCCAGGGTGCGCGCGCGCAGGAACGCGAGCTCGCGCGCGAAACTGATTCTGGAGCTACCGCCAGCGTGGCACTCCGATGCGCCCTATCTGCAGGCGGCGGACGGCAGCTTCTTCATCAATGATGCCGAGCGGCGCTTCGACCGCCCGGTGGGCTGGTTGCTGGTCGGCGAAATCGGTACCCGTCGCGAAATCATTGCCGATGTCGAAGTCGCGCTTGGAGCGCCGAAGGACCAGGGCATGCGCCGCATGGACATCCTGGCCTTCCTGAATTTCGCGCTGCCGAAGATGCGCGAAGCGCTGCATCGGATGCCGGACAAGATCCTGATCGTCAGCGCACCCGACCCGATGTGCGCGGCGGGCTCTCGGCCCCGCGCTCGCTGTACCTGCATCTCGATCGCCCGATGATCAGCGAGAACGGCACCAGCACCCTGCTGCACGAGCTGATCCACGTGGTCACCCGCATCCGTGGCGAGGATCCGGAAGACGACTGGCTCGCCGAGGGCCTCGCCGAGTTCTATGCAGTCGAATTGCTCTATCGGGCCGGCGGCATGACCAAGTCGCGCCACCAGCGCACGCTCGACTGGTTGCGCAGCTGGGGCAAGCGCGTCAAGTCACTGCGCAAAAAGCGCTCCAGCGGCCAGATCACTGCCCGCGCCGTGATTCTTTTGCGCGCCGTCGACCTCGAGATCCGCCGCAAAACCGACGGCCGCCGCGACATCGACGACGTCACCCGCATCCTCATGCGCAATCCCAAGGTCAGCACAGCCGAGTTCATTGCCGCCGCCGAAAGCGTCGCGGGCGGGGAGCTCAAGTCGTTGAAGACGCGGTTGCTGCGGTGAAGCGGTGTTGAAAAAGCGCGGTGGGTGTTGGTGGTTGGTGTTCGAAAATCAAATGCGGATTGCTACCGGGAGCTCGGAGGAACCGCAGAAGCCCTAAGCGTTCATGCGCAGATCAGCGCAGATTCTTCTGCCAAATTTCATTGGCCCGGCTGCGGAAACGCGTAGTGACGCCAAAGCGTTCGCGCCTAATCTGCGTAAATCTGCGTAATCTGCGGATAAATCCTTTGCTCTTGGCTCTGGTGCTCCTGCTCCCCTGGAGCCGACCGTCAGCTTTCCCCTGATACCATCGATGTGCGCACCTTGTGAATGGGAGCGCGCAGCCACAATCGGCGCGCACTGCGACCGGAGGCGAAGCTGATGGATGGGCACGTGAACGAGGGCAGCGAAACGCTGGACAAGGCGGCAGTAGACGGAGCCCACGCTGGCGCCTATTCCCGCGCGACTTCGCCTGCCGGCCATGGGCCCCGTTGGCTCCGCTATGCCTTGCGCTTGCCACTGCTCACCTGGCATCTCTGCGTGCACCTGCCGCTGACCCTGCTGATGATCAACCCTTTGGGTGAGCGCATCGCTTGGGGTGGCGAGCATCTGCGCCATCGCGCCATCCGCTGGTGGTCGGCCGGGCTCATGCGGATCTTCGGTTTTCGCGTGATTGCGTACGGCAAGCCCGTGCGCGGAGCCGCGCTGATCGTCGCCAACCACCTGTCCTGGCTGGATATCGAGCTGATCCACGCCCGGCTTGCGGTCGAGTTCGTGGCCAAGGCCGAAATCGGACGGTGGCCGCTGATCGGCTGGCTCGCGCGCCGCGCGGGCACCATCTACCACCGGCGGGGCAGCACCGAATCCCTCACCAGCGTGGCCGGCCTGATGATCGACCGCTTGCGCCAGGGCGCCGCGGTCGGCGTGTTTCCAGAGGGTGGCACCACCGATGGCTCGCGCGTCAAGGTGTTCCATGCCCGCATTTTCCAGTGCGCGGTCGAGGCTGGCGTGCCGGTGCAGCCGGTGGCGTTGCGCTATCTGCTCGACGGCCAGCCGAACCCGGCCGTGCCCTTTCTCGACGGCGAAAACTTCTTCGTCAATTTCACCCGGCTGCTCGGGGAACCGTCGATGACCGCCGAGGTCCATTTCCTCGAGCCGTTGCCAACGGGCGAGCGCCGCCGCCAGCTCGCCGACGGGGCGCGCGAGCGCATTGTCGCTGCCCTCGGCCACGCGCCGAGCGGGCGCGGCACACGTTCAGGGAACGCCGTTGGCGACCAGTGAAGGCAAGTTGAGCGGCCCGCCGCGCACCAGCTTCCGCCGCCGCGGGCCGCTGGCGAACCCGCATGTGCAATCGCTGCTGGCCTCGAGTGGGCTGCGCAAGGCAGTCGCGCGCATGCGCTTCCCGCGTTTGCACGAAGGCAGCAGCGAGCACATCCTCGATTGCGGGGCCGGCGTGCGGCTGCAGGGATTCCTGTCGCGCCAGCAGGCGCTGCCGGCCGCGAAGGGCCTGGTCATTCTGTTGCACGGCTGGGAAGGCAGCGTCGAATCGAGCTACATCCTGGTCAGCGCCGGGCGCCTGCTGGCCGCTGGGTTCGATGTGTTCCGCCTGCACTTTCGCGATCACGGCGACACCCATCACCTCAACGAGGAGCTCTTCCACTCCTGCCGCATCGACGAAGTGGTCGGCGCCGCGCTCGCGGTCCAGGCCCTGTTCCGGCCGGCAAAACTGCTCGTCGCCGGCTTCTCGCTCGGCGGCAATTTCGCGCTGCGGGTGGCACTGCGCGCGCCTGCCGCCGGCATCGACCTAGCCCATGCGTTCGCGGTCTGCCCGCCCATCGATCCGGCCGGCAGCCTGTCCTCGATCGAGACGGCGCCGTGGATCTACCAGCGTTATTTCATCGCCAAGTGGACCGGTTCCCTGCGCCGCAAACAGGCGCTGTTCCCCGACCGCTACGATTTCACCGATTGGCTCAAGCGCCCGAACCTGCGTGATCTCACTGCGCGCATGGTGGAGGGCTACACCGACTACGGCCATCTCGACCACTACCTGCGCGGCTATTCAATCGCCGGTGACCGCCTTGCCGATCTCACCGTGCCCGCAACCATCGTCACCGCCACCGACGATCCCGTGATACCGATCAGCGACTACCACACCCTCAAGGTTCCCGGCGGCGTCGAGGTCATCCTCGCCGACCACGGCGGCCACTGCGGCTTCATCGAAGGCTGGCGCCTCACCAGCTGGATCGAGGACCTCCTCGTCGAACGCCTGACCGCGGCGGCCGCGCGCTGAAACGGGGCTGCGGCGTAGAGCAAAGCAAACAAGAGAAAAGCAGCCTTATCCACAGATTTCGCCGATTTGCGCAGATTAAAGGCTGATGGAAGCCCATAGCTGAAGCGCTCGCCAGAGCCATCACCGAGCCTGCTTCTCGCTCTTAATCTGCGTAATCTGCGTAAATCTGTGGATACCTCTTGCTCCTGGCTCCTAGCTCGCGTCCGCGGGACGCTGCTTACAACTGTGTAATCTGCGGATAAAATCTTTGCTGTTGGCACTTGTCTGCGGGCATCAGTCTCGCACGACCATTCTATTGCGAGCCCCCGATGCGACGCGGTGATCGACTGTTCCAGTTGTTGCTCGAGCTCGGGCGTGGGCGGGTGCGGACGGCGCGGCAGCTGGGGGAGCGCCTCGGCGTATCGGAGCGCACGGTCTATCGCGATATTGCCGACCTGGCCGCGCAGGGGACGCCGATCGAGGGCGCTGCCGGTATCGGCTATTCGCTGCGAGCGGGTTACCAGGTGCCGCCGCTGATGTTCGATCGCGAAGAGCTCGCCGCGCTGGCGCTCGGGGCGGCGTGGGTATCGGGCTATGCCGACGAGGACCTGCGCGCCGCCGCCGATCGGGTGCTCAGCAAGATCGACGCGGTGCTGCCGCAGCGCTTGCGCCAGGGACTGCGGGCCGAGGGCATCGAGGTGCTCGCCTTCAGCCACGATCCGCAGACGCGCCAGGCACTCACGGCCGCGCGGCGTGCGCTCAACGAGCGACGCAAGCTCAATGCTCGCTACCTTGATTCCAAGGACCAGGAAAGCACGCGCGTGTTGTGGCCGCTCGGGTTGTTCTACTGGGGCCGCGTCTGGACGCTCGCGGCCTGGTGCGAACTGCGCCGCGACTACCGCAGTTTTCGACTCGACCGCTTCCGTTCCCTCGAAGCCCTGTTCGACCAGATCCCGCAAGACTCGTCGGTCAGCCTGAAGGCATACCTCGCCAACGCGAGCGCGCACGAAAGCTGACCCAGGCGATGTACATCCAAATGTAGCCAAAGGAAATTTTGGTCAGCCGGGGCAGCAGCAGCATCGTCCGGTACTCGTCGGACGCAACCGCCAGCACCGCTTGACGTTATCCTCTCCTCGACCCCGATCCGGAATCGCGCCAATGCCGCCCAATAATCCGCGTGAACGCATGGAGCTCTTCTCCACGCAATCAGCGCGCGGCGATCACGAGGCGGCGCTGGCGACCATTGATTCCCTGATTGCCGAGTTTCCGAGCCAGATCCCGCTTCACTGGTATCGCGCCCGCAGCTTGCGGACCTTGAATCGCGACCAGGATGCGCTGGACGAACTGGCCACGCTGCTGCGCATGAAGGCCGATTTTGCGCCGGCGTGGCTCATGCGCGCCGAAATTGCGGCGGATCGGGATGGTGAATATCCGGAATCCGACCTGCGCCAGGCGTTGAAGCTCGATCCTGGCCTCGGTCGCGGCCACCTGCTGCTGGCGCGCTGGCTGACGGCGCAGACACGCCATGCAGAGGCAGAGGACGCGCTCGAACGTGCGCTCAAGGTCGATCCCCTGCAGGCCGATGCCTACGCCGACCGCGCCGCCTGGCACATGCGCGATGCTGCACAGGGTTTCGGCGACCAAGGTCCGGCCAACCCCGACCTCATCGTCAGCAATGCGGGCCAGCGCTGGTCGCGCCACGGCCTCGAGCTCGCGCGCGTGGACTTCCTGCATTCGCTTGAGATCCGCGACGACCCCGAGGTGCGCCTCAAGCTGGCGCGCGTGCTCCAGGAAGTCGGCGATTACGATGGCGCGCTTGCCGCCTTCGACGCCGTGCTGTTCACCATTCCCGTCGACGATCCGCGGCATGCGCAGGTGCGCGAGATGCGCGCGCAATCCGCGCGCGGCGAGCACGCCGAGTTCGCATTGCTGCAGCCGACGGATTACCTCACCATCCGCATGCCGGCGGTCCGCGTCGCCGCCGAACACGCCGAAGAAGAGTCCCCGCCACCGACGCCGAGCATTCGGCTGCTATCGCGCGAAGAGGCGTTGGCGCGCTTTGGTGGCGACGACGACGAAGACGCCGCGCGCGCGCTCGAACATGCGCTCGCGATCTACCAGCTGGCGCAGCCACCCGAGCCGGTCTTCGAGCGCACCGAAATCGCGCGCCATCCGCGCCTGCAGCAGGATTCCGCGCTCGCGACAGCCAAGGCACTGGGGGCGCAGGCTTTCCGCCTGGTCGGTGATTTTACGGCCCGGCACCGTGGGCTGCTCGCCGATACCCTGCTGCGCATCTACGTGAGCAACGACGGCGTCACCTGTGCGTCGAGTTATTGCATCGAGCCCAAGGTCATGGGACTGGCCAAGCTCTGGATGAAGCTCACCGGCAAGTGGAAGCCGGTCACCGTCACCGACTTCGAGACCGCCTTCGACGACGGCAGCTTCCTGATCACCAGCAATGCCCCCAGCACCCAGCCCCTGGTTCACAAGGGGCGCATCGAGCGCGTCCAGCTGGCAACCGAAATCGGCCCGGCATCGGTGTACTCGCGCCACCGCGCGCGCATCGAGCGCTACCGCCGCGAACATCCGCACGCGACCGCCGAGCGCGTCGATACCGAGCCGCGCATCTTCGACCTGCAGAGCCGCATCAACGCCGCCCGTGCCGAATACCGCCACTCGATCGGCTACGTCGACGACAAAGAGCTGCGTCACCTGCTCGGCGAGGATTACGACTTCCTCGCCCAGCGCGTCCGCGACAAGCTCGCGCAGTTGATTGCGGCGAGCGCCAGTTGAAGCGGTTTCGGTGTCGGTTGTCGGTGTGGGAAGAGCTTCGTCCGACACCTACTGCCGCTCTGTCCCGAAACCGAAAACCGACACCGAAACCGCTTCACCGCGCCAACGTATAGATCTCCACCCGATCCTCGTGCGCGTCGAGGATGATGCGGATGCGGCCGTCGGCCAGGGTTTCGGCGAGGCCGACGGTGTCGAATTGCAGGGTTTCCTCGTCGCTGTCGGCGAACACGCCGCTATACATCCGGAGCGGGTCGTCGTTGACGCTGCTGCCGCCGAGCAGGACCCAGCCATCGTCGGTGTAGGGGAACAGTTGGCCGTGGCGGCGCTGGGAACCGGAGGTCTTGGCGAACTGCAGTGTGCCTTCCTCGGTGATTCCGATTTCGCAGCGAAATGGCGGGTACGCGAAGATGCCGTCGGCGCCGATCTGGGTGGATGCGCAACGCCACTTGCCGAGCAGCGCCTCGTGTTTGCGCTTCATCGTCCGCGCCGCCAGCAAGGTCTGCACCTTCGGGATTTCCTCGCGGCCATAGGCATCGGGACCGACCGCGTCGAGTACCGCGCTCGCCCGTGAATGTGCCTCGTCGACGCGGTTTTCGTGGAAATCATGCGCAGTTTCCCGCCAGCCCTCATTGGCGGCATTGAGCGGCAGGGCGACACAGAGCAACAGCAGGGCAGGACGCACACGAATCTCCTCGGGGGAATCGGTGCGGACAAATTACCGGGAACGCCGTCAACGTGCACGCAGCGCTTTGCAGGGAAAACCAAGCAAGATCAATCTCAAAGCATCCACAGATGACGCAGATGAAAGGAAGGAGCGGATAAGGGCGGATGAAGGCAAAGTCTTTGGTGGGTCTGCGCTGTGCGCGGACGCATTTTCGCCCTGAAGGAGCAGAAGCG
>JANPJV010000210.1:0-4998 GCA_031425695.1 Rhodanobacteraceae bacterium | reverse complement strand
ATTGCCGCAGAGCGCGCAAGAAGCCGCGCGCACTGCGGCCTACAGGTCTGGCGTGATCGCCGCAGAGCGCGCAAGAAGCCGCGCGCACTGCGGCCTACAGGTCTGGCGTGATCGCCGCAGAGCGCACGAGAAGCCGCGCGCACTGCGGCCTACAGCGCGCTCCGCCTCAACAGGTCCACATACTCGGGCGGCATCAGGCCGGTGGCCTTGACGGCCATCAGCTCCTCGTCGCGCCGCTGGAAATCGCCCATCGCGTGTGCGACGTCCGCACGCAGGAGGCGGCTGCCGACGTCCTGGCGCACGCGCAGGTTGGCGTCGGCAAGGGCGCGGGCGCGTTCGAGCTCGCCGATGTCGAGGAAGAACTGCGCGGCGTGCTGCCCGTAGGCATCGGGATGACGCGCGAGGAGTTGCCCGTATGCAGCCAGCGCCTGCGCGCGCAGGCGGCTGGATTCTTGCGCGTTGCCGGCCTTGGCTTCCAGATCTGAGAGCGCCGAGATGAACTCCGGGTTGGCAGTCGCTTCGATGACTTCGAGGTAGATTGCCCGGGCCTCATCCAGCTGGCCCAGCTCCATCAGGCATTCGGCGAGGTGCTCGGAGGCCAGGACGTACTCGGGAAGACGCGTGCGCGCCGCTGCGAAGAACTGAGCGGCCGCTGCAAAATGGCCATGGCGCAGCAGTGCGATCCCCTGTTGTGTATGCAGCCAGGCAAGGGGGAAGGGCGCGCTGTCGTGATAGTGCGCCTGCGCCTCGAAATAGAGCGTGCTGGCGAGCTTGAGATCGCCGTGCATGATCGCGGCATCCGCGCGAGCCGCCAGCGCATTGAACTCGGCGGGAGGCTCTTTGCCGGGTTCATGAAAATCAGGGTCCAGCGCTGCATAGCGGCCCAGCGCGAGATTGATGTCTCTCTGGAGTTTGTCGGCGACACCCGGATCCACGCTGGCGTCTTTTCGCGCAAGCGCCAGCGCCTGCTCGGCCTCGGCAAATCGATGGAAGAGCGCCAGCCAGTGCGCGTGCGCCAAGTGCAATCCGCCGTGTTGCGGGTGCGCCTGCGTCCCCTTTTTTAAGATTTCGGCGGCGAGCTCGGCGTCGCCCAGCCAGCCGCGGATCTGGAAGCGGAACAGCAACAGGCTCGCCAACGCCTCGGCGTCTGACGCGCCGTGGTCGGCCTTGTGGCGGCTGGCGATGCTGGCAATGCGGCCGTCGAGGTTGTCGAGAAAAATCCTGGGCGCGGTGGTAGCCAGCTGAGCGTTCGTCACCGGCCAGGCGGGCATCTGCAGCACCGCTGGCAGGGGAGACAGCGCGGGTGCGTCCGCCACTTGCGGTGGCGCTTTCGGCACCGGCGTGGCCACGCACCCTGCAGCCAAAACGACGACGGCGAGCCAGGCTCGCCGCAGTCGCTCAAACGATGGTTCAAAGCTCACTGGAATTTACTGGTGCGGAGCGCCGACGAAGGGGAACGTGGTCAGGAAGGCACTGTCGTTGGCGACGTTGTCGCTGACGCCGGGGCCGACCAGCGCACCGAGGCTGTCGTCGATCACGTCACGCGCGAGCGTCCGCCCGCCACACGACGGGATGCCCAGCTCGACCGCCAAATAAGGACCACACCCGGGCTTGGACACGTCGATGATCAGGCGGTCGTCGACCAGCACGCCGGCCAACGGCGCGGGCGGAAGCACGGCATTGCCGGTGACGCCATCGAGCGTGTCCAGCGCTGCAATATTGCCCTGGAAATGCGCGGTGAACTGCGCTGCCCATTCGGCCGGCGTTTCGAGGCGGTTGTAGATGTCCTTCTTGCCCGTGCTCGAGAGCAGGTCGACGAGCACGGTGTTGATGCCCGGCCGGCCCATGCGGTCGATCTGGCCCGAGGCCAGGAAGGTGCAGCCAAGCCCGGCGATCGAGGTCAGGCGGGTGATGTCGATGGTGCCGGAACCATAGCCTGGACGCGTCGAGTTATAGGTCGCGGTGCCACGGTTGCAATCAGTGAAGTTGAACGTGATGGTTCCCCACGGCAGACGCTGAATTACATCGCCCGGGAACCCCGGTGGAAAGCGCCCTCCCGCGGTCGAGACCAGATCGACGGTGACGGAGTTGCCGCTGAATGCGCCTTCTCCAACCAGGTAAAGTTGCTGCTGGGCGGGCGAATAGACGTCCCAGGTGACCAGGAAACGCGGTGGCCCGCTGGGGCTGTTCACCACCTGGATGTAGAAGCCGTGACCGGTGTTGTTGACGTCGTGCCAGGCGCCGCTGATGCCACCGGAGATTCCGTGGCCACTGACGCGCTTGGTGCTCGACCCCACTTTGAGCACCGGGCTGCTGCCACCGAGCAGGCGGTCGGTCTTGAGGCCGAGTACGATCGCTTGCGTATTCAAGCGGGAGAAGAAGTTGACGCCAGGGTTGGTGAACGACGGACGCAAGGTCGCCTTGGTTCGATTGAAAGCGTCGAGGTCGAAGAAGAACGGATCGTCGCGCAGGCCCGAGTACAGGCGCATGCCATTGGCGCCCGTGATCACCGCGCCGACCGCACCGCTGGCCGACATGCCGTTGGGGCCAGCGCAGCTGACCCGGCTGCCATTGCCGCCGAACGTGCATAACACGTCGCGCGCGGCGCCGCCGGACTCGATGTGGACGCGGTACTCGACCGCATCGGAAAGCTTGGTGGTGACATTGGCGTCCGGCAGCAAGGTCACCGCGAGGATCACTTCCGTGGGATCCGAAGGGTTCATGAAGGCATAGACGTCGTTGATGTCTGCCGCCGGATCATTGGTCGACAGCGGGGAGTCTCGATGATCAGCCGCGAATGCTATTGACGACATGCACAGGAGTAGAGCGAGGGGCCTTATAGACATGACGAACCTTCCTTCTTGATGGGCGGTCCAAGACGTGGACCAGACTTCCGCCAGGAGCTTACGCGTTGCGGCAACAATTGGATTCGAGACTGAACGTACGCTATCACGGGTTTTAGCGCGGCAGAATACATTCAGCTGACAGTCAAGAGCTTGTGGCGGCAAATCTCGGCCGTTGTATCTACAGGGTTTGGCAGGCTGCCAGTTTTGCAGCATTCTTCCCGGCCTTCCGGGCACCAGAGGATCACCCGCAATGAAAGTACGCGCTGCAGTGGCCTGGGAGGCGGGAGCCCCGCTCTCGATCGAAGAGGTCGATCTCGATGGGCCCCGCCATGGCGAGGTCCTGGTCGAGATCAAGGCCACCGGCATTTGTCATACCGATGCGTACACGCTTTCTGGCGCCGACTCGGAGGGCCTGTTTCCGGTGATCCTCGGCCATGAGGGTGCCGGCGTGGTGGTGGATGTCGGGCCGGGCGTGCGCCATCTTAAAAAGGGTGATCACGTCATCCCGCTGTACACCCCCGAGTGCCGCGAGTGCGAGTACTGCCTCAATCCCAAGACCAACCTGTGCCAGGCGATCCGCACGACCCAGGGACAGGGCCTGATGCCCGATGGCAGCAGCCGATTCTCGCTCGGCGGCAAGAAGCTGCATCACTACATGGGCACCTCGACCTTCGCCAACTTCACCGTGCTGCCGGAAATCGCGCTGGCGAAAATTCGTGAGGACGCGCCGTTCGACAAGGTCTGCTACATCGGGTGCGGCGTTACCACCGGGATCGGCGCGGTGATCTACACGGCCAAGGTCGAGCCAGGATCGAAGGTCGTCATCTTCGGTCTAGGCGGCATCGGACTCAACGTAATCCAGGGCGCACGGCTGGCCGGCGCTGAGATGATCGTCGGCGTCGATATCAATCCGCGCAAGCGCGCGCTCGCCGAGAAATTCGGCATGACCCATTTTGTGAATCCGCAAGAAGTCGAAGGTGATCTCGTGCCGTACTTGGTCAGCCTCACCAAAGGCGGCGCCGACTACAGCTTCGAGTGCGTTGGCAACACCACGCTGATGCGCCAGGCGCTGGAGTGCTGCCACAAAGGCTGGGGCACCTCGATCATCATCGGCGTTGCCGAGTCGGGCAAGGAGATCTCGACACGCCCGTTCCAGCTGGTCACCGGCCGCAATTGGCGTGGCAGCGCCTTCGGTGGTGCGCGCGGGCGCACCGATGTGCCGAAGATCGTCGACTGGTACATGGACGGTCGCATCAACATCGATGACCTGATCACCCACACCATGCCGCTCGAGCGCATCAACGAAGGTTTCGACCTGATGCATCGAGGCGAATCGATCCGCAGCGTGGTGCTCTACTGATGGCGGTCGAGGTCATTTCCACCCAGCGCTGCTTCGGTGGCGTCCAGGGGTTTTACCGGCACCCGTCGCCGAGCTGCGGGGTGCCGATGCGCTTCTCCGTCTACAGCCCGCCGCAGGCCGAGCATGGGCCGGTGCCAGTTGTCTATTGCCTGGCAGGGCTGACCTGCAACGAAGAGACATTCATGGTCAAGGCCGGCGCGCAGCGCTTCGCGGCCGAGCTCGGGCTGATGCTGGTCGCGCCCGATACCAGTCCGCGCGAGACCGGTATCGAGGGCGAGGCAGCGGACTGGGAATTCGGCAGCGGCGCCGGCTTCTACCTGGATGCGCTGGTCGATCCCTGGTCGAAGCATTTCCGCATGGCGAGCTACGTCAGCGAGGAGTTACCGGCCGTAATCGCCTCGACCTTCGTCGTCGACCCGAGCCGCAGCGGGATTCTCGGGCACTCGATGGGCGGCCACGGTGCACTCACCATCGCGCTGCGCAACCCCGGCCGCTATTTGTCGGTCTCGGCGTTCGCACCAATCGTCGCGCCGAGCCTGGTCCCCTGGGGCGCCAAGGCGTTTCCGCGCTTTCTTGGCGAGGAGCGCGCACATTGGGCCGAGTACGACGCCACCGCGCTGCTGGCGAGCGGCCGGCGCTTCCCGGGCAAGATCTTGATTGACCAGGGAACCGCGGATAAATTTTTAGATTCGCAACTGCGTCCTGAGCTGTTCGAGACGGCCTGCGCCGCTGCTGGCCAGTCCCTCGAGCTGCGCCGCCAGGTCGGCTACGACCACAGCTACTATTTCATCC
>JANPJV010000209.1:0-19648 GCA_031425695.1 Rhodanobacteraceae bacterium | reverse complement strand
GCGCGCAGGCGCGCTCGCTTTGGGGGGGGGGCGCGGCGGGGGTTGGGCCCCTGGCCCTATCTATTTCCGGCCCGCGCTAATTACCCGCCCGCACATGGCCCGCACCCACGAAAACAAAAACGCCCGAGGCGGGAGCACCGGCTCGGGCGTTTCTTCGAGGCCCCTGAAGGTCAGGGAGCCGATGAATCAAAGATCAGGCGGCTCCGCCGCACTTGCCTTCTTTGCCCTTGTCGGCGCCGCACTTGCCTTCACCACACTTGCCTTCCGCAGCTTTCTTGTCGGCGCCGCACTTGCCTTCGCCGCACTTGCCGTCCGCACCCTTCTTGTCGGCGCCACACTTGCCCTCGCCGCACTTGCCTTCGTGCGCCTTGGTCATTTCGTCCTTGGACATCATGCCGTCCTTGTTGGCGTCGGCAGCGTCGAACATCGCCTTGGCGGCGGCGTCATGCTCGGCGCGCGAGACCATGCCGTCCTTGTTGCTGTCCATCTTGTCCATGCCGCACTTGCCTTCGCCGCACTTGCCTTCGCCGCACTTGCCTTCGCCGCACTTGCCTTCGCCAACCGCCATGTAGCCGGCCGATCCCAGGCTGGAGACGCCGAACAGGTTATTCGCGCTCGCCGAGCTTATGGCCAGCGAACCGACCAGCGCACCCAGCGTCAGCGTCAACGACAACGGCTTGAAATTTTTGGACATGTTCTTGTCTCCGAAAAGCGGCAATGCGGAGGGAACGAAGCAGCTCGGCTTCGCCGGGTGCGGCATTGTTCGCACCCGAGTATGAAAACCGTCAAACACTGACAGCACCCAGCGTTCTAACGATATTGCAAAACATCATGACCGGCGAAGTATCCGGGATCTTTCATTTCGCCGACGTGACGGCCGCGCCGAGGCGTGGTTGGTGCGCGCCGAGCTGCACCCGAGTTGGCGTGGCGCGTCATGTAGCCCGGGTAAGCCAAAGGCGCACCCGGGGATCGATCGCGACTGCGTCCCGGGTGCGCTGCGCCTACCAGGGCTACACCGGCTCACGCAAGCTGGAGCGGCCCTACATAGTCGGCCTTGCCGAGTTCCACACCGGCATGGCGCAACAGCGCGTAGCTGGTGGTCAGGTGGAAATAGAAATTCGGGAGCGCGAAAGACAGCAGGTACGGCTGGCCACGGAACGCGACATCCTGCCCGCGCAAGGTGATGTGGATTTCGCGGCTCTCCGAGCCCTCCAACTGTTCCGGCGTGATCGACTGCAGGAAGGCAACTGTCTTGTCGATGCGCGCCTGCAGGTCTTCGAAGCTGACTTCCACGTCCTCGAACGTCGGTCGCTCGACGCCGGCAAGGCGCGCGGCGGGACCCTTGGCGAGATCGCATGCAATCTGAACCTGCTTGAGCAACGGAAACATGTCGGGGCTGAGGCGCATGCCTAGGTAGACCGCCGGATCGACCTTTTTCGCCTCCGCATGGGCCGCGCCCTTGCGCAGCACGTTCGAAAGATTCTTGAGGCCGTGGACGAAAACGGGGATCGAGGCGTCGAAGATCGAGATGGACATTGGCGGTTCCGGATGGGGGTCGAGCCGGCGATGAGAGCACACTCGCTGAGCAAGCCGACAGCGAGTGGCGGAATACGCCATCAGGACGGCGCTGGCTTCAGGCTATTGCGCGGCCCATGGCCGACGAGCGATGGCCGCCCGCACAAAGTTGCTTCCGCAAGCCCGTCGGCCAACGGACCCTGCCAAGAGTCTTACTTGTAATCATCACAAGTAATGACAAACACTATGCCCATGCCGCGCTCCGAACCATCCTCCACTGCCCGCGCCCAGTCTGCCTATCGTTCGCGCATGCGCGAACGCGGGCTGGTGGCGCGCCAAGTCTTTGTTCGTCCCGGTTATCGCGAACTGCTCGGCAAGCTGGAACTGCTGCTGCGCGAATCTGACCTTCCCCCTTTTCTACGAACGCTGGAGTCTCCGCAAGCCATGACCACCGCCTGGAATACCTCGTCGCTCTTTTCAGAGCTGGAGAAATCGCAACTGAAGGGCTCCGGCGTTTCGCTGGAGCTGGTCGAGGGCGCCGAGCCCGCGATCTCGGCAACCATGCACAACCATGGCGACTTGGTGATCCAGCTGGCCGTGTCCGGCGACCAGATCTTCGTCTCGGCGCCATTGTGCCTCGGCAGCCAGGTGCACGATCGGGCACGTTTCAATGAAGCCTGCCTGCGCATGAATCCGGTCAACCCGCTCTCGAACATTGGCCTGCAGACCTTCGATGGGGAGGATGTCTACATCGTCTTTGGTGAGCTGTCGGCACGCTCCACACTGGCGAATGTGATCGAGGAGATCCTGGTACTGGCCGACAACACGCTCGACGCCGCCCAAGCCTTCGCCACCGAGATCGGATAAGGAATTCTGCCAATGAGCATCTTCAACAAGATCCTGACCCTGTTCCGTGGCGCCGCGACCGAAGCCGGCCAGGCGGTGGTCGACAAGAACGCGATCCGCATCCTCGACCAGGAAATTCGTGATTCACAGAACGCACTGGTCCGGTCGCGCGACGATCTCGCCAAGATCATGGCGCAGCGCAACCTTGCGTCCAAGAAACTCGAGGACAAGGTCAAGAAAGCCAACGAGTACGAAGGCTTCATCCGTGGTGCGCTCGCCCGCAAGGATGAAAGCCTGGCACGCGACGTGGCCGCCAAGCTGGCCCCGCTCGAGTCCGATATCTCCTCCGAGAACCAGGTGATCGCGTCGTACGACGAGAGCATCAAGACCCTGCAGGCGGCCATCCGCCAGACCGACACCAATCTCGGCCGCCTCAAGCAACAGGTCGACACGGTCAAGGTCACGGAAAGCGTGCAACGCGCGCAATCGGCGATCGCCGCGCGGCATTCGGGCGGCAACAGCAAGATGCGCACCGCGCTCGACTCGCTCGAGCGGGTCAAGCTGCAACAGGCCGAAAAAGCCGCGCAGATGGATGCCGCCCACCAGTTAGCTCATTCCGACGGCGACGAGGAGTTGCGCGCACGGCTCGCCAATGCGGGACTGCTCGAAGATCACTCCACCGCCGACAACATCCTCGCGCGCTTCCAGCGCGAGGAACAGAAGGCTTTGACCCACGACCCGATCATCCTGATTGAGGGTCCGGTGGACGGGGACCGGGCGCGCTAAGGCCAGCAAGAGCAAAGAGCAGATTTATCCGCGGATTTCGCAGAGCAAGAGCAAAAAGCAGATTAATCCGCAGATTTCGCA
Source organism: Rhodanobacteraceae bacterium (assembly GCA_031425695.1). Classification (GTDB taxonomy): domain Bacteria; phylum Pseudomonadota; class Gammaproteobacteria; order Xanthomonadales; family SZUA-5; genus JANPJV01. Next base: position 16,420 of record JANPJV010000209.1, on the reverse strand, counting down.
GATTTACGCAGATTTTTTTCGGACCAAAGGGCATGCCTGACAAGAACGTTTTCGATCTGGCTTTTAATCTGCGGAAATCTGCGAAATCTGCGGATGGAATGCTCTTGCTCCTGCCAACCGTCGAGCGAATTCCATGCGCTGGTTGAAGAACATGCTGGGCACCAAGCCGGTAGAGGACGCGCCGGCGCTGGCGATCAATGGGATCGAGCTGCCGCTGGGGCTGCGGCTGGGCGGGGCGGTGGCCCTGGATACGGCCCTGTTCGATGCGGCGGGTTCGGCGTTCGGGTTCGTCGCGCCGCGCGGGCATTGTGTGATCGAGGCCTATGGGCAGATCGATCTGGGCGCCGGCGCGATGCTGCATCGCTTCTATCTCACCGAGGACGCGTTCCTGCAGGTCAACACGACATCGGGCGCGGTCGATGAGATGAAGTACTTCGTCTTCCACGAGACGCGGCAGCCGGCCAACCAGGCCGCTTTCAAGGATTGGGTCCGCCCGGGCTCGGCCTTGGGCGGGCTCGACGTCGAAATCGAACGGCATCGCTATACACGCGTCTGGGGCGACGACCCGGCGGCAGGGTGGGTGCCGCCGGTCGTGTTCGAGGAGCAGGTCTGGCGCGGGCGTCCTCCCAAGCTCGATGACGAGCTGACCCACTACGCGATGCTCTACCAGCGCGAGATTGCGGCGCTCGAGCGCGTCGAAAGCCTGCTGATCAGTGCCGAAGATTACGGCCCCTCCGAGTTTTGTGTCGTCTACTCGCTGGGCATCGATGTGAGTACTGCCGATCTTGACATCACTTAGCTTGAAGGCCCGAGAGAGGCCATCCTGGTCTCCTCGGACACGCTCAACAAAAGTGTGATTTTTGTTTCGCTTCATTTTCGATGACTTGGGTCATCGAAAAAGGTGGCACATCCAAGTGCCACGGCTGCCCTGGAGACTGAAGGAGTTTCATGAAACGCACCAGAGTCACGCGTCTGCTGCTGATGGGTGTGGTCCCGCTGGCTTTGACCGCCTGCGAGTCGGACGTCGACGCGACCATCTTTGCCAATGCCGACGAGTGCACCGCGTCGGGCCAGATGACGCAGGCGCAATGTTCGGCCGCGTTTGCGGAAGCCAAGACCGAGCACGAACGGGTCGCGCCGCGCTACACGAGCTATGCCGATTGCATCGCCGATTTCGGCCCGGAGCAATGCGGCCCGGCGCGCGATGGCTCCAGTGCATTCATGCCGTTCCTCACGGGCATGATGATCGGCAATATGTTGAGCGGCGGAAATCGGTATCCCCCGCAGCCGCTCTACCGCTCGCGGGACGGAACCTTCACCACCGCTGGCGGCACCGGCATCAGTACGCGAACCGGTGCCATCCGGGTCCCCGAATCCGCGACCAAGCCACAGGCGCGCGCGATCACCATGTCGCGCTCGGGCTTCGGCTCCCGCGCCGCTGCGCGAGGAAGTTGGGGGGGCTAGGAACGGGTGGGAACTGATTTGGAGTGCGGCGCTCTGCGCCGCTTTGGATGCCTTTGATGGATTGCTGACAACAGCTTCCAAAGCGGCGCTTAGCGCCGCACTCCAAATTCTTGCACGCAATACCACACAGAATCCCAATGCGCAGAATCACCATCGAAGAACGCTTTGGCCTGAGTGACTTGGAGGAAGAACGTCCGGACAAGCTCCGGACCCTCGCAGAGCAGTCCCAATTTCGAGTTCCCAGGATCCCCAATGCGCAGAATCACCATCGACGAACGCAACGACTGGCGCGAAACCGCCAGTTCCTTTGGCTTCGTCTTCCACACCATCGACGGCGAGCCGTACTGGGACGAGAGCGCGTATTACGCGTTTACGTTGAAGCAGATCGAAGAGGACATCGAGGCGCCGACCGAGGCTATCCACGAGATGGCGATGGCGCTGGTGCCCGAGGTGATCGCCAGTGAAGAGCTGCTGACCCGCCTGCACATCGATCCCGGCTATTGGGAGTACATCGCCGCGAGCTGGAAGCGCGGCGACGCGCACCTCTATGGGCGCATGGACTTAGGCTACGACGGCAACGGGCCGGCAAAGCTCTACGAGCTCAATTACGACACGCCGACCTCGCTCTATGAATCGGCCTTTTTCCAGTGGATCTGGCTGGAGCAGCAGATCCAGCGCGGCGCGCTGCCCAAGCACGCCGACCAGTTCAACCAGATCCAGGAACTGCTCGTCGAGGCCTTCGGCACGATGGCCGCGCGCCTGCCCAAACCGCTCTACTTGAGCGCGGTCAGTCAGTCACCCGAAGACCAAGGCACGGTCACGTATCTGCGCGATTGCGCCGAGCAGGCGGGGATCAGCACCAAGCTGATCGCCATCGAAGACATCGGCCTGTCCCGCGATGGCCGCTTCACCGACACCCAGGACCTGGTGATTGAGGCCCTGTTCAAGCTCTACCCGCTCGAAGACATGTTCGCGGAACGATTTGGCCCGGCGCTTCCGGCCTCCGGCCTGCAACTCATCGAGCCGGCATGGAAGGCCATCCTCAGCAACAAGGGCATCCTCGCACTCCTCTGGGAGCGCAACCCCGGCCATCCCAATCTGCTGGAAGCACGTATCGCGACCGACGAAGTCGTGCGCGCGGGCTGGGTGCGCAAGCCGTTCTTCTCGCGCGAAGGCAGCAACATTTCGATGACCCTGGCCGACGGTGCGCAGCTCGTCACCGACGGCCCTGACGGCGGCGGGCCCTTCATCCTCCAAGCCTGCCACCCGCTGCCAGAGTTCGAAGGCAATTTTCCGCTGGTCGGCAGCTGGATGGTCGCCGACCGCGCCGCCGGCATCGGCATGCGCGAAGACCGCACCCTCATCACCCGCAACACCTCGCGCTTCATGCCGCACGCAATCGTGGGGTGAGCGCCGCTCCCAGACAGGAAAAAGAGCACCGGAGCAAAGCGAAGATTTTATCCGCAGATTCCGCAGATTAAGAGCGGATTCAACTCAAGAAATTGAGATCAGTTTCCTGCGAGGCGCAAGTCATCGGCCGCCTAAAATCTGCGGAAATCTGCGAAATCTGTGGATGAAAATCTCTTGCTCTGGCTCGGGTCCTGGCGACTAGACTGCTGGGTGGCCGCCCGCTTGGGGGAACGAGTGACCGAACCGCTGCACATCCACCGCTGGCCCGCCGCGCCGGACGCAACGGCGAAGCCGCAGATCGCGGCGAACATGTTGCTGGTGCACGGACTCGGGGAGCATGCGGGGCGGTATGCGCGCTTTGCCGCGCGCTTGAATGCGCATGGGATCGGGGTGATTGCGCCGGACCTGCCGGGTCACGGGCGCTCGCCGGGCGCGCGCGGGGATGCCCCTGGACTGGCGTCGATGGTCGACCGCCTGGAACCGTGCTGGGCGGAGCTCGATCCTGGCCGGCCGCGCCTGCTGATGGCGCACAGTTTTGGCGGTCTGCTCGCGGTGCAGCTGGCTCTGCGCCACGCGGATGCGGTCGCGGCACTGTTGCTGTCCAGTCCGTTTTTCGGTTTCGGGACGCCACCCAAGGCGTGGCAGCGGTTCATGGCGCGAATTCTCCTGCGCGTGGTCCCCGCCGTCGGCGTGCCGACCGGTCTGGATACGACTGCGCTCGCGCGCGACCCGCAGGTCGCGCTCGACTATCGCGCGGATCCATTGGTGCATGACCGCATGAGCCCGCGCGTGTTTGCCGAGGCCGAGCTCACGCACGCACTGATCCCGGCCCTCGCCCCGCGCCTGCCGATGCCAGTGCTGGTCTGGCATGGCGATGCCGATCGCCTCACCGGATTCGCAGGCAGCCAGCACTTCGCTGCCAAGCTCACTAATCCCAGAGGCGCGTTCATCGGCGTCGCCGGCGGCTTCCATGAGCTGCTCAATGATCATGGGCATGAAGCGCTGGAACAGCGGGTGCTGGATTGGATCGCCACGGCGCTCGCCAATCCTCCGGCATAGGCAATCGTTTACATCTGCTGAACGAATTGGCGCATCCGCTTCGATGTATTAGTCGTAATGTGCGATGGGGAGCACGGCGGCGATGTCCACTGTGCAAACAAGGCCGGCCGCCCCGATCAAGGCCACGACGGAGCGCCATGAAACAATCATTCTTGTTCGCAATCGCCGGACTGGCCATTCTGGCTGGGTGCGCGGCTGAGCCAAAGCGCGAGCAGGTGGAGCCGGTTGCGCCTCCCATCGCGGCAGCGCCGCCCCCGGCTGTCATGCCTACGGCCCCCATCCCCGCTCCGCCCAGCCCACCACCGGCCGCGGCGAGCGCGACTGCGCCTGCCGCTCCCGCGATGCCCGAGGCCGCGCCGAACACCCCGGTTGCGATCCCGGCCGCGCCCGAGCCAAAGCCGGTTGCTGTGCCAAAACCGACGCCGGTCCCAGCGCCGCCGCCCGCTCCGCGGCCACCGGCAGCGGTGCCGCCCATGCCGAAGGCGACGCCAAAGGCCGCGCCGGCTCCGGCTCCGGCTCCGGCTGTAGCTACAGCTCCAACACCGGCTCCCGCGGCGCCTCCCGCGCCGGTGCGAGCTGAGGCGGATCCCGCATCAGCGCTCCAGGCGCGGGGGAAAATTGCGCTGCGAGCGACGGGTGGCGCCAGCATGGACGCCCGCGATCGCGCGGAAGTGGTCGTCTATTACCTGCCAGATGCCGGTGCGACGCGGCCGCAGCCCAAGCGCTTCACGATTACGACGCGCAGCAAGGGATTTGATCCCAGCGTATTGGCAATCCCGGTCGGCAGCACGGTCGAATTTCCGAACGACGATCCGATTCGCCACAACGTCTATTCGGCGACGCCGGGTGCGGCCTTCGATCTCGGATTCTTCGGCGAAGGCGAGACCCGCGAGCAGCGCTTCGACCGTGCCGGCCTCATTACGGTGAACTGCAATGTCCACCATCTCATGCAGGCCACCTTGCTGGTCCTGGATACGCCACATTTCACGCGCCTCGATGCGGCGGGCAACTACATCCTCAAAGGCTTGCCGCCGGGACGCGGAAAACTGGTTGCCTGGCATCCGCGGGCGACGCCGGTCACCGCTGCGCTCAGCCTTCCCGGATCCAATGCAGCAATCGACCGCGAACTGGTGCTGATCAAGCCGCGGGTTGGGCGATGAGGGTGCCGCGGCAATGACTTTCACCCGCTTCTGCACATTGAGCGCCGCCGGCATTGCGGTGCTGGCGCTCGCGTTTTTCGCGACTGCCGGCTGGCAGTTGTCGATCTATGACCGCGCCCAGCGCGACAGCGTCTACGCCCAGGTGCGCGCGCACCAGGACCAGTTGCAGGCATGGCGCAGCAGCGACCTGCGGCTGCGCGCAAAGCTGCTCGCCGAGAATGCCGCCTTCAGCGCGTATGTCGCCGACGCGATCGCGAGCTCGGGGTTGCCCGGCGCGAGCGTGGACACGGCGTCGATCAATGATCTCCTGTCTGAACGTCGTGAGCAGCTCGAGCTCGACTGGCTCGGCGTGCTCGACGTCAGCGGCACCTGGATCGCTGGCACGCGGCCCTGGAGCTCGGTCGACGCGGCGATCGCCAACAACCCGCTGTACGTGTCCGCGCACGCGAGCTCCGAAATCGTGCATCGCGTGCAATACGACGCCGGCCGCTGGTTCCTCGCAGCGATCGCACCGCTGATTCGGGCAGGCGTGACCGAGGCTTACCTGCTGGCAGCAATCGAGCTCGACCAGGCCTTCATCGACGCGCTTTCCGCCGGAGCACCGGCGCGACTGGTGCTGGCGATGCGTTCGGGCGAATCCGAAAGCAGCGGGATTTTCCCGGCGGACAGCAGTTTCGAGAGCAACCTGGCGCCAGTGCTTCGCACCGACGCACTGCCGGCGGGCAATGGGCGTGTGCTGCTCGCAGATGGACGCGAAGCGCAGGTCAGCCCGCTCTTCGGCGACGAGGGCGGCCCCGTGCTGGTCGCGGTGATTGATCCCCCGGCAGGCTCGCGGCAGGCGCTCGTGCGCCCCCTGATCGGGCTCGCTGCCATCGTCCTCGCCGTCCTGGCGCTTGCCCTGTGGGTGCTTTGGCGCCGCGTTTTCGCGCGCATCGCGATTGCCTGCGATCTGCTGGAGCGGACCGCGCAGGGCGATTACCGGCTACGCGCGCCCAATTGGTACGGCGGTTTCAATGGCCGCTTCGCGTTCGCCTTCGAAGCCATCAGTGCGCGCCTGCGCCCCCCGCCTCCCGATCGATGAGAGTTCCCATGCGTTCCATCACCTTCGCCACGCTTTTGCTCGCCAGCGCCTTTGCACAAGTGGCTGCCGCCGAGGACTTTGGCTACAGCGGCAAGCTGCTGCTCACCGGCGGTGTTTCCCAGATCGAAGGTGCCGGCGGTGGCGGGCTCACCCCGTGGGCCTTGATCGGCGGCTACGGAACGCGCGACCAGATCGGCGGAAACGCCTTCTATACGCGCGTCAACGTCGATGACTATGCGCTCGATGTCTACGGACTCAAAGTCGGCTTCTACGATCGCCTCGAGCTCAGCTTTGCAAGGCAGTCCTTTGATACCCGCGACGTCGGCGCGGCGCTCGGCCTCGGCGAAGGCTTCGACTTCGAGCAGGACATCTATGGCGCCAAGCTGCGCGTCGCCGGGGATGCCGTCTACGAGCAATCGAGCTGGCTGCCGCAAGTCGCCCTCGGCATCCTGCACAAGCGCAACAACCGCGGCGCCGTGATCCAGGCGATCGGCGGCGAGGACGATCAGGGGACCGATGTGTATTTGTCGGCGACCAAGCTATTCCTGGGCCAGAGCCTGCTGCTCAACGGCACCGTGCGCTGGACCGAAGCCAACCAGATCGGAATCCTGGGTTTCGGTGGCGACCGAGCATCGGGGAGCCTCGAGCTCGAGGGTTCCGCCGCTTATCTCCTGGATCGCAATCTCGTCGTCGGTGCCGAGTTTCGCAGCAAGCCCGATCAGCTCGGCATCGCCGGCGAAGACCTGTGGTGGGACGTCTTTCTCGCCTGGGCGCCGAACAAGCACCTGGCAATCACCCTGGCCTACGTGGACCTGGGGAACGTCGTAATTGCCGACAACCAGCGCGGCGCTTATCTCTCCATGCAAGTCGGCTTCTAGGAATGACCATGACTCAGACAATCCTGCTGCGTTCGCTTTGTGCGCTGGCATTGATGTGCTCCCAGGCAGTTGGATCACAGGAAGCAGCGTCGCCCGCGCCTCTGCCGCCTGACCCGGCCCCGGCCTTCCCCGAGCTCAAGCCCGTGTTCGACCAATTTGGAGGCAAGCCCGGGCTCAAGCTGCTCATGGACGACTTCATGGTCAGGTTGCTCGCCGATGCACGCATGCATACCTTCTTCGAGAAGGTCGAGCATGACCGCGTGAAGCGCGAGCTCGCCGAGCAGTTTTGCGTGATCCTCGGCGGCGACTGCGTCTACAGCGGCCGCGACATGGTGGCCGCACACGAGGGATTCATCATCACCGCCGCGGATTTCAATCGCCTGGTCGAGATCCTGCAGGTGTCGATGGATGCGCGCGACATTCCCGAGCGCGCGCAAAATGCCCTGATCGCCAAGCTGGCCCCGATGCACCGCGAGATCATTACGCCGGACTGACTTCAAACCACCTCGCGCAGCACTTCTTCCGCCAGCGCCAGGCTCGACGTCAATCCCGGCGAGTCGATGCCGAACAGGTTCACCAGGCCCGGAATGCCATGCTGGCCCGGTCCCTGGATCAGGAAATCTGCGCTCGCCTCGCCGGCGCCGCGCAGTTTCGGACGCACACCAACGAAATCCGGGAGCAGGTCCTCGTCGCGCAGTTGCGGCCACCATGCGCGGATGGAATCGGCAAACTCGCGGCGCAGGCTGTCGTCGAAACGATAATCAGGCGCCGGAATCCAGCGCACGTCCGGCCCGAAACGGCAGCGTCCGCTGATGTCCATCCCGAGATGCGCACCGAGCCCCGAGTCGTGTGGCAGCGGATAGATCAGCCGGCCGAAGGGGCAGCGTCCGCGCAGGTTGTAATAGTGGCCCTGGGCGTAATGCAGCTTGGGCACGAGCGCCGGATCGAGTCCATCGATGGCCGCTGCGAGCGCCGGTGCACCAAGCCCGGCGGCATTGATCAGTTGACGGCAACGCAGGGTGTCGCCCTCTGCGGTCTGCAGCGCGAAGATCGCTTCTTCGCGACGGACTGCCACGACTTCGGTGCGATAGACGAGCGTGCCGCCGGCCGATTCGATATCGCCGATCATGGCGCCCACGTACTCGGGTACGTCGACGATCCCCGAGTCCGGCGAATCGATCGCTGCCACGCAGTGCAAGGCCGGCTCGAGTGCCCGCGCTTCGGCAGCCTCGAGCCAGTTGACGCGCACGCCGTTGGTGAGCGCGCGCTCGTAGAGGGCCCGCAGCGCCACCCGATCGGCATCGTCCGTGGCCACGATGAGCTTGCCGGTGCGCCGGTGGGCTACGCCGTGGCTGGCGCAGAACTCGTACAACAGCCGCGCGCCGCGCACACAGCAGAGCGCCTTTAGCGATCCCGGCGAATAGTACATGCCGGCATGGATCACCCCGGAGTTGCGGCTGGAAATCCCCTCTCCCGGTCGCTCATGCGTCTCCAGCACGAAGACTTCGCGACCGGCTGCCGCGATCGCGCGCGCGACAGCGAGGCCGACGACACCGGCCCCGACTACTACGCTATGTACATCCACTGCCGACATCTCTGGCCCAGTCACTCGTGACTTCATATTGTTTCACGAAGTCGGCTGGCGCCGCAGGGCTGCGCTGTCTACGATGCGGGATGCGCTTTCTTCGCGTCATGCTCACGATCTGGTGCCTGCTGCCATGGCCCGTGTGGGCGGCTGCGTTCGAATTCGGTGAGCCCTATTTCGAATCGGTCGGCGACGCCGAGAGCATTCCCGACAACAACGTCACCGCACTGGCCCAGGACCGCGCCGGCTTCATCTGGATCGGCACCACCGATGGCCTGATCCGCTACGACGGCTATCGCTACCGCTACTTCGGCAATGACCCGGCCGATCCGGGCACCTTGAGCGGTGACCTGGTCCGCTGCCTGCTCGCGAGCAAGGATGGCCGTATCTGGGTCGGCACCAATGCCGATGGCGTCTCGGTCTTCGATCCCGCCACGGCACGCTTTACCCGTTTTCGCCAGGAAAGTGTCGAAGGCCAGGCGATCTCCGACGACACCGTGCGCGCGCTCGCCGAAGACGGCGCCGGCGGCGTCTACATCGGGACCCGCGAAGGGCTGGATTATTTCAATCCGGCGATCGGGCAGATCGAGCATCTCACCCAGCGGCTCGGGCCGCAGAGCAGTGCCGAGGACGAGCATGTGTCGGCGCTGCTGTTCGATCGTGCCGGCACGCTCTGGGTCGGCAGCTGGAACGGCCTCAGCCGCCGCCGCGCCGGCGCAGAATTCGAACGCGTGTTCTCCCAGAAGGATGTCCAGCCCGGCGCGCTCGATGGCGAGATCGTCCAGGCCCTGATCGAGCTCGAAGATGGCCGCATCGGGCTCGGCACCGCCCGCAGCGGCAGCTTCCTGATCGATCCGGCGAGCCTCAGCCTGGTCGATATTCCCGCGCGCGCGACGCCGCGTGTCGCCGGCACCACGCTGCCTTCGGTGCTGACCTTGCTCGAGCCCAAGGCGGGCACGCTCTGGCTCGGTGTTTTCGGCGGCCTCGATGTGGTCGACGCGAAGACGCACGCGCTGACCCGCGAGATCCGCCCGGACCCCGCGATTCCCTCCAGCCTCGCCCACGACCAGATTCGCGCGCTGTTGCGGGATCGTTCGGGCCTGATCTGGATAGGTGGCTACGGTGGCGGCCTGCAGCGCCACGATCCGAACAATGACAGCGTGCGCGTGTTGCGCCATAGCCCGAGCCGCAAGCACACCTTGAGCTCGCCGAGTATCAGCAGCGTGCTCGAGCTGGCCAATGGCGAGATCTGGCTCGGCACGCGCGGCAACGGCATCGACGTCTACCTGCGTGGCAGTGGCGTGGAGCGCGGCTATCGGCCGAATCCTGATGATCCCGCCGCGCTCAGCAGCGGGGTCGTCTCCAGCCTGGCCCAGACCAGCGACGGCTCGATCTGGGCGGGCACGCTTGACGGCCTGCACCACTTCGATCCTGCCAGCCTCCGAATCACGCGCCTCGGCGCCGAGCAGCAGCTGCCGAACGCCTATGTGCGCCGGCTCCTGACCGGACGGACAGGCGACCTGTGGATCGGCACCGATGCAGGACTCGCGCACTGGACGCCGGGCACTGGCCGTATTGAGCGGATCGGGCTCGCCGATGGCGAACCCGTCCGCGAAGACATCAACGCGATCGCACAGGCGGCCGACGGCCGGCTCTGGGTGGGCAGTTCAGTCGGCCTCTATACGCAGGCGCCCGGCGGCAAGGGCTTGCAGCGGGTCGGCGCCAACGCAGGTGCCGAGACCGGGCTGCCGCACCCGACCGTGATCGGCCTGCTGATCGATCGAGATGGCGCGCTCTGGGTCGATACCGCGTCCGGCCTCGCGCGGCTGCAGAGCTGGGATGGCCAGCACGCCGAGTTCGCCCACGTGAGCGTGCGCATCGGCGTGGGCGGACAACCCTTTGGCGCCAACCTCCTGCAGGACGATGCAGGGCGCATCTGGACGCAGCGCTTTGTCTACGATCCGGTCGCACAGTCGGTCTACGAATTCAGTCGCGCCGACGGCGCCGATCTCGGGACGCCATGGTTCCGCTCCTATACGCGGACACACGATGGCCTGCTGCTGTTCGGCGGCAGCAAGGGCCTGATGGTGGTCGATCCCAAACGCTTCCAGCGCTGGTCACAACAGCCTCCCGTCGTCGCCACCGAGCTGCGCATCGGCAGCGCCCTGGTGCCATTCGCCGGGCTCGACTCCGGTTTCGAGCTGACGCCGCAACAGCGCAGTTTCAGCCTCGAATTTGCCGCCCTGGATTTCTCCGCGCCGTTGCGTAATCGCTACAGCTATCGGCTCGATCCCTTCGACCAGGACTGGATCGAAGCCGATGCCGGCCATCGCGTCGCCAGCTACAACAGCCTGCCCCCGGGCGACTACAACCTGCGCGTGCGCGGCAGCGGGCGCACCGGCGTGTTCAGCGAAAATGCGCTCACCGTTCCGATCAAGGTGCTGCCTGCGTATTGGCAGACGTCGTGGTTCCTGCTGCTGATGGTGCTGCTCGGCATCCTGGTGGTGTACGCCGCCCTGCGCCTGCAGAGCGCGCGGATTCGGCGCAAGGCCGAACAGCTGCAACAGCTGGTTGATCGGCGTACCGGCGAGCTCAAGCTCGCCAAGGAAGGCGCCGAGGTTGCCCTGGAGCAACTGCAAACGGCGCAGCGGGAGCTGGTCGCGCGCGAGAAGATGGCATCACTCGGCCAGCTGGTGGCCGGCGTCGCGCATGAGATCAATACGCCGGTCGGCGTGGCCCTGACCGCCTCGTCGTTCCTCGGCGAGCGCAGCGAGGCACTACGCGTGAGCCTGCAGGCTGGCCAGCTCAGCAAGAGCGAGCTGACCAGCTTCATCACCCAGGCCTTCGAGGCCTCGACCATGATCGGCAGCAATCTGGCGCGCGCTTCCGACCTGGTTCGCAGCTTCAAGCAGGTGTCGGTCGATCGCAGCAAGGACGACCGCCGGCGTTTCAACCTCTCCGAGTGCCTGCGCTCGGTGGTCAACAGCCTGCAACTCATCTGGAAACGCCGACCGATCCAGCTCGAGCTGCATTGCCCCATCGATATCGAGCTGGAAAGCTTCCCGGGCGCGCTTGGCCAGGTGATCACCAACCTGATCCAGAACGCACTCTTCCACGCGTTCTCGGAAGGCCGGCCCGGCACCATGCAGATTTCCGCCTGGCGGCTCAAGGACACACTGATTGCAATCCGCTTCGTCGATGATGGCGATGGCATCGGCGCGGAAGACCTGGCGCGCATCTTCGAGCCCTTTTATACGACCAAGCGAGCGCAGGGCGGCAGCGGACTTGGCCTCCATATCGTGTACAACCTGGTGACCGTACAACTCGGCGGCGAGATCGAAGCTTTCGGCGCGCCCGGCGCCGGCATGCGTTTCGAAATCACCATCCCCGAGGTCGCGCCGACTTGAACTGATAAGGAACCACCGACCTGGATACCCTGCTCGCGCACCTGCGCACCCTCGCCTACGCCAACCGTCTGGCCAATCACCGATTGCACGAAGCCTGTCTGCGCATGGCGCCGGGCGAATTCAGCGCACCGCGCACTGGCTTCTTCCCCAGCCTGATGGCTACGCTCAATCACAACCTTGTCGTCGACTGGTTCTATATCGCCGCGCTCCATGGCGAGCCCGACATGCGCAAGGCCTTCGTCGATCCGACCCCATTTCGCTCACGCAGCGCGCTTGCTGCTGCGCAACGCACATCTGACACGCGCCTGATCGAGTGGTGCGAGGCCGCTGATACGGCAGCCCTGGAACGCATCATCGAAATGCACCGCGTCGATAGCGTACAGAAGGATCTTGCGCGCCACGTGCTGATGCATCTCCTCACCCACCAGATCCACCACCGCGGCCAAGCGCATTCGATGTTGTCCGGCAGTTCGGTCAAACCGCCTCAGCTCGACGAATTCGTGATGCCGAGCGATGCACAATTCCGGGTTCAGGATCTGGCCGAGCTCGGCTGGACCGAGGACCAGCTGTTCGGGAGGGAAGCGCCATGAGTTATCCACTTGACGGGCAGCAATTCGAACGCGTCAACAAGTTGAACGCCCATCAGCGCTTCGACGAATTCGTTGCAAAGGTCACTGAACACGAGCAGGTCTGGGGCTTGAGCAGTGCTGGCGGCTGGGCCATCGTCAGTGCGGAAGGCGACGATTGCTTCCCGGTCTGGCCGCATCCGGATTTTGCCGCCGCCTGGGCCAAGGGCGATCTCGCCGACTGCACGCCGCAGCCGATCCCACTCTCCGCCTGGATGCAAAAATGGACCTCGGGCATGCAGGAGGACGGCACCCTGGTATTGGTGTTCCCGACCAATGAGGACACCAACGAGGGATTGGTCCTTGCAGCCGACGAACTCGAGGACGCACTGCTGGCCGCGATGGAGCAGCCGAAGCGCCGGAACATGTAGCTTGAAAGCGGCGCTCGATTGAACACCGCGGCGCTTGTGCGACGCGGCAATCTACGGAACGTAGAACACAACGTAGGTCATGTTGCCCGCGTAGCGGGCTACTTGACGCCTCGCGCCGAAGCCGTCAAGTAGCGCCCTGCGGGCGCAACATGACCTACGACAGACCCTCAATTGATCGCGCGGGCGGGCACCAGCTCGAGCTTGCGGTTGCGGGCGCTATCGGCAATCCAGTGTGGCTTGACGTGGCTCAACTGCGGCGGCAGCAGGCGGTCAGTTTCTTTCTTGACCATGAAGTAGCACTCGCAGCAAAGCTGTTCGAGCTTGGTGCGGTTCAAGACTTCGATCTGGCCGCGGCAGTAGTGAATGATCCCGAGCTTCTGCAGGCGCCCGGCGATTTCGGTGATGCTTTCGCGGCGCACGCCGAGCATGTTGGCGATGAATTCCTGGGTCATGCTCAGGCGATTGGAATTCTGGCGATCGAGCGACAGCAGCAGCCAGCGGCACAACTGCTGCTCGACCAAGTGCCGGCGATTGCAGACGGCCAGTTGCGCGATCTGCGTGAACAGCGCCTGGGTGTAGCGCAGCAAGAGCTTCTGCGTTTCCGGATTCTGGTTGAACTCGTCCATGAGACGGGAGCGGCTGACCCGGAAAGCGTGACCGCCACTCAGCACGACTGCACGGCTTGGCGTCGATTCGCCGCCCATGATCACGGCCACCCCGACCAGTCCCTCGTTGCCCACCGCGGTGATCTCGGTCGAAACGCCGTCTTCCATGACGTTGAGCAACGAGACGATCGCGTTGGTGGGGAAATACACATGCTTCAGGGCGTCACCGGCTTCGTAGAGCGCCATCCCCACCGGCAGCGGCACCAGCTGCAGGTAAGGAAACAGGCGTTCACGCACATCGCTGGGCAATGCGGCCAACAACCGATTCTGGTAGGGCGACGGCGCGTCTTCACGCACACTCGAACGGGCCGCGCCCGCGGTCATCATGACAACTTCACTACGGCTGACGGCCATCTGGTGAATCCCCTGGTTCTTGCGGTGGAAGGACGGGTGTCCACCGCGTACCTGGGCGGTAATACAAGGAGCGTGCCAGTCTCTGTTGAGCTGTCTTATCAATTACTTACGGCAGCCTTCACCTCGCCTATGCGAGTTTCCTAACAAAGCGCCGTGCGATGTGCAAAGCCCTCGCGCAACGTGAAGAGCAAGATGCAATGGGAGCGGTGTCGGTTGTCGGTTTCGGTTTCGGTGAGCCGATGCGGAGGCAATTGGCTGATTCTTCGCGCTGAACCGACACCGATAACCGACACCGAAACCGCTTCTCGCTACTCCGCGTCCGCTTGTTCCCGCCCCTGCTGGCGGATGAGCGCGACTTCGCGGGCGTCGCGGATGGCGTCCATGACGCTGTCGAGGTCGGCGGCATGCTCGTCGAGTTCGAAAACGCCGGTGAGCTCGGTGTCGGCGTGGAGCTCGCCATGGACGAACAGCTCCCACATTTCCTCGGCGTAGTGCGTGGCCAGGAGTTCGGGGGCGAAGCGGCCGAGCGTGACGGAGAGGTTGTTGACATCGCGCGCCAGCATCGCCAACGCCGCGTTGTTGCCGGCGGCATTGACTGCCTGCGGGAGATCGATGATGACCGGGCCATCCGGGGTCACCAGCACGTTGTATTCCGACAGATCGCCGTGGATCAAGCCCGCACACAGCATCAGGACGACCTGACGGATCAGGAAAGCGTGGTACTCGCGCGCGGTTTCCGGCGAGAGGTCGACTTCCCCGAGACGCGGCGCTGAATTACCGTCCGCATCGGTGAGCAGCTCCATCACCAGCACGCCGTTGAAGAAGCCGAAAGGCTTGGGCACGCGGACGCCCGCGTCGGCGAGTTGGTAGAGCGCGTCGACCTCGGTGTTCTTCCACGCGTCTTCCTGTTCCTTGCGACCGAACTTGCTGTTTTTCTCGATGGCACGCGTCTGCCGGCTGCCACGGACCTTGCGCCCTTCCTGGTACTGCACCCGCGCCTGGAAGCTGCGCTGGCGCATGTCCTTGTACACCTTCGCGCAACGCAGCTCGCTGCCCGCGCGCACCACATAGACCGAAGCCTCCTTGCCACTCTTGAGCTGGCGCACGACGCCATCGATGATGCCGTCGTCGATCAGCTCCTGCAGGCCCTTGGGGGTTTTCATGAATGCTGCAACGGCATGAGTGCAACCCTGGAAGACATCGAAAGGGGCGCGATTTTAACCGCATTGCACTGAATGCTACGCGGCGATTGGATTACGACCGTCTGAGCGCGGGTAGGTGCAGCGCACCGGAGGATTTCATGCAGCCCTGCGCCCGGGCGCCGGGCTAAATCTGCGCAGCCTGAACGCCAGCAGCCTACCCGACCGGCATGTGTGAGTTTGCGTACAGAGGCGCCTTCACATTGTCCGCAACCTGCACCCATTCGAGTGCAGGAACTGACCATGATCCATTTTCGCAGCCCCGCCACCGGCGACGTGCAGATGCTCGAAGCGCATGGCCGACATTTGCTCAGCGTTATCGGGAAAAGCGACAGCGAGCGCGGAGTGATCACTCCCGCCGAGATGGCCGAGGCCATCAACCGCTTGGAGGCCGCCAGCCGCCAGGACCTGCAAGACCATGAGCAGGCCGTCCGGGC
Source organism: Rhodanobacteraceae bacterium (assembly GCA_031425695.1). GTDB lineage: Bacteria > Pseudomonadota > Gammaproteobacteria > Xanthomonadales > SZUA-5 > JANPJV01. The sequence goes on along the minus strand of JANPJV010000209.1, from coordinate 724 downwards.
GCAGACAGAACAGGATGACGATGAAGTCCGTGTCGAGCCGGATCGCGTCGGTCTCGCACAACGTTCGTTTCCGCTGGTCCAGATGTTGAAGCGCGCACTGGCAGCCGGCGAGCCGGTGCTATGGGGCGTGTGATGAGGGCCGTGATTTCCTGTGTGACTATGCTTCTCGCCAGCGTGAGTGCCCAGGCCGAGATCATTCGCTGCACCGGCACCGACGGCGGCGATGTCTATACCGATCGCAGCTGCGAATCGATGGGCCTGGCCAGCAAGCTTCCGGCGCTGTTGGTGCAACCGGACGAGGCGATGCTCGCGACCGGCTATGCGCCGCGCGAACTTGGCGTGGGGTGTGCCGCGCGCTCGCCCGAGGCGATGCGCAATGCGGTCCACGGCGCCATCGAGCGGCGCGATCTCAATGCGTTGACGGGGCTCTACAATTTCAACGGCAGTTCGAGCCGCTCGGCCACTCCAGTCGTCCGCCGGCTAGACCGGCTTACGCGTCGGGCCGCACTCGAGATCGAGCTCGTCAACCCGGAAGCTCAGTCGCTGTTCGATGTGGTGATGCCCGATCCCGATGCAATGCCGAGCCTGCGCATCGTGCAGCACGCGGTTGGCAACGATGGGCCCACGCGCATCGAGAACTTCCAGCTGTCGCGCGCGGCAGGGTGCATCTGGCTGAGGTAGAGATTGCGTGGGTCCGGACCTTGTCCGGACGCTTTTGACTTAA
>JANPJV010000208.1:0-1738 GCA_031425695.1 Rhodanobacteraceae bacterium | reverse complement strand
TCCGACCCCGCCATAGAGGTTGCCCCGGACTGCGCTCAGTGAATCGTCCCCCGCTTCCCCATACATCTGGTCCGACCAGCCGCGGTTGACGATGTCCCAGGCGCCTCCCACGAGCGTGTCGTTGCCCAGCCCGCCCAGGATCGAATCGTTGCCATACCCGCCATCGACGGAGTCATTTCCACCGTAACCATAAAGGGTGTCGTTGCCATCCGCGCCGCTGATGGTGTCGGCGTCCACGCTGCCGTTGAGCGTGTCGTTGCCGCTGGTTCCGTTGATGTTCATGACTGCCGTCCTGCTGTTGTAGTGGGCTTTGAAAACACAAAACGCCAGCAGCCGCGGGCCATCGATTGGCGCAGATGCCCACGTTCGGGAACGGTCGAGTCTGTGTGTTTCGGGTTGTAACGGCAATCACCAAAATGGGTGGTGTGCTAACACCACACCCGCGCGCGTATTCACGCCGATCGCCTGCGCATGCCTGCGATATGAAGCAGAATCCGCTGCTAGTTGTTGGATGACGAATGCGCCTCTCGAAGCAAACGCTCCTCGAGTCGACGATCGATTCGCTGTACGAGGCGGTCACGGATGAAACCCAATGGGCCCATGCGCTCGCCGGGCTCGGCCGCGCCTTTGACAGTCCGAAACTGGCCCTCGTGCGTGCATCGACGACGCTCGACACGCTCTATGAGGTGCGCTACCTGCACCACGAACCGGAGACGCTGCGGCTCTACAACGAGTACTACCAGTCGATCGATCCCACGCACCGCATGACGCAGGAGGCGCAGGCGGGGCACTGGCTCGACTGGCAGGCCCTGTTCGACCCGGTCGCCACTCCGCAACCCGAGTTCGTGAACGACTTCGCCATTCCACGGGGCGTGCGTTGGGTCGCGGGTGGCAAGGTGCACGCCGATGCCGGCAGTTGCACTGTCTTCAGCCTGCAACGTCCCGACGACCACAAGCCTTTCGGGCCGGAGGCGGAACGCGTCTTCACGCGGCTCTCATCGCACATCGGCCGTGCAAGTGCTCTGGGCGCTGAGCTGCGCCGGGCGGAGCTTGCACAAGGCCTGTCGATCGCGGCGCTCGATGCGCTCCAGTGGCCCGTGTACGCCGTGGACGCAACGGCGCGCCTGGTGCTCGCCAACCGACTGGGGGAAGCACAGCTGCGAAGGCGCGACCCATTCGTGATCTCCGCGGGCCGGCTGGGCTGCGCCGAGGCCGGCGACATGGCGCTCTTGCAGCACGCGCTCCATCAAAGCGCGGCCCGGCGCGCCGCCGCCTTTCGCATCGTCGGCCCCCAGCGGACATGGTCGGTTCGCACGGTGTCGATCGCGCACCTCGCCGGGATTTCGCTGGTCTACGCGGCGTCGAGCGACGAGCCGGCACTGCCGGCGGCAATCCTGCGGCAGCTGCTTCATTTTTCGAAGGCCGAGTCGGATATCGCCTTCCTCCTCGGCGACGGCCAGAGCGTCAAGCAGATCGCCGACCAGCGCGGCGTGTCGATGAACACTGTCCGTGCGCAGGTGAAGGTGATCTTCCAGAAAGCAGGCGTGCGACGCCAGAGCGAACTGACGAAGTTGCTGATGGGAATCCCGCGCGTCGGGGTTTCCGGCTCCGGTCCGTGACCGCGTCAGCCCAGCAGCGCGTTCACCCGCTTCACATACGCCGCGGGGTCGTCCGGCAATCCGCCTTCCGCCAGCAGCGCCTGGTCGAACAGGATGTGCGCGAGGTCGTCGAAGTGTTC
>JANPJV010000207.1:0-1593 GCA_031425695.1 Rhodanobacteraceae bacterium | reverse complement strand
CGTGACCATGCACAAGGCATGGCGCCTCGACCGATCCGTCGGCGACGAGGTGGACCCGACCGTTTGACCGATTCGGTGCTCAGCCCCTATCATCCGCCGGTCAAAGAAGTGGAAACACATCACGCAACGTCGTGTTCGGAGGAACGAGTGCCGCTCGCGCGGGAACAGAAGCAGGAGATCATCACCGGGTTCGCCACCAAGGAAGGTGACACCGGTTCGCCAGAAGTCCAGGTCGCGCTCATCACCGAGCGGATCAAGGAGCTGACGGCGCATCTTCGAAGCTTTCCCAAGGATAATCATTCGCGCCGCGGCCTCCTCAAGCTCGTCGGCCAGCGCCGCCGCCTTCTCGCCTACGTGATGAAGAAGGACAGCGCGCGCTACCGGACCGTCATCGGACGGCTCGGACTGCGCCGCTAACGCCGCTCAACCTGATGACCCTGGGCATGTCCCAAGGTCCTGCAGTTTCCGGCGCCTAGCCCCGTGCGGTCAGGCTGACCTGCCCACAGGTCGTCACCCTCCTCCACGCACCAGGAGGAGATAGTCCCTTGTCTCAGACATTCGAGACGCAGATCGGTGGTCGAACGCTGACCATCGAAACCGGCAAGCTCGCGCGCCTCGCCGGCGGCGCCGTCACCGTTCGATACGGCGACACCATGGTCCTTGGCACGGCCAACCGCTCCGAGCCGCGCCCCGGCCTCGACTTCTTCCCGCTCACGGTGGAGTTCGAGGAACGCATGTATGCCGCCGGGAAGATCCCGGGCGGCTTCATCAAGCGCGAAGCGCGCGCGTCTGAGGCTGCGACGCTGGCCGCGCGCCAGACGGACCGGCCCATCCGACCGCTCTTCCCCGAGGGCTACAAGGACGATATCCAGCTTGTCATCACGGTCCTGTCCACGGACCAGGAGAACGAGCCTGACGTCATCGGCACGATCGCAGCGTCGGCCGCGCTGACCATCAGCGAGATCCCGTTCCACGGCCCCATCGGCGCCGTGCGCATCGGTCGCATCGGTGGCGAGTTCGTGGTCAACCCCACCTATAGCGAGCTCGCCGAGTCGGAACTGGACCTCGTCGTGTCCGGTACGCGTGACGCGATCATGATGGTGGAGGCGGGCGCCAAGCTCCTTCCCGAGTCCGTCATGGCCGAAGCCATCCTGTTCGGTCACCGCGCCCTCCAGCCGCTGGTCGATCTCCAGGAGGAGATCCAGAAGGCGGTCGGCAAGGCCAAGAGCGTGCCGTTCCTGGAGGCCGGCATCGGATCCGTCCTCGACTTCGCCGCAGCGGCGGACGCCGGTGGCGAATTCGTCATCGTCGACGTCGAGACGACCGGCACCGATCCCAAGATGAGCGACCTCGTGGAGATCGCCGCCGTCAAGGTCAAGGGTGGCAAGATCACGGATCGTTGGTCCACGCTGGTCAACCCGGGCCGCAAGATCATCGGCAACCAGATGCACGGCATCACGGACAAGGACGTCGCCAAGGCGCCGAAGCCGGCGGAGGCAGCGAAGGACGCCGTCAAGTTCATCGGCGACGCCAAGATCGTGGGCCACTCGGTCGGTTTCGACCTTGGCTTCCTGGAGGCCGCGCTGGCCGATG
>JANPJV010000206.1:0-10378 GCA_031425695.1 Rhodanobacteraceae bacterium | reverse complement strand
CGGCGATCAACACGCCTAACCACCCTGTTACCCACCCCGCCTGTCTCCCCATATCTCGCGTACTGAAAACGAGCGCGCCGCGCCCGGCTGGGTCGACGGAGCGGAGAGCGCTACGTAGGCGGACGCGGCCGCTGGCGCGCTCGTCGGTCTCGCGTACGCAAGTCCCTCGCGCGCACAGAACCGCGCTACCTCCGAGCACCCGGGCCGCGCGCTAGGTTGGTTTTTAGATGTGGTTCCGTTCTACGGGCGCGGATCACCAGGCCGAGGTAGGCTGGGTCCGACGCGCCTTGCGGCACCGATTCTTGCGAACTGTCTACGAGCGCGCGGCGCCCGGCTGGGTCGACGGAGCGGAGAGCGCTTCGTAGGTTGACGCGGCCGCTGGCGCGCTCGTCAGTCTCGCGAACGCAAATTCCTCGCGCGCACAGAACCGCGCTACCTCCGAACCCCGGTGCCGCGCTCCGTAACCCGTATCAACCTCCCATCACTCTTCACACCACAGTCCTTGACTCCCAACCAACCTCCGCCTATGGTTGTCTCCAACGTAATAACGCGCTAATACATTCGATGAAGCGACGCGCGCTCGAGCCGGAAGCGCTGGCCGTCACGCCGGAGGAATTTCTGTGTGAAGGTCTGCTGGCGCTGAAATCGGTCGAGGAGATGCGTGCCTTCCTGCATGATCTGCTGACGCCGGCGGAGCTCGAGGCGCTGACGGATCGCTGGCGTGTGGTGCCGCTGTTGATCGCAGGGGTCGCCTACCGCGAAATCCACGATCGAACGGCGGTCAGCGTGACTACGGTTGGACGCGTCGCGCGCTGCCTCGCGGGGGCGGATCGCGGTTATGCGCGCGCCGCAAAGAGGCTACAGGCTCGCGGCCGCTGGCCAACGAAGGCGCCTGTTGGCACCAAGAACAACAAGGACGAAAAATGACCAAGCCCAGGGATCGGTTGCGCATTGCGGTACAGAAATCGGGACGACTTTCTGATTCTTCGCAGGATCTGCTCGCGCGCTGCGGGCTCAAGTTCCGTCAGAGCCGCGACAAGCTGTTCTGCTTCGGCGAAACCTTGCCGGTGGACTTGTTGCTGGTGCGCGACGACGACATCCCGGGCCTGATCGCCCAGGGCGTCTGCGAGCTTGGGATCGTGGGCCGCAATGTCGCCAGCGAGCAGCGCATCGAGGCCAGCGCCAATGGCGGCGAGGCAGCCTTCGTGGAGATTCGCGAGCTCGGCTTCGGGCGCTGTCGGCTGTCGATCGCGGTCCCGCAGGAGGATGCTTTCGAAAGTCCTGCGGATCTCGCCGGGATGCGCATTGCCACCAGTTACCCGCACCTGCTCGGCGCTTATCTGCGCGAGCACGGCATTGATGCCAAGACCGTGGTGCTCAATGGCTCGGTCGAAATCGCGCCGCGCCTCGGTACCGCCGACGCGATCTGCGACCTGGTGTCCTCGGGCGCGACGCTGGTGGCCAATCAGTTGCGCGAAGCCGCCGTGCTGCTCGACAGCCAGGCGGTGCTGATCGGCGCCCGCCAGCAGTTCGCGGACGAGCGCGCGGATCTGCTGGAGCTGCTGCTGCGGCGGATCGAGGGCGTCATCCGCGTGCGCGAATCCAAGCTGGTGCTGCTGCAGGTCGAGCGCGTCAATCTCGAGGCGATCCTGGGGTTGCTGCCGAAGGCAGATCCACCGAGCGTGACGCGCATTGACGGCACTTCGGAGCTCCTTAGCCTGCAGGCGGTCTGCAATGACACGATCACCTGGCAACACCTGGAGGACCTAAAAAAGGCCGGCGCCAGTCAGTTGCTGGTGCTGCCAGTGGAGAAAATGCTGGCATGAACGAGAGCACAAGCACCCCCTCACCAGATGCACTGCTGGGGCGGATCGACTGGCAGGCACTCGACGCCGGCGCGCGCCAGCGCGCCCTGGCGCGCCCCGATTCGATCAACAACGAGGAACTGCTGGCGCAGGTGCGGCGCCTGATCGCGCAAGTCCGCGCCGATGGCGACAGCTGCCTGCGCGCGCTGACCCGTCGCTTCGACGGCTGCGAGCTGGCCGATTTTCGCGTTAGCGAGGCGGAGTTTGTGGCGGCCGATGGGCAAGTTTCCGAAGAGCTCAAACGAGCGATTAACGATTCGCGCCAGCGCATCGAGCGTTTCCATCGCGAAACGCGACCGCAGCCGATCGCGCTGTCGACCGCGCCCGGGGTGATCTGTGAACGCCTGCCGTTGCCGGTCGTCAGCGTCGGTCTGTACGTGCCGGCGGGCAGTGCGCCGCTGCCATCGACTGCGCTGATGCTCGGGGTGCCGGCGCGCCTCGCCGGTTGCCGGCGCATCGTCATGGCGACACCGCCGCGCGCGGATGGCAGCGCCGACCCTGCAGTGCTGTACGCGGCACGCGCGTGCGGAATCGAGACGGTGATCAAGCTCGGTGGCGCGCATGCGATTGCAGCAATGGCTTACGGCACCGAAAGCGTCCCGCGCTGCGACAAGATCTTTGGCCCCGGCAATGCGTACGTGACCGCGGCCAAGCAACTGGTCGCGCAGGACCCACTGGGCGCCGCGATCGACATGCCCGCTGGCCCATCGGAAGTACTGGTCATCGCCGACGAGCTCGCCGACCCGGAATTCGTCGCGGCCGACCTGCTCTCGCAAGCCGAGCACGGCCCGGATTCACAGGTGCTGCTGGTCACCACCAGCGCCACGGTCGCGAATGCGGTCGACAAGGCACTCGCAGAGATGCTGGCCGAACTGCCGCGTCTCGCCACTGCGCGAGCCGCCCTCGCCAACAGCCGGGTGATCCTGGTGCCGGACCTGATGGCCGCGATCGCCGTTTCAAATGCCTACGCGCCGGAACACCTGATCCTGAATGTCGCGGATCCGCGCCGGCTGCTGCTGTCGGTGGAGAATGCGGGTTCGGTCTTTCTCGGGCGCTACACGCCCGAATCTCTTGGTGACTACACCAGCGGCACCAACCATGTGCTGCCCACCAACGGCTTTGCGCGCACCTGGAGTGGGCTGTCGGTGCAGAGCTTCCAGAAGCTGGTCACGGTGCAGGAGGCGAGTGCCGAGGGCCTCACCGGGATCGGTCCGACGGCAATCGTGATGGCCGAGGCCGAGGGCCTGGAAGCCCATGCGCTCGCGGTGCGCGTGCGCCTGCGCGCGATTGCGAACGAGGGTCGCCCATGAGCGTGCTCGATCTCGCCCGACCTGAGCTGCTCAGGCTCAAGCCCTACAGCTCGGCGCGCATGGAAGCCGGCCAGGCGGTGGTCATGTTGAATGCCAACGAATCGCCGTACGCGCCTTTCGATGGCGCGCCGGTGGGCATCAATCGTTACCCGGAACCGCAGCCCGACGCACTGCTGCGCGCGCTCGCCTTCGAGTACGGTGTCGAGCGCCAGCAGCTCTTTCTTGGTCGCGGCAGCGACGAGGCCATCGACCTGCTGACCCGTGCGTTCTGTCGCTGTGGCCAGGACGCGGTCCTGGTTTCGCCACCGACTTTCGGGATGTATGCAGTGGCGGCCGGTGTCCAGGGCGCCGGTATCGTCAGCGTCCCGCTCGACGCGCAAGCCGATTTCGCCTGGAGTGCCGATGCGGTGCTCGCGGCGGCGCACAACTCAGCCGTCAAGCTCGTCTACATCTGCAGCCCGAATAATCCCACCGGTGGCTTGGTCGATGCCAACGCGGTGCTCGCGCTTGCGCGGACGCTGGAGAACCAGGCGTTGGTTGTCGTCGACGAGGCCTACGGCGAGTTTTCCGGCGTGCCGACGCTGGCGACCGAGATTGCCAACCATCCCAACCTGGTGGTGTTGCGCACGATGTCCAAGGCCTTTGGCCTCGCCGGCGCGCGGCTCGGCGTGATGATCGGGTCACCCGAAATCGTCGGCCTGCTGCGCCGGATCATGGCGCCCTATCCCATCCCGAGCCCCTGTGCCAACGCCGCGCTCGCTGCCATGGCACCGGAACCGCGCGCGATCCGCGCCCGTCGCATGGCTTTGATCATCAGTGAGCGCGAGCGCCTGGCCGCGGTGCTCAGCACTCACCCCAAGGTGCGCAAGCTGTGGCCGAGCGCTGCCAACTTCATCGCCCTGCGCGTCGACGATGCCCCCGCGCTCTGGTGCACCCTGGCCGAGCGCGGCGTGCTGGTACGCGACGTCAGCCACAACCTCGGCCTCGAAAACTGCCTGCGCGTGAGCGTGGGGACACCGGCGGAGAATGATCGGTTCTTGCAGGCGCTGAGCGAGTAGTCGTACTGCTCCCCTCTCCCCAGGAGCATGGGCGAGGGGAGCCCACAACCATCAATCAACACCAAGAAAAACATGCGCAAACTTCTCTTCATCGACCGCGACGGCACCCTGATCGAAGAACCGAGCGATCAGCAGATCGACTCGATCGACAAGCTCAAGCTGTTGCCGGATGTGATCCCCGAACTGCGCAAGCTGGTCGACGCTGGCTATGAGCTCGTCATGGTCACCAATCAGGACGGGCTCGGCACGGGGAGTTTCCCGGAAGAAACGTTCTGGCCAGCGCATAACCTGTTGCTCAGCATCCTCGAGACGCAGGGGATTCGCTTTGCGGCGATTCGCATCGATCGCCATTTCGCGCATGAGCCGAACGAGACTCGCAAGCCCAAGCTCGGGCTGATGCTCGATTACCTGGCGGATCCCGGCTGGGACCGCACGCGCAGTGCAGTGATCGGCGATCGGCTGACGGATATCGAGTTCGCACGCAATCTCGGCGTCGACGGCATCCGCTGCGGCCCGGAGGGCTTGTCCTGGCCGCAGATCGCGCATCAGCTCCTGGACGCGCCGCGGCGCGCGTCGATCCAGCGCAATACCAAGGAAACTCGCATCGTGGTCGAGGTCGACCTCGATGCGGAAACGGCGCCGTCGATCAAGACCGGGCTCGGCTTCTTCGACCACATGCTCGAACAGCTCGGCAAGCATGGTGGCTTTGGGCTGCGCGTCGAATGTGCCGGCGATTTGCACATCGACGAGCACCACACGGTCGAGGATTGCGCGCTCGCGATCGGCCAGGCCCTGCGCCAGGCGCTCGGCGACAAGCGCGGCATCGGCCGCTACGGTTTCACCCTGCCGATGGACGAAAGCCACGCACAGGCTGCGCTCGACTTGTCCGGACGCGCCTGGTTCGTGTTCGCCGGCAGCTTTCCGCGCGAAAAGGTCGGCGATCTGCCGACCGAGCTGGTGCCACATTTCTTCCGATCGCTGAGTGACACGCTCGGCGCCAACCTGCACCTCACCGTCACCGGCGAGAATGCACACCACATGGTCGAAGCCTGCTTCAAGGTGGTCGCGCGTACGCTGCGCCAGGCGTTCGTGCGCCAGGGCGACACGCTGCCGAGCACGAAGGGGGTGTTGTGAGCCCCGGTCGCGGAGCGCCCGTGCTTTACGTAGGTCAAGTTGTCCGCGAACGCGGACTACTTGACTGCGCGGGAACCCCTTCAAGTAGCTCGCTGCGCGAGCAACATGACCTACCAAGAGCGCATCTGCATGACTGACCTGACCATCATCGACTCCGGCGTCGCCAATATCGGCTCGGTAGTCGCGGCGCTGGAGCGCATCGGCGCAACGGTGACAGTGAGCCGGGATTGGGAGACCATCCGGACCGCGCCGCGCGTGTTGCTCCCGGGCGTCGGGTCGGCAACCGCGGCGATGCGCGAGCTGACGGCCCTGGGTCTCACCGAAAAGCTTCCGACGCTGACGCAGCCCGTGCTGGGTGTCTGCCTCGGCATGCAGCTTCTCTTCGAGAACTCCGAGGAGGGCTCCGACGACGGCAGCGCACACACTGCCTGTCTCGGCATCCTCCCCGGGCGCGTGAATCGTCTGCCCCCCAGCCCCGGCGTGCGCATCCCGCACATGGGCTGGAACGCGCTGCTGCCGGTACGCGAACACGCGTTGGTCGCGGGCTTCAGCGAGCGCGATCACGCCTACTTCGTCCACAGCTTTGGCGTTGCCGAAAGCGCACTCACTTTGATGGCCTGCAAGCACGGTGAACGCTTTGCGGCGATCGTCGGCAGCCGCAATTTTCTCGGCGCGCAATTCCATCCGGAACGCTCGGCGGCCGTCGGCTCGCGCCTGCTCAAGAACTTCCTCGAAGCGCGTCCGGAGAGCCTGTGGGCATGATCGTCTTTCCCGCCATCGACCTCATTGACGGCCGCGTCGTGCGCCTGGAGAAGGGCGATTTCGAACGCGAAAAACGCTACCTTGCCGATCCGGTCGAGCTCGCACGCCGCTATGCCGACGCGGGCGCGCAATGGCTGCACGTGGTCGACCTCGATGGTGCTCGCGGTGCCGACAGTCCCAATCTCGCCGTGATCGGACAGATCGCCCGGGAAGTCGGGATGCGGGTGCAGGCGGGCGGTGGGGTGCGCAACGAAGCGGACTTCCTGCGCTTCCGCGACGCGGGTGTCGCGCGCGTCGTGCTCGGTAGCTTGTGCGTGCGCGAGCCTGAATCGGTCAACGCGCTGCGTGCGCAATACGGCAGCGAGACCATCTGCCTCGCGCTCGATGCACGCGCCGATGCCAGCGGCGTTTTCCGGGTCGCCACCAGCGGCTGGAAAACCGCCGAGACGCATCGGCTGGATGACTTGCTGCGAGACTTCGTGGCGGCCGGATTCGAGCATTTCCTGGTCACCGACATCGATCGCGACGGCATGCTCGCGGGCCCCAATCTCGCGCTCTACGGAGCGCTGGGCGAGCTTGCCCCGGGCGCGCGCATCCTCGCGTCCGGAGGCGTCAGCAGCCTTGCGGATTTAGCTGCCCTGCGCGCGGCGGGGAGTGCCGGCGTGGTCGTCGGCAAGGCCTTGCTGGAAGGGCGCTTCTCCATCGAAGAGGCACTCGCATGATCTGTCGCCGCATCATTCCGTGCCTGGATGTACGCGACGGCCAGGTGGTCAAGGGCGTGCGTTTTCGCGATCACACGGTGGTCGGCGAGATCCTCGAGCTCGCATTGCGCTACCGCGATGCCGGCGCTGACGAACTGGTGTTCTACGACATCACCGCCAGCCCCGAGGCGCGCACGGTCGATCGCAGCTGGGTGCAACGGGTTGCGCGTGCGATCGATATCCCGTTCTGCGTGGCGGGCGGCATTCGCAGCGTCGACGATGCGCGCGCGGTGCTGTTCGCTGGCGCGGACAAGATCTCGATTAACTCGCCGGCGCTGGAGAATCCAGGCCTCATCGACCAGCTCAGTCGCGAATTCGGCGCGCAATGCGTGGTTGTCGGAATCGACAGTCGCGAGGTTGACGGCGAGTACCGCGTCAACCAATACACCGGTGATCCGAGCAAGACCCGCGAGCTCGCACGGCGTACGCTCGACTGGGTCGACGAGGCCCAGGCGCGCGGCGCCGGTGAGATCGTGCTCAACTGCATGAACGTCGACGGCGTGCGTCGCGGGTTCGATCTGGCGCAGTTGCAGGCTGTGCGCGCTCGCTGCGCCGTGCCTCTGATTGCCTCGGGTGGCGCCGGCACGCCCGCGCACTTCTACGAAGTCTTCGTCGAGGCGGATGTCGATGGGGCGCTCGCGGCGAGCGTTTTTCACTCGGGCGAGATTGAGATTCCAATGCTCAAGCGCGAGCTGGCGGAGCAGGGGATCGCGATGCGGTTGTAGTTGGAACTCTTGGCTTGACCACGCGGAGAGCGCTGCGCGCACTCCACGCTACGTGTCCGTTTGAATGGAATTGCGATGACAGACCTGGATACCGCCTCCCTTGACTGGACCAAGTCCGACGGGCTTATTCCCGTCATCGTCCAGGATGCCGACAGCGGGCTCGTGCTCATGCTCGGCTATATGAACCAAGCCGCGCTCGAGCACACCCGCACGTCGGGTCAGGTGACGTTCTGGAGCCGCAGCAAGCAACGCCTGTGGACCAAGGGCGAGAGCAGCGGGCATGTGCTCGCGCTGGTCGACATGCATGTCGATTGCGACCGCGACACGCTGCTGGTCTTCGCGCGTCCGCACGGTCCAACTTGCCACATCGGCACCACGACTTGTTTCGGCGATTTTCCGGGCCCGCCGCTCGCGTTCCTCGGTGAGCTTGGGAAGCTCGTCGCGACGCGCCATGCGCAGCGGCCTGAGGGTAGCTACACGACGAAATTATTCGACGCGGGCACCCGTCGCATCGCGCAGAAAGTGGGCGAAGAGGGCGTGGAAACCGCGCTCGCTGCCGTCTGCCAGGACCGCGATGCCCTGGTTGGCGAGGCCGCCGATCTCATGTTTCACCTGCTGGTGCTGCTGCGCGATCGGGGTGTTGGCATCGATGAGCTGGCCGGGGTGCTGCGCGCGCGGCATCGGTGACGGGCATTGCACGCGGCGAATGCGCGCTTTGCTTCGCGTGGGTCCGGACCTTGTCCGGAGGCTCTTGACGCGCTCCGTGGGTCCGGACCTTGTCCGGACGCTCTTGGCCAGGTGATGGAAAAGCGTTCAGACAAGGTCCGAACCCACGCGATCAAGAGCCGCTTTGACTCGCTTTGCGTGGGTCCGGACCTTGTCCGGACGCTCTTGGCCAGGTGATGGAAAAGCGTTCGGACAAGGTCCGAACCCACGCGATCAAGAGCCGCTTTGACTCGCTCTGCGTGGGTCCGGACCTTGTCCGGACGCTCTTGGCCAGGTGATGGAAAAGCGTACGGACAAGGCGCGAACCGACGCGATCAAGAGCCGCCGAGCCGCGCCTTTATGAAGAAATCGCGCATTCGCATGCTCGCGCATGGAGTCCGCGACACGCCCGCGTTAAGGTGTACGCCGCGACGCTCCGTCGCTCACAAGGACCGTGCGTGGTTTTCCGGCTCTGGCATCGCGTCCTGGCGCTGACGGCGGTCGCGACCTTGCTTGCGGTCGCGAGCCTCCTGGTCGTGCAGCAGCAGGCGTTTCGGCGTGGCCTGCTCGAGTACGTAAATCGCCTGGACTTGCAGCGCGCACAGGGGCTGGCGGGCGTGCTGGCCGATGAGTATCGCGAGTCGGGCGACTGGGAACGCCTGCGGCGCAATCCAATCCGATATCGCTGGCTGCTCGACCAGGGGCTGAAGGAAGGCCGCGGACTGGGTACGCCCCCGCCGGCAGAGTTTCCGCCCGACGCACGTGGGCCACCCGGCCGACCGGGCTTCGATCGGATGCGGCCGCCACGGGACGGTGGTCGGCCGCGCGATCAACCGGGACCGCGACTACCCCGTCCCGGCTTTGCGGCTGCTGCTGGCGACCCGGATGCGCTGCGCCGGCGCTTCGCGATCTACGACGCGCAGGGCCAGGTGGTGATCGGGCCCGTCGAACGCTGGACCGATACGCAGGCGATTCCCATCCTCGTCGATGGCACTGAAGTCGGGCAACTGGCGCTCAAGTCGCTGCCGCGCCTCGAAAGTGCGTGGGATGTGCAATTCGCGCGCGAGCAAGGGAAGTACGGACTGCTGAGCGCGCTCGCGGTGCTGGCGCTGGCGACGCTCGGATCGCTGGTGTTCGCGCGCCGGCTCGCCGAGCCGCTGGGGCACATGGCCGATCGCGCCAAGCGCATCGCCGCCGGCGACTACTCGGCGCGCGTCGACATCCAGCGCAGCGACGAAATTGGCGAGCTGGCGACCGAGCTCGATGCGATGGCGGTCGCGCTCGAACGCAATCGCGCGGCGCGCCAGCGCTGGACGGCCGAAATTTCCCACGAGCTGCGCACGCCGCTGTCCGTGATCCGCGCCGAGCTCGACGCGCTCGAAGATGGCGTGCGCCCGCTCGACCAGGCCGCGCTGCGCTCGCTCAGTGGCGAGGCGCAGCGGCTGTCGCGCCTGATCGAAGACCTCTACCAGCTCGCCCTCGCGGACGCGGGCGCGCTCGCCTATCGCTTTAGCGAACAGGATCTCGCGGAGCTGATCCGCGAAGCGCTCGAGGCCCACGCCAGCTCGTTCGCGCTCGCGGGGCTTCGCGTGACAAGCGAGCTGCCGGCCAGCGCAGCGGTGCGTGCCGACCCCGAGCGCGTGCGCCAGCTGTTCGCCGGCCTGTGCGCAAACAGTTGCCGCTACACCAGCGCCGAGGGCCAGGTGCGCGTGCGGCTCACGGAGGCCGGTTCCGCTTGGCAGGTCGAGTTTGAGGACTCCAAACCCGGCGTCCCCGACGAAGCGCTCGCGCACCTGTTCGATCCACTCTATCGCGTCGAGGTCTCCCGCAGCCGCAGCGAAGGCGGCGCCGGCCTCGGCCTCGCCATCGTCCGCCGCATCGCCGAAGCCCACGCAGCCACCATCCACGCTGAGCACTCTTCGCTGGGTGGATTGCGGATCGTGATCGAGTGGCCGAAGGTGGGGCCATGAGGACATGCGAACACGAATTTGGAGTGCGGCGCTCCGCGCCGCTTTGGATGCTCTTCGTCGGGTTTCGAGGCAAGAGCATCCAAAGCGG
>JANPJV010000205.1:0-8791 GCA_031425695.1 Rhodanobacteraceae bacterium | reverse complement strand
CGGACAAGGTCCGGACCCACGCAGATCAACAGCGTCCGGACAAGGTCCGGACCCACCAGATCAACAGCGTCCGGACAAGGTCCGGACCCACGCAGATCAACAGCGTCCGGACAAGGTCCGGACCCACCAGATCAACAGCGTCCGGACAAGTTCCGGACCCACGCAGATCAACAGCGTCCGGACAAGGTCCGGAGCCACGCAGATCAACCGCGTCCGGACAAGGTCCGGACCCACGCAGATCAAGAGCGTCCAGACCCACTAAAACCAGACGCGGACCATTACAACGGCAGATTCAGCCGGATCAGGTGGTCGCGCAGCTCCTCGGTGAAGCCCAACTTGCGCGCCAGGGCGCGCATGGCGGCGTTCTCGGGCAGGGTGTCGCCGTAGATGCGGGGCACCTTGGCCAGCCGGGTGAGCTCGATGATGCGGCCGAGCAGGCGCGTGCCGAGGCCCTGGCCGGCGAGCTGGCGCGGGATCACGATGGCAAATTCGGAGGCGTTTTCGGCCGGATCGTAGCTGGCGCGGACGACGCCCATCAGGCGTGACTGGCCAGGCGGTTCGAGATCGGCCAGCACCAGCGCGAGCTCGCGATCGTAGTCGAGCTGGGTCAGGCGTGCGGCGAGGTCGTGGGTCAGGCTCTTCAGCGGATACAGGAAGCGCATGCGCACCTCTTCAGCGCTGAGCTGCGTGAACCCAATCTGCAATTGCGGCTCGTCCTCGGCACGGATCGCACGCAACAGGCAGCGCTGGCCATCGGCCAGGATCACCGGCTCGGCGATATCCCAGGGATAGGGCGCGAATGCGGTCTTCGGGCGCGTTGCCCCGGGTGACCATTCGAAGCGCAGTTGTGCGTGCAGGCCACCGGTTTCGTCTTGCCCCACGCCTTCCAGCTCCAGACGCGTGATCTGCGCGAAATGCTCCACCAGGGCGGCGATCTCGAGGAGGTGTACGCCCAGCAGGCTGCGCTGCCCGGCACCAATGCGTGGCGTAGCGGCCCAGCCGCGTTCGATCAGGCGCGCGACACGCAAGCGGTCGAGGGGCAGCAGTTCGATATGTTCGGCTCCGTGCGCCTGGGCGATTGCGTAGGGGCCGAGCAGCGGATGCGTTCGAAAGCCGATGCGCGGCTCGCGTTCCAAATTTTCGGTATCGATGCGGATGTCGACGCCGAGCCTTCCAAGCAGTGCCTGTCCCAGCAGACGCACCGGCATTTCGGTGACCTGTGCGGCAAGCTCTTCCAGTGCATCCATTGGCAGGTTCGGCCAGCGCAGAAGGGGCGGCGGTGTCTGCGCGAGCTCGGCTTTCTGGCGGAAATAGCGGCGATTGAGCCCGTAGGCGCGAACCGCAGCCTCCGGCGTGGCGAACGCTGCAATGCCACGCTCGGCCAAAATGCGCCGCGCCCCTTGCTGTTCTGCGCCAGCGAATGCCGCCAGGACCAACGCCTCGCCCTGGGCGACGGCTGGCAGCGCCTGGGCGATTTCCTGGCCGCTGCTGAAGGTGGTCGGGTGGTGCAGCAGCAAAACCACGTCGGTCCCGGGATCGGCCGCCAGCGCTGCGGTCACCGCGGCATAGCGCTCGGGGCCGGCATCGCGCTGCAGGTCGAGTGGGTTGCTGAGCGAGGCACGTGGCGGCAGCTGCGCCCGGATCCGCCGCACGGTTTCCGGACTGACGACCGTGAGCTCGCCGCCGCAATCGGCAACGGCATCCGCGGCCAGCGCCCCGAGCGCGCGCCCATTCCCGGCTATCGCAAAGCGCGAGCCGGCGTGTGGCCAAGCTGGCAGGTCGACATTCGTCGCCGCGCACAGCTCCTCGAGATCGCGCGCCTGCAGCATGCCCGCGCGCGCGAACGCGGCCGCATGCACGCGATCGGAAAGCAGCGACTCGGGATCGCTCGGCAGCCGGCCGGCAGCATTTGGCTTGAGAATGACCAAGGGCTTGCGGAATGCCAAGGTGCGCGCCGCCGACAGGAAGCGGCGCGCGTTTGCCAAGGTTTCGACGTGTACCAGGACCGCGCGGGTGCCCGAGTCCGCAGCGAACCAGTCGAGACAGTCGGCGATGCTGATGTCGACTTGATCACCGAGGCTGAGCAATGCCGACATCCCGACCCCGCGTTGTGTCGCCCAGTCGGCAATCACGCCAGCGACCGCGCCGGAGCTCGACACGAAGCCGATGCCACCCGGCGGCGGCAGCGCCGGGCACAAGCTGAGATTGAGCTTGGCCCGCGAAAGGCTGAGGCCCTGGCTGGCCGGGCCGATGATGCGCAGTCCGCTCTGTGCCACTTGACGCTGCAGGCGCTTGAGGAGATTGCGGTTCGATGCCCACGGCCAGCCGGCATCGTTGGCGATGCCGACCACCACGGCGCCACCGCAGCCCCGCTGCGCGAGCTGGTCGATGATTTCGGGCACGCTGGCCCATGGCGTCAGCACCAGCGCCAGGTCGATACCGATGGGCAGCTCGCTGGTGTCGCGCAGGCACGTGCGCCCGAACACGCTGTCGTGATTTCGGTTGACCAGGTGGATGGTGCCCTCGAATTCGCTGTCGAGCGCCTGGCGGGTGAATGCCGTACCCAGCGAATCGTGGCGCTCGCTGGCACCGATGATCGCGAGTGTTCGCGGTGCCAACAGGCGTTGAAGCGGATGCGCGCTCACGGGGCGGTACTCCCACGGCATTTGTCAGACTGCTGTTTGCAGGCAGGCGCGAAGGCGAGCTTGGGCCCGGGGCGCAAGCCGCGCTCCCAACTCGCCAGGCGCGCGCCGATCAGTGCACCCGCGGCGATCTGCGGGTTGGACTGGTCGAAATCCTCTTCGCGCTCACGCTGGTCGATGGCCTCGCGGGCCAGCTCGAACGCGCCGGTGAGCGAGCTCGTCTGGTTCAATGCATCGACCAGGAAGGCCTGCCCGAAATAGGTGATCTCCGAATCCGAGCCACAGCCGAAGGAGGTGCGATCGGCGCTCGCGGCAGTCAGCACCAGGCTCATCGGGCTCGACAGGGCCTCGACGAAGCCACCGGAATAGCAGGCCGAGACGATCACCACGCGCCATTGGATTCCGCTCTGGTCGAGCGCCTCGCGCAGCACTCCGGGGTCGATCAGGTCGAGTGGAAGCGGCTCGAGGGTCACGGCGAGCTCGTGATCGGCACTGCCGTGGCTGGTCATGAACAGGATCAGCAAATCCTCCTCGCGATTCATGCGCTCGGCGATGCCGGCGAGCGCCCGGCGTAGGTTGGTGGCACTGGCAATCGGCACGCTCGTGGTGGTCTGCGGATGATTGAGCAGGATCAGGTTGCGCCCAGCCATCCCGAATCGCTGCTCGAACAGCTTCGCGGCGTACTCGACCTCGTTGCGGAACACGTCCTCACCGGCATCGCCGCCGAAGGCCAACAGGTAGGCGTCCACTTGGCCGGGCACGCCCGCCTGGAGCTTGGCGAGCGCCGCATCGACCAGCTCCGGCTGTCGATACATCAGCGCCTCGGCGCTCCCGGGCGCGCGCCGCGGCGGCGCCGGTTCCGTGGTCGCATCGGCATAGCCCGCGCCTTCGACGGCGTAGTCCGGGTACCAGTAGCGCACCGAGTCGAACATGAAGCTCGGTGCAATCGTGATCCCAGCCGCGACCACCGCCATCAGCCCGCGCCGCGACCAATGCCAGTCTGGCAGCAGCGCATCCAGCACCCTGCGCAAGGCCAGCAGCCACCAGGCGGCCAGCACGATGAACACGACGTTGTTGCTGACCCAGGGTTGGCCCACCGTGTTCATGTAGATCAGGCCTACGGCCGCCAACGAGATCCACAGCCCGGCGGCGCTCGCGAGCACGGCAATCGAGAAGGTCAGGACACGACGCGCGCTCAACGCAGCAGCCAGCGCGGCGACGGCCAGAACCAGCAGCGCACCGAGCGCGTCACTCTGCAATCCGTCGGCATAAAAAATGGCCGGCGTCGTGGTGATCAACCAGTCGCGCCCGATGGTGACCGCAATCGACAGCAGCAGCAGCCACCAGAAGTGTGCCGCCGGGCGCACCCGCCACGCCGCCGGCGGACGCATCAGCAGGGCCAGAAAAAGGCCCGCACCGAGCGTTCGCAGGAAGTCCTTCATGGGCTGGCGTCGTGTGTCATGACTACCTTCATCTGTTTCCGCGTCCACCATGAGCAGCGAGTGTTGGTTGATGGTGTTGGGTTGGTGTGCACAGGCAAGACCCGCCTTTTGGACACCAACAACCGACACCAACACCGCTCCTAGTCGAGCGCGTCGCTGACGTCGAAGTCCTGCGACTCGCCAATCTCGACAGCGTCGAAGCTGCTCACTTGCAGATGCCCGTCCGCGGGGATCGCTCCCGGGCGCAACAACTGTACGGTCTGCCAGCCAGCCGCCTTGGCCGCATCGAGCTCGGCGCCGATGTCGGACAGGAACAGGATCCGCGCAGGCGCCAATGCGAGGCGCTCGGCAATTCGCCGATAAGACTCGGCTTCGCGCTTGCCGCCAATCGTGGTGTCGAAATAATCGCGGAACCAAGGCCGCAGGTCACCGGCTTCCGTATGCGCGAAATAGAGGTTCTGCGCCTGTACCGAGCCGGATGAATACACGTAGAGAGGAATACCCCTGGCGTGCCATTGCTTGAGCGCCGCCAGCGCGTCCGGATACATGTGCGCCTTGAACTGCTGCTCGGCGAATGCCCGCGCCCACACCTGGCCCTGCAACGCCTTGAGCGCCGTGTGCTTGCGATCGGCATCGATCCACGACAGCAGCGCGCCGATCACCGTCGGCAGGTTGTCCGGCGTCGTGTGCAGCTCGCTGGCGATCATCGACACCCACGGCGACACCTCCGGATCGGTCGCGTGCGCACGCACATAGTCCGGCAACGCCGCCCGCGCGTACGGAAACATCACCTGCTGCACAAAGGCGATATCACTGGTCGTGCCCTCGATATCGGTCACGATCGCAGCGGGACGGGTGGACATGCTCGGCTCCTGATCTGGGTCATTCCCGGCTGAGGTAGGCCGGGTCCTACGCGCAAGTGATAATCGATTTTCGCGACAAGCGTGCGAGCGCGAGGCGCCCGGCTCTCGCTACGTAGCAGGACGCTTCGTAGCGAGACGCGGCCGCTGGCGCGCTCACTCCATGCGCCACCCGATGCTGACCGCGCGCACAGAACCGCGCTACCTCAATCGGCGACAGGCGCCATCTACATCTCCATCCCTTCCAGCCGCGGAAACCGTTCGGCGATGTCGCTGCCGGTGAAGCTGGCGACCCAGCCGGCGGGGTTGGTGAAGATGCGGATGGCGACGAATTCGGGTTCGGGGCCCATGTCGAACCAATGGGCCGTGCCGGCGGGCACGCCGATCAGGTCGTTGCGGCGGCACAGGACCTCGAACACCTCGTTGCCGATATGCAGCGTGAACAGCCCCTGGCCGGCGACGAAGAAGCGGATCTCGTCTTCTTCGTGGGTGTGCTCGTTCAAGAATTTCTGCCGCAGCACGGCCTTGTCCGGATGGGTGGGCGCCAGACTGACGACGTCGACGGCCTGGTAGCCGCCCTCCGCCATCAGCCGGTCGATGTCTTCCCGGTAGGCCGCGATCACTTTTTCCGGCGCATCGCCGGCGGTCACGCCGGCATGCGTCAGCCAGCGCGAGAAGCGCACGCCGACCGCGCCGAGGTGTTGCTGGATGGCTTGGAAGTCGCCGGTGCTGACGCGCACTTTGGACGGATCGGAATCGGTGTAGACGCGCAGATGGCTCATCGGAGTGTAGTGCCTCGCAGGTAATGGCAAAAAATTTCTGATGAATATTGGCACGAGGTTAGGCGAGAGGGTGAAAGACGGCGGCTTGCGCGGCATGCCGCGCGCCGGCTCGAACGCACGCAACTTGTTGCGGGCAGGACGGAGTCATAGCAGCGCTATGGCGACAACGATCAACGACGCCTCGGGTCAAAAGGCGCAGAAATAATTGTCATTACTTGCGAGGCACTACACCAGTTTCCTCATTTCCAGTTCACAGCTCAGCAGAAACTCGAAGGCATCCAGGTGGCGGCGTGCGTCGGCCATGGTCGCACCCCAGGTGTAGATGCCATGGCCATCGATGAGATAGCCGTGCGAGATGCGTTCGCGGCGCAGGTACATGTCGATATGGGCGCACAGTTCGGGCATGTCCTGGGTGTTGGCGAACACCGGAATGGTCATGCTCGCCTCGTGCGAGTTGTAGCCCACAAACGCCTTCAGCAGCTCATAGCCCGCAATCGTGATCTGCCCGTCCGGTGCCCACAGGCGGCTCGCCAGCGTCTGGTTCAAGGAGTGCGTATGCAGCACCGCGCCGCTCTCCGGATAGCGCCGGTAGATCTGGCAATGCAGCAAGGTCTCGGCCGACGGACGCGCGTTCGTGCCGACCGCGAGGCCATCGAGGTCGACCACCATGATCGCATCGACGCCCATGCGGCCCTTGTCGTGGCCCGACGAGGTGATTGCAATTCGATCGGGTGCGAGGCGCATCGAGAAATTGCTGCTGGTCGCGGGCGTCCAGCCCCGCGCGGCAAAATCGCGCCCCGCCTCGACGATCTCAGCGGCGCAGAGCGCAAACACCTCTGCATTGAAGGTCGAAGACAAGAGTCGTGCTCCGGGGCTGGGTTGACAAGAACGAAAGCATATACCGGAGGCATGTAGAGGTTCCGCCTTGACCGCAGCATGGTGCTCATCGCCTGAAGCAAAAGATTGCTCAAGTTGCCTGCGGATTACCGCGCTTGCGCGGCGCGCGTTCATCGTCTTGCCGCAGAATGCGTGCATTGAATCACCCAGCCAAGGCAGCAACCATGTCAGAGCAGTCGATGAATCCCTCGCGCAGGCGCTTTTTCGGTCAGCTCGCAGCTGCCGGGGTCGGCGTGGCGGTCGTGCTGATCACGACGGAGAAGGCGAGCGCGCAGACCTTGCCCGAGCTCAGCGAAGGTGACCCCACCGCTGCGGCGCTCGGCTACAAGGCCGACAGCAGCAAGGTGGACGCCGCCAAGTACCCCAATCACCGCCCGGAGCAGATCTGTGCCGGCTGCAACCTGGCACAGGGCAAGGCTGCCGACGAGTTGCTCCCCTGCGCGATTTTCCCGGGCAAGTCGGTGCGCAACAAAGGCTGGTGCGCGGCGTTCGTTCCCAAGCCTGCCTGAGCTGCCGATGTCGCCGGATGCGTGGCTCGGCCTGCTTGGCGGACTGCTGCTCGGGTGTGCGCTGCTGATCCCGCTCGCCGCACGCCATGCGGCGCGACGCCACGAGGCGGGCCGGTCGGCCCGCGATGCCGAGCTGGTGTTGCTCGACGAGCGCGTCGACGAGCTGCGCCAGGGCCTTGGCCACGCCCACCAAGAACACCAGCGCGAGCAGGAACGCAGTCGCGCGCTGGAGCTGCAACTGCAGAACTTCGCGCGCGAGCACGCGCAGGCGAGTGCGCGGCTGGCACGGCAGGAACACACGGAGCGCCTGCTGGAGGCGCGCGACACCGAGCTGGCAAACGCGCGTGGTCGCCTGGAAAGTGCGCTGACCCAGGCGGCGAAACTCGAATCGCGACTCGCCGCTGAAACCCGCACGGCCGAAGAGCGCGTCAGTTTCCTCGAGCGCGTACGCGTCGAATTTGCTGATGCCTTCAAGACCCTGGCTGGCGAGGTGCTGGATGACAAGCGCGAGCGGCTAAGCGCCGAGAACGCGGCGCAGATGGGCCATCTCCTGTTGCCAGTGCGCGAACAGCTGAAGAGCTTCCAGGAAATCGTGCAATCAGCCTATGTCGCCGAAGCCCGCGAGCGCAGCCTGCTAGGTCGCGAGATCGAGGGCCTCAAGCTGCTGAACCAGCAGGTCAATCTCGAGGCCGCCAACTTGACGCGCGCACTGCGCGGCGACAACCAGGTACAGGGCGCGTGGGGCGAGCTCGTGCTCGAGCGCCTGCTCGAGGCGGCGGGACTGGTCGAAGGCCGGGAGTTTTCGAGCCAGATGGTGCTGAAGGACGAGGTGGGTGGACGTCCACGTCCGGATGTGATCGTCCACCTGCCGCAGGCACGCGACCTGGTCATCGATTCCAAGGTCGCCCTGGTCGCGTACGAGCGCTCCACCCATGCCGGGGATGCCGGCGCCCGCGCGCTCGCGCTCGGCGAGCATGTGCTCGCGCTCAAGCGCCATGTCGATGGCCTCGCGCGGCGCGACTACAGCCAACTTCTCGACGGGCGCACGCTCGATTTCGTGCTCATGTTCGTGCCGGTGGAATCGGCGCTGATCGAGGCCATCCGCTTCGACGGCGGCCTGTACGAATACGCGCTCACGCGCAACATCGCGATCGTTTCGCCCTCGACCCTGCTGGTCACCCTGCGCTCGGTCGCGCACCTGTGGAAGCAGGAACAGCGCAACCACAACGCCCATGAGATCGCCCGGCGCGCCGGCCGCCTTTACGACAAGTTCGTCGGCTTCGTCGAAGACCTGGAATCCGCCCGCGCGTGTCTCGGCAAAGCCCAGCGCGAGCTGGATGGGGCCGCCGCCAAGCTCCATCACGGCCCCGGCAACCTTGTCCGCCAGTCCGAGCAACTGCGCGAGCTCGGGGCTCGCAACACCAAACAAATCCCCGGAAACCTGAGCGCCGAGGCGCTGGAGTGGGGCGACGAAGAACCGACCGCGTAGCGTCGAGCGCGCATAAGTAGCGTGGTACTGAGCGCGCATGATGTCGGCCTTGGCGATTTCAGTGATCGCGCCAGCGCCGCGTGCCCCGACGAAGCATTTCAATTACGCCGCCGCAAGCGCGCACCGTCGAGAAAAGCGGCGCTGGCGCGGTCCACATTCCAGAGCTGGCC
>JANPJV010000204.1:0-18461 GCA_031425695.1 Rhodanobacteraceae bacterium | reverse complement strand
GGCGCGCGGGCCGGGTGCACGTGCGGGGTCTGGTTGTGGGTGGGCCCCGCGGGGGGGGGGCGGGTGCCGGGTCCCGGGGCTTAACTGTCCCCTCCGTGGGCCCGGACCCACGTAAGAGCGGCTTTGGAGCACCCCATGCTATAAGGCGCGCCCATCCTCAGTGCGGCCGAGCATTCCATGGACACTGCCCCGCCGGCCGCCTGGCCGCTCGACCCGACGCGCTTCCTGATGCCGGGACCGACGGGCGTGCTCGAATGCGTCGCGACGAGCCCGAGCCTGCAGCCTGAGCGTATCGCGGTGATCTGTCATCCGCACTCGCTGCACGGCGGCAGCCTCGACAACAAGGTGGTGGTGATGGTCGAGCGCGCGCTGCGCGAACTCGGCATCGGCTGCATCCGCTTCAACTTTCGTGGCGTCGGTGCGTCGACGGGCACCTACGACGAGGGCATCGGCGAAGGCGACGACCTCGCCGCAGTGGTGGCGCTCGCCCGCAGCTGGGCGCCGGACTCCGACCTCACGCTCGCCGGCTTCTCCTTTGGCACCTTCGTCAGCGCCCGCATGGCCGATGCGCTGGACGCCGAACTGCTGATCAGCGTTGCCCCGGCGGTTACGCGCTTCGACTTTGCCGGGCTGGCACGTCCGCGCTGCCGCTGGATCGTGCTGCAGGGCGAGGTCGATGAGGTGGTCGAGCCAGAACGGGTGTTTGCCTATCTGGCCACGCTGGAGCCGCCGGTCGAGCTCCTGCGCTTTGCCGACACCGGACATTTCTTCCACGGCAAGCTGGTCCAGCTGCGCGAGCGCCTGGTCGCGGTGTTGCGCGGCCAACCGGATCCCGGCGCAGCATGACCCGTCAGCTCCGGCCCGGCTCGCCGCTCGGGCGCTATGTCGCCGGGGTTGAACGCGGCGCCTGGTCTGACGATCCGCAGCAACGTAAGGTGCTCACCGAGCTTAACCGCATCCACGACGAGATCCTGGCGCAGCGCCGGCAGGGCATGCTCGCCAAACTGTGGCGGCGGCTCAGCCCGACACCGCCGGCGCGTGGGCTGTACGTGCACGGCGGCGTGGGTCGCGGCAAGACCTTCATGATGGATCTCTTTTTCGATGGGCTGCCGATCACGCGCAAGCAGCGCCTGCATTTCCATCGCTTCATGGGACGCGTGCACGCCGAGCTGGCGACGCTTAAAGATGTCGAAGATCCACTCAGCGTGGTCGCGACGCGCTTTGCCGAGCAGGCACGCGTGCTCTGTTTCGACGAGTTCGCGGTTACCGATATCGGCGACGCGATGCTGCTCGGGCGCTTGTTCACGCACCTCTTTGCGAACGGTGTGACCGTGATCGCCACCAGCAATGTCGCACCGAAGAATCTGTACAAGGATGGCCTGCAGCGCGCGCAATTTATGCCCGCGATTGCGCTGATCGAGAAGCACTGCAAGGTGCTTTTCCTCGACAGCCCATCCGACTACCGGCTGCGTGCGCTCACGCAAGCGGCGGTCTACTACACCCCGCTCGACGCGGCTGCCGAGCGCGCGCTCGAAGACGCCTTTGCGCGCTTGAGCGCCACCGCGCCCGACCGGCGCGAATCGCTCGAGGTCAACGGCCGCGCGATCCCGGTCAAGCGCCGCGCCGGCAGCGTGGTCTGGTTCGAATTCGATGCGCTCTGCCGCGGCCCGCGCGCCGCGGCCGACTACATCGAGATCGCTCAGAGCTTCGCCAGCGTGATCGTCAGTGGCGTGCCCGTATTCGATGCCGAGAGCGAGAACGAGGCGCGCCGCTTCGTGCACCTGATCGACGAATTCTACGACCGCGGCGTCAAGCTGGTCATGAGCGCCGCCGCGCCGCCGACCGCGCTCTACCAGGGTCGCGCCGTCGCCCATGAGTTTGCCCGCACCGCCTCGCGCCTGATCGAGATGCAGAGCGAGAGCTACCTGGGGCGTGAGCACCGTTGATTTGGAGTGCGGCGCTCTGCGCCGCTTTGGATGCTCCTGCTCTGAGTGGGTCCGGACCTTGTCCGGACGCTCTTGATTTCGTGCCGCCGGGGAAGAAGCGCCGCTTTGGATGCTTCTGATCTGAGTGGGTCCGGACCTTGTCCGGACGCTCTTGATTTCGTGCCGCCGGGGAACAAGCGTCCGGACAAGGTCCAGACCCACGCAAAGCAAAGCCATCGCGGCCATCGGCGCTCCCACAAGAGCCGCTCCCACGCCCGCCGCAACCAACACTTTGCTCCAATTTTCTTCGCTACCCTCATCGCTCGCGGGCCGCTTCTGCCCCACCAGATCTCAATCCGAAGGACGTATGTCTATGGATGCCCTGGTGCTCGCGCGGGTGCAATTCGCCGGCAATATCAGCTTTCACATCCTGTTTCCCACCATCAACATCGCGCTGGCCTGGTTCCTCCTGTTCGTGCGCTGGCGGCATCGGCGCAGCGGGGACGAGACCTGGATGGCGATCTATCGCCTGTGGGTCAAGATCTTCGCGGTGAGCTTCGCGATGGGGGTGGTCAGCGGCATCGTGATGAGCTTCCAGTTCGGCACCAACTGGCCCGGCTTCATGGGCAGGGTCGGCAACATCGCCGGGCCGCTGCTCGCCTACGAGGTGCTTACCGCGTTTTTCCTCGAGGCCGGCTTCCTCGGGATCATGCTGTTCGGCGTCGGGCGCGTCTCGGCGCGCGTGCATCTCATGGCGACACTGCTGGTGGCGATCGGGACCACGCTTTCGGCCTTCTGGATCCTGGCGCTGAGCTCGTGGATGCACACTCCGGTCGGCTATGAGATGCGCGACGGCGTGGCGCATGCGACCGACTGGCTGGCAATCCTGTTCAGCCCGTCCTTCCCGTATCGCTTCACGCACATGCTGCTGGCGTCCGGATTGACCGTCGCCTTCCTGGTCGGCGGGCTGTCGGCATGGCGCTGGCTGCGCGGTGATACCGGCAGCGACGTGCGCCTGTCGCTGCGTTGCGCGAGCGTGCTGGCGGCGGTGCTGATCCCGATTCAGATTTTCGTCGGCGACCTGCATGGGCTCAACACGCTGCAGCACCAGCCGGCCAAGATCGCGGCGATGGAAGGCATCTGGGAGGACGAGAAGGGTGCCGGATTGCGCCTGTTCGCCTGGCCTGATGAAGGCACCCGCAGCAACGCCTACAGCCTCGAGGTCCCAGGTCTCGCCGCGCTGATCCTGACCCACTCTCTCGACGGCGAGCTCAAGGGTCTCAACAGCTTTCCCGACGCGCATCCGCCGGTCGCGCCGCTGTTTTTTGGTTTCCGCATCATGGTCGGTATCGGTTTACTGATGCTGCTGACCTCCTGGACGACGCTGTGGCTGTGGCGGCGCCGCTGCGGGGCACTGCCGCGCTGGTGCCTGCGGATGTGGGTCGCGATGAGCTTTTCCGGCTGGGTGGCGACGCTGGCCGGCTGGTACGTCACCGAGATCGGCCGCCAGCCCTATCTGGTCTACGGCGTACTGCGCACCAGCGAGGCGGCGTCGACCACCGCGGCACCGATGATCGCAGTCAGCCTGGCCATGTACCTGACCGTGTACGTGCTGCTGCTGATCGCCTACGTGCGCGTGCTCTAC
Organism: Rhodanobacteraceae bacterium; assembly: GCA_031425695.1. Lineage (GTDB taxonomy): Bacteria > Pseudomonadota > Gammaproteobacteria > Xanthomonadales > SZUA-5 > JANPJV01. Next base: position 14,891 of record JANPJV010000204.1, on the reverse strand, counting down.
GTGCTCGCCGCGCGTGCGGCCAAGCACGTCAGCAAACCCGAGCCTACTCGTAGCGTCGTGGAGGTGCTGCCATGAGCTCGTTGAATGCGCTGCTACCGCTGATTTTCCTGGGCCTCATGGGCCTGGCAACGCTCGCGTACGTCGTGCTGGACGGCTACGACCTCGGCGTCGGCGTGCTGCTGCGCCGCGCCGCGCCCGACCAGAAAGACGTCATGATTGCCTCGATCGGCCCGTTCTGGGACGCCAACGAGACCTGGCTGGTGCTCGGCGTCGGCCTGCTCCTCGTGGCCTTTCCGGCCGCGCACGGCATCATCCTGGGAGCGCTTTACCTGCCGGTCGCGATCATGCTCATCGGCCTGATCCTGCGCGGGGTCGCCTTCGAGTTGCGCGCCAAGGTCGACCCTGAGCACAAGGCTTTCTGGGACCGCATGTTCTACGTGGGCTCGCTGACGACCGCGCTGGCGCAGGGGTACATGCTCGGGCACTACATCGTCGGTTTCGAGCACAGTCTTGCCGGTTACGCCTTCGCACTGCTGATTGCGCCCTGCCTCACCGCCGGCTACGTGCTGCTCGGATCCGGCTGGCTGATCATGACCACGGAGGGCGAACTGCAGAAGCGCGCCGTGTACTGGGCCAGCCGCAGCCTGTGGCTGACCGCGCTCGGCATCGTCGCCGTATCCGTGGCGACACCGCTCGCGAGCGCACGTATCTTCGACAAGTGGTTCGCGCTGCCCGGGCTGATCGCATTGCTGCCAATCCCGCTGGCCACCGCGGGACTGTTCGTGCTGGCGCGCATCTTCCTGTCACGCCTGGCCGAAGATGCCAGCAACGACAACCAGCGCGGGCTCGACCGCTGGGCATGGGCGCCGTTCGCCTGCACCGTCGGCATCTTCGTGCTCGCCTTCTTCGGCCTCGCCTACAGCCTGTTTCCGTATCTCGTAGTCGACCGCCTCACCGCCGCCGAGGCCGCCAGCGCGCCCGAATCTCTGCTCATCATCTTGATCGGCACGGCCGTCACTTTGCCGGCGATCGTCGGTTACACGGTGTTTTCTTATCGCGTGTTCTGGGGGAAGGCGCGGGCGTTGCACTACGGGTGAGAGCTGACGCTCGTGGTGGGTTGGTAGTTTTGGTGAGAGCTCGCGCTTTTGCCTTGCGTGGGTCCGGACCGTGTCCGGACGCTTTTCCCGCACTCAGATCAAGAGCGTCCGGACAAGGTCCGGACCCACAACAGCACCTCACCGCGCGTCTGGATTGACCTCGACCGAGACCAGGCGCTCGCGGGCATAGCTGAGCTCGGCGTAGCCGCCGACGACTTTGACCTTCATCGAGACGACCTTGGGGTCGACACCGGAAAGCACGCCGACGTGCGCCTTGCCGTCGTTGGTCTTGATCTGTACGCGCTCGCCGATCACTGCAATCAGGCTTTCGGTATTGAGCTGGATGGGCACGGGCTGCGGCCGCGCGCGCGGCATCGGCTTCGGCGGCTGTACGACCTTGGGCGGCGCGGGCTCGGCCGCGGGCGTTTCTTCGGGCGGCTTCGTGGCCAGCGCGCGCAGCTTGTCGCCGATGCCAGCCGCAGGCGAGACCGCGGGTGCGTCCTGGGTATCGGCATTGCGCGCGATCAGGTCGTAGACGCTGCCACTGTAGGCATCCGGCAGCGGCCGCGGCGGGACGAATTCCACACCCATCGGCTGGAAGCTGCCATCGTCGTGGCGGAGCTTTGCGTTATAGATTTCCCAGATCTGCGCCGGTTCATAGCTCGCAAGCACTGCCGGGGAAAGCTCGAGGGTAGGCCGCGCCTCGATTTCCAGGCGTCCGCCTTTGCGCACGAAATCCGCATAGAGGACCTCGGTTTCGGGGCTCGGCTGTACGCCGAAGGTCTGCAGTACGCGGCGGACCGCGGTCAGGTGACGGCGCAAGAACTCGTCTTCATCGATCTTGGACTGCTCGCTGCAGTAGCGGTTGCGCGCCGCCAGGAAGCCTGAGTCTTCGAGCACCCAGCGGTGCAGCTTCACCTTGGCGGTCGCCAGGCCGTCGGCGAGGTAGCTCGCTGGATTGGCGACGGTAAGCTCGCGCTCGAAGCGCACGCGCGAGAGGCCCGGCGAATCGAGCTCGTAGCTTTCGACCACCGTGTTCGAGTTCTCGGTCCGATAGCCGATTGCGAGATCGACCCGCTGATAAGGCAGGCCGAGATCCTGGGTGAGGTTGAGTGGCACCCAGTAGCGTGCATTGGTGCAACCCTCGGCTTCGAAGATCGAACCGGAGGCAAAGCTCACGCTCGGCATGCCGGCAGGCAGCAATGAGTTGATGTCGAACTCGAGGCCGATCATCTTCAATCCCAGCGAATCGGCATCGAGCAAGACGGGTGCGTCACCACCGCCGAGCGCTTGCCGCGCGCGGCCCTTGCCCAGACCGATGTCGGGGCTGAGGAGGCCAAGGGACCAGCCCCAGCCCGGCGTGTCGAGCTCGAGCTTGTCGATCGTGAGCCGCCCGGTGCTGCCGTCTGGTGTCTCGACTCGCAGCTTGTTGATGCCGAAATCTCCATCCCAGGTGTAGTAGCCGCCGCGATGGGTGATGTCGACCATGCCGGCGGCCATGGCCGAGACGAAGTTGACCGATCGCTCGATGCGGTTGACGATGTAGAGGTGCGCCGCGAACAGCAGGGCGCCGAGGATCACCAGCACGATCAGCCAGCGCGGCACGCCGCCCTTGGGCTGCGGCTTGCGCACGAATTTGGCATTGCGATTGTGCGGAGGAACGGACGCGTTGGCCTTGGCCATTGGCTCTCTTCATGGGTGTCGCACCTGCAGCATACGCAACGCCCGACAGCTCCGGTGTGCCGCACGACACGCCCGCGGAATCGCCTTTCGATTTGGTGGGCGCGCCGGTGCCAGGGCGCCGCTAGGACGCGCTGCGTCCGGCGCAGTCGAATGCCCGAAGCTATGCCGAGGGCCGGACGCTCTGCCCGGTTCCCGCGAAGTGAACCGTCGCTGCGCCGCGGAGGCCGCCCGTCTCGCCGCCTCGATCAAGCTCTGTTAGCGTGAACGCACACCTTTTGATGGAGCTTCCCCATGCGACTCCCGCTCAGCTGCGCGTTTCTCCTGGCTTGCCTGGGTGCCTGCACCTGGGTGCCGCTGGAACAGGGCGGTGCATCAGTGCGCGTCGCGTCCGCCAAGGAATCACTGGGGGGCTGCCAGTTCCGCGGCGATATCACCACTTCGGTGACCAATCGCCTCGCGGGCGTCGAGCGCAATACGATCAAGGTCGCCGACGAGCTCGAAACCCTCGCCCGTAACGAAGCCGCGGGCCTTGGCGCGAATGTGCTGCAGCCAAAGTCCGAAGTGATCGCAGGCGAGCAGAGCTTCGGGGCGTATCTGTGCAGATGAGGGCGGGGTAATGCTGTCGTAGGTCATGTTGAGCGCGCAGCGATCTACTTGACATCGTCGCCCACCAAGTCAAGTAGATCGCTGCGCGATCAACATGACCTACGTAAAGCGGCCTTTCTTCGCCCTCAAACCCCTTCGGGCAACCCGCTCTTCCCACCCTTCCCGCGGTACGGCCGGAAGCGCTCGTAGAGCTCGGCCAGGTCGGCCTCTTTGTCGCCCGTGAGGTGGAACACCTCGCCGATGCGGATGCAGTTGTTGGGGTAGTCGAGGTAGAGGAGTACCAGCGGAACATTGGACTGGCTGGCGATGTGCCAGAAGCCGGTGCGCCACTTCTTGACCGGCCTGCGCGTGCCTTCCGGGGCAATGAACAGCCACATGCGCTCACTCGCGCGCATGAGCTCGGCCATCTGGCCGACCGCGCCATTCTTGTTGTTGCGATCGGTGGCGATGCCGCCGAGGCCGCGCATCATCGCGCCGAGGCCACCCTTGAACAGCGAGCTCTTGCCCATCCAGGTCGCCCGGATATCCATCGCATAGGCGGCAGAGATGCCGAAAATGCCGTCCCAGTTGGCGCTGTGCGGCGCCGCGATGCCGATGAACTTCGGCAGGTCGGGGAACGCGCCGACGAGACGCCAGTCGGTGGCACCGATCAGCCGTCGCGCCACCCAGCGCCAGAAGCGCTGGACCCGGATGCGCGGTGCCTGCGCCGGCGGTGGCGGCAGTCGCTCAGACAGCGCCAATGACGGGCCGGGCCTGCTCACGAATCGTGATCCGCCGGGCCACGCAGTTTCTTGACCGTCGAGCGCGCCTTCTTGGAATCGACCCGGCGCTTCTTGGCCGCCCGCGAGGGCTTGGTCGCGATCCGCTTGGCCTGCTCGACCGTATGCGCGCGCAGCAGCGCGACCATGCGCTCGCGCGCATCGGCACGATTCCGTTCCAGGGTGCGGAAGCGCTGTGCCTGGAGCACCAGCACGCCTTCGTTGGTGATGCGGCGGTCGCGCGCCTGCAGCACACGCTCCTTGAGCCAGGCGGGCAGTGTCGGCGAACCACCGATGTCGAGGCGCAGCTCGACCGCGGTCGAAACCTTGTTGACGTTCTGCCCGCCAGGACCACTCGAGCGCACGAAGCGCTCGACCAGCTCGGTTTCCGGCAGCGGCAGGCCGGGGAGGATCTCGAGTTCTTCCATCAGTGCGCTTCTAGTCTCGGAAGTTCTCGAACTGCAGCGGCAGCTCGAGGTCGTCGATCCCACGCAGCAGCGCGATCACGGTCTGCAGGTCGTCGCGCTTCTTGCCGCTGATGCGTACCTTTTCCCCATTGATCTGCGCCTCGACCTTGAGCTTGGCGTCCTTGATGCGCTTGATCAGCTCCTTGGCGAACTTCTGCTCGAGGCCCTGCTTGAGCGTGACCTCCTGGTGCGCCGCCGCGACATTCGCCTGCGGCTCGCCGATCTCCATCACCCGGATATCGATCTGGCGCGCGGCCAGGCGCGGCTTCAGCACATCCAGCATCTGCTTGAGCTGGAACTTGCTGGTGGCTTTCAGCGTGACCACGTAGCCATCGAGCTCGAACACCGCGCCGGTGCCCTTGAAGTCGAAGCGCGTGGTCAGCTCGCGATTCGCCTGGTCGATCGCATTGCGCACCTCTTGCTTGTCGAGCTCGGAAACGATGTCGAAGGACGGCATGGGGGCGCGGCGTGGAGGGGAAGGGCGGGCATTCTACGGGGTGTGGGTTTCGGTTGTCGGTTTCGGTGTCGGTAAGAGCGCTTTTCCGAAACCGAAAACCGAGACCGAAACCGATCTACGCCCCATAACGCTCCCGATATGCCCGCAAGGCCGGCAGATGTGCCGCCAGCTCCGGCCGCTCCACCACGTATTCGAGCAGCTCGGAGAGGTTCGCAATCGCGATCACCGGAATCCCGAACTCCGCGGCAACCTCCGCGGCCGCGGAGCGCTCGCCGGCCTGGCCACGTTCCTGGCGATCGAGGGCGATCAGGACCGCGGCGGGCTGCGCACCCTGGGTGCGGATCAACGCCACGGACTCACGCACACTGGTGCCGGCCGAGATCACGTCGTCGATGATCACCACGCGCCCTTTGAGCGGTGCACCGATCAGCACGCCGCCTTCGCCGTGGTCCTTGGCTTCCTTGCGATTGAACGCGAAGGGCAGGTCGCGCGCGTGCTCGTCGGCAAAGGCAATCGCGCAGGCGCTGGCGAGCGCAATGCCTTTGTAGGCTGGTCCGAACAGCATGTCGAAGGCGATGCCGCTGCCCAGCAGCGCCCGCGCATAGGCACGCCCGAGCGCGGACAGCGCAGCGCCGCTGCTGATCAGGCCGGCGTTGAAGAAATACGGACTGAGCCGCCCGCTCTTGAGCGTGAACTCGCCGAAGCGCAAGACCTCGAGGCGCAGCGCGAGATCGAGAAAAGCCTGCCGGTCCACCTGGATTCCTTGGAAGTCGGAATTGCTGCGGCACATGGATGTGCTGCCATTTTCAATGACAAGCGTCATTGAAAATGAAGCGAAACAAAAACGACGCTTTTTGTTGAGCGTGTCGGAAAGGTCCAGGATGGACCTTCCAGTCCAGCAAGCTAGAGCTTCTGCGCCGCGCGGACCTGGTCGATGCGGGCGCGGGTGGCGGCATCGATGCCCGCACCTTCGGCCTGCACCAGGATCTTGAACAGCACGCGACGCTCGTCGTCGTCGATGATCTGGTCGCGCAGCGCGAGCTCGATCAGCCGGTCGAACTCGGTCGCGTCGAGCTTGCCGTCATTGGCGAACACCTTGATCGACTCGAGGGTGATCTCGGTATGCGATTTCATCTGGCGCATGGCTTGCCTCGTGGGTTCGGTGACCATCAATGCTACGCAATGTGATGCATGTCGGGGCCAACGGTCGGCGCGGTGTGCATGCGTAGGTCATGTTGCTCGCGTCAGCGAGCTACTTGACGGCTTCTCGCCACGATTCGACGCGCTGAAAATGCGCTGTCAAGTAGTCCGCTTGCGCGGACAACATGACCTACGGGATAAGATCCGCTGTCAACCAAAGGAATCTCCATGCGCTCCGACCTCGTCGCACTCGTCCTCGGTGGCCTCGGCTTCCTGGTCTTCGGCCTCGCCATGAGCGTGGCGCCGCAAGCCACGATGGCCATGATCGGCTGGCAGATTCCCGACGGCGTCCCGACCACCGAGGTGCGCGCTTTCTATGGCGGGCTCGAGCTGGCGCTGGGCTTGCTGCTCCTTGCCGCCGCACGCAATCCCGCCTACCGGCGCGCCGGCCTGATCCTCGGTGGCGTGAGCTACGGCCTGGTCGGTTTGACGCGTGCGGCGGGCATGCTCATCGACGGCACCGGCGGCGGCTTCCTGTGGGGGGCGCTGGCGACCGAGCTCGGGCTGGCGGCCTTGTTTGCTTTCGCGTGGAAGCGGACCGGCTAATCTTTACGACTCGCGAACGAGGCGCACACCATGACCGACGACAAACGCCCCGCCCACCGGCGCACCTTCGTACCCAAGAACCAGCCCGAAGAACGCTGGGGATTGCTCACGCCCGCGGCCATCGTGGTCGCCGTGCTGCTGATCGGCGCGCTGCTGTTCGTGCGCTCGACGGGTGCTTGAAGCGGGTGCTTTTTGCTCCCCTCTCCCATGCTCTTGGGGAGAGGGGTTGGGGGAGAGGGGTGCCTTAGGTTTTATTTTGGATATCGTACAAAATGCCGCCCTCTCCCCCGGCCCCTCTCCCCAGAAGCACGGGAGAGGGGAGCAAAGCGGCGCACCAACTTCTGTCACACGCCCCCGCGCTTGACGACCCCTATGCTCGGCGGCCCCGCGCGCGTGTTGGAGCCCCCATGTCTTTTCGGCCGTTGCTGACGCTGTGCGCGTCGGTGCTTTTCATGCAGGCGGCAACCGCCGCACCGACACAGTTGCTGCGCTTTCCGGATGTCTGCAGCAACCAAGTCGCGTTCGTCTACGCTGGCGATATCCACCTCGTCGGGCGCGCGGGCGGTGCCGCGCGCAGGTTGACGTCGCATGCGGGCCTGGAGCTGTTTCCCAAGTTTTCGCCCGACTGCCGGTGGATCGCTTTTTCGGCGGAATACTCGGGCACGCGCCAGGTATGGGTGATCCCGGCCGACGGCAGCGCGCAGCCGCGCCAGTTGACCTGGTATTCGGACGTTGGCCCGATGCCGCCGCGCGGTGGCTTCGATTATCGCGTGCTCGACTGGACGCCGGACGGCACGCGCATCCTGGTGCGCATGAATCGCGACCCCTTCGACGAACGCGCGGGGCGTCCGTACTACGTGCCGTTCAAGGGCGGCATGGAGCAGCCATTGCCAGTGCCCGAAACCGGCGGCGGCATGCTCTCGCCGGACGGGACGAAATACGTCTACACGCCGATCGACCGCGAGTTTCGCACCTGGAAGCGCACCCGCGGCGGACGTGCCCAGGATGTCTGGGTCTACGATCTCCTAGCCAACGATTCCAAGCGACTGACCGATCACCGCGCCACCGACAACCAGCCCACCTGGATCGGCGACAGCATCTACTTCACCTCCGATCGCGAGTACACGCTGAACCTCTGGAAGGTCTCGCCGGAAGGCGGCGAGGCGACGCAGGTGACCCATTTCACCGATTACGACGTGCTGTGGCCGAGCGCCGGTGCGGATGCCATCGTGTTCGAGCAGGCCGGGCAGCTGTGGCTGTTCAATCCGGCCGACAACGCCACCACCAAGCTTGCGATCGAAGTCAGCGGCGACCGGCCGCAGGCATTGGCCTCGATCAAGAATGTCGCCAACCAGATCGAGAGCTTCGACCTTTCCCCAAAGGGCGAGCGCGCCTTGCTCGCCGCGCGCGGCGAGCTGTTCACGGTGCCGGCGAAGAACGGCGAAATCCGCAACATCAGCCACACGCCAGGCGAGCGCGAGATCAGCGCCAGCTTTTCCCCGGATGGCCGCCTGGTCGTCTACCTGTCCGACGCGAGCGGTGAATACGAGATCTACGTTCGCGCGTCCGATGGCAGCGACGAGCCGCGCCGCCTCAGCACTGATGGCGATATCTGGCGCTTTGCGCCGAAGTTCTCGGCCGACGGCAAGCGCATCGCCTACAGCGACAAGAAAAATCGCCTGCGCGTGATCGACGTGGCCAGCGCGCGCACCTCCGAGGTCGATACCGCAACCGTCGGCAATGAGATCACCGACTATGTGTGGTCGCCCGATGGCATGCACCTGGTCTACGTCAAGACCGATGCCGCCGGCCTCGAGCGGCTCTGGCACTACGGTGTCGGCGGCAAGGCGCGCCAACTCACCAATGGCGACTTCGATGCCGACACGCCGGCGTTCGATCCCAAGGGCCGCTATCTGTATTTCACCTCCAACCGTGATCACAACCTGAGCTTTTCGAGCTACGAGTTCAACTATCTCTACACCAACAGTACTCGCCTCTACGCCGCCACCTTGTCTGCGGACGAGACGCCGCTCAATCGCCTCAAGTCGGACGAGATCAATGGCGACGACGCGTCGGAGGAATCGGAGGGCAGTGACGACAAGAAGGATAAGGATCCGCCGAAGCCAGACGGTCGCGTGCGCTTCGATGTCGAAGGATTCGAGAATCGGGTGACCGTGCTGGGCGTCGGCCCCGGCAACTACGCCGGCCTCACGGGCAGTTCCAAGGGCCTGTTCTATGTCGCCTTTACCGGCGCGCCGAACGGGGCCGACCTCAAGTTCTTCAATGTCGAGGATGCCAAGGAAGTCACCATCCTCAAGGGCATCAATGGCTACGTGCTGTCCGCCAATGGCGAGAAGGTCCTGTTTCGCACCGGGCCCGACAAGCTCGGCATTGCCGATGCCATCGCCGACCAGGATGCCTCCAAGGTGCTGGATCTGAAGCGCCTCGAGCTGCGCATCGATCCGCCGGTGGAGTGGGCGCAGATGTTGCGCGACGGCTGGCGCATCTGGCGCGACTGGTTCTACGACGAGGGCATGCACGGCAACGACTGGCCAGCGATCCATGCCAAGTACGCGGCGCTGCTCGGACATGTCGCCCACCGCGCCGATCTCGACCATCTCTTCAGTGAGATGGCGGGCGAGCTCAATGCCGGCCACATCTATGTCGAGCGCGGCGACGAGCCGGCAGTCGAACGGAAGGCTGGCGGCTTTCTCGGTGCCGAATTCGCAGCCGATGAATCTGGCTACTTCCGCATCACCAAGATTTTCCCGGGCCAGAACTGGTCGGACATCTTCCGCTCGCCGCTGACTGAAGCCGGCGTGGATGCGAAGGTCGGCGACTACGTGATCGCGGTCGACGGCGTGCCGGCGACGAGCGTGCAGAACTTTTACCAGTTGCTCGAGAACAAGGCTGGCCGCCTGATCCGGCTCAAGCTCAACAGCCGGCCCTCGGCAAAAGGTGCGCGCACCGTTGATGTCAAGGCGCAGGGCAGCGAGCGCTGGCTGCGCTATCTCGACCGCGTGCAGGAGCGGCGGGCCATGGTCGATCGACTGTCGGGCGGGCGCATCGGCTACATCCACCTGCCGAACACGCATGTCGACGGCAATCGCGAGCTGTTCAAGCAGTTCCCCAGCCAGATCACCAAAGACGCGCTGATCATCGATGACCGCTACAACGGCGGCGGCTTCATCCCCGACCGCATGATCGAGATCCTGGCGCGCAAGCCGCTCAACTACTGGAAGCGCCGCGGCCTGGCGCCGCAGGCGCAACCCTTCCTCTCGCACCGCGGCCCGAAAGCGATGCTGATCAACGGGTTGTCGTCTTCCGGCGGCGACGCGCTGCCGTTCTATTTCCGCGAGCTCAAGCTCGGCAAGCTGATCGGCACCCGCACCTGGGGCGGCCTGATCGGGCTCTCCGGCAATCCCACCCTCGCCGACGGCGGCGGCACCAGCGCATCGACCTTCCGCTTCATGTCCGCCGATGGGAAATGGGCGGTCGAGAACGAAGGCGTCGTGCCCGACATCGAGGTCATCGACAGCCCGCATTTGCTGTCCCAGGGCCGCGATCCGAGCATCGAAAGAGCCGTTGCCGAGCTGCTCGCCGAGCTGGAAGCGAACCCGCTGCCGGTGATCGAAGCACAGCCGGCGCCGAGTGAGTTTGGGCGGCCGCGCTAACAAGGAGTCGGCCGTGCTTTTGTAGGTCAGGTTGCGCCCGCGTCGTATGTCGATACGCGACAGACTTCGATCGGGCGCTACCTGACACGCGGTGTTCCAGATCGCACCGCAATCGTTCGACACCGTTGTCGTAGGTTAGGTTGCGCCCGCGCCGTGTGCCGACATGCGACAAGCTTTGCTCGGGCGCTACCTGACACGCGGTGTTCCAGATCGTGTCGAATCGACGCGGGCGCAACCTGGCCTACGAAAGCGAGCGCCGCCTTGCCCGGTCCCATTGCTGCGCGTCTACTGCGCAGTTGTCAGGTAGCGCCCGACCACGGCGATCGCTCGATCGACTCGACGCGGGCGCAACCTGACCTACCAATGTCAGGTAGCGCCCGATTACTTTGGATCGCTTGGGATCAATTCGGCGCGGGCGCACCTGACCTACGAAAACGGATCGGGGGATCGACATGGCACTCATTTCGGCGCGGCTGATGGGGCATTGGGAACAGCTGGTGATGCGCCTGCGCGCGGCCGGGGAAGTGATTCCGCCGCTGGTGATGCGCATCGTGATGGGCTGGGAGTTCTTCGAATCCGGGCTGGAAAAGCTCAACGGCGAGAACTGGTTCGCTGACCTGCAATCGAGCTTTCCATTCCCCTTCAACGTGGTGCCGGCCGACGCGAGCTGGTTCATCGCCACCTGGTTCGAGATCATCGGCGGAATCATGCTTTGGCTCGGACTCGGCACGCGTTTCTTCGCCTTCAGCCTCTTGTTCCTGACTTTCGTCGCCACCGCGGCCGTGCATTGGCCGGACATGTGGACCATGTGGGGCGACCTGCTCAAGGGCTACGCGATCACCGACATGGGACACGGCAACTACAAGCTGCCGCTGCTGTTCGTGGTCATGCTGCTGCCGCTGATCTTCAACGGCCCGGGCAAGCTCAGCCTCGACCACCTGATCGCCAAGTCGCTTGGCGCCCCAACCCATCCGGCCGAAAAGAACGACGCCTGGGCCTGGGCCCTCGCCGTCGCGATCCTCGCCCTGCCGTTCCTGATGCTGATGCCGACTGTGGGCGCGGTGCTGCTGGGAATTGCGGCGGTGTTGGCGGTGATCGGCTGGCGGAGCGCGAGAGCTTGAACGTAGGTCAGGTTGGGCCCCGCCCGGAGCCCGGTGGGACGACCCAGTCGATCGGGCACTACCTGACTAGGTCAGCCAGCGAATCGATGTCAGGTAGCGACCGATTGAGCGCGAGGCCCGCGCCGAGATTGTGCGGGCGCAACCTGACCTACGAAAGCAAGGTGGCGTGCCGCCAAATCAGTCCCGGTCGATGCGTGACTCGCGCTTCGTATCCGGCATCCACAAATACACCAGCAGCGAGCAGGCAATGCAGGCGGTGACGTACCAATAGAAGCCCGATTCCATGCCCACCTTCTTGAACCACAGCGCGACGTATTCGGCGGTGCCGCCGAATATCGAAACCGCGAGCGCGTAGGGCAGGCCGACGCCGAGGGCGCGGATGCGGACCGGGAAGAGCTCGGCCTTGACCACCGCGTTGATCGAGGTGTAGCCGCTGACGATCAGCAGCGCAGCCATGATCAGGCCGAAGGCCTGCAGCGGCGTTTCCACCGCGGCCAGCGCAGTCAGGATCGGCACCGTGCAGAGCGTGCCGAGCACGCCGAAACCGATCAGCAGCGGGCGCCGCCCGATGCGATCCGAGAGCGCGCCGAACAGTGGCTGCAACAGCATGAACACGGTCAGTGAGGCGGCCGACACCAGGGTCGCGGTGTCGCGACTCATGCCGGCGCTGTTGACCAGGAATTTCTGCATGTAGGTCGTGTACGTGTAGAAGGCAAGCGTGCCGCCCATGGTGAGGCCGACGACCATCAGCACCTCGCGCGGGTATTCGAGCAGCACCCGCAGCGAGCCTTTTTTCGGCGCTGCGTCCTGCTCGACGAAGCACTCCGTCTCGGCCATGTTCCGGCGCAGCCAGAGCGCCACCACCGCGCACAGTGCGCCAATCGCGAACGGGATCCGCCAGCCCCACGCTTCGAGCTCGGCCGGGGTGAGAAACCACTGCTGCAGCGCGATCAGCACGCCGAGCGCGAGCAACTGTCCGAGGATCAGGGTGACGTACTGGAAGCTCGACCAGAACCCGCGATGCCTGGCGCTCGCCATCTCGCTCAGGTACGTCGCCGAACAGCCGTACTCGCCGCCGACGGAGAGGCCCTGCAGCATGCGCGCGATGACGAGGATGATCGGCGCGGCGACGCCGATCGTCGCATAGCCCGGCGTCAGCGCAATGATCAGCGAGCCGGAGCACATCAGCACCACGGAGAACATCAACGCCGCCTTGCGCCCGCGGCGGTCGGCATAGATGCCCATCAGCCAGCCACCGATCGGCCGCATCAGGAAGCCGACCGCGAACACCGCCGCGGTGTTCAGCAACTGCGCCGTGGCATCGCCCTGTGGGAAGAACGACTTCGCGAAGTACAGCGAAAACGCGGCATAGACGTACCAGTCGTACCACTCGACCAGATTGCCGACCGAGCCGGAGAAGATCGAGCGCAGGCGGTTGAGGGGAGTTCGGGTAGTCAATCGATCTCTCGAGTGATGCAACAGGCAAGCACGCAAATGCCAATGGCGACGCGTCGCTTTCGTGGGTCCGGACCTTGTCCGGACGCTCTCCTGCGGCCCGGCCGAAAAGCGTTCGGACAAGGTCCGAACCCACGCATCAAGAGCACCTGGCGCACGCCGAACACAGACATGCCTCCCGCGTCTCGACCCGCGCCAACGCCTCCGCGTCAACCTTCACCGCGGTACACCAGCACACGCTTTCGAAGCTCCCGGTTCTGGCCGGGGCACACCGATTCGGTCCGCCGCACAGCGGGCAAGCGAGATTCGGTAGCGGAATCGCCTCAACCGACGGCATGCGGACGTTGCCGGCCGAGCGCAAGCAGCGCGACGAGGGTAATCAGCGCCGCCGCGGTGAGGTAGAAGCCAACATACGGCAGCCCATGTTTCGCGGCGAGCGTGGTCGCGATGTACGGCGCCAGCGAAGCGCCGAAGATGCCGGCGAGATTGAAGGTCAGCGAGGCGCCGGTGTAGCGCACCGGCGTCGGAAAGAGCTCCGCCAGCGCGGTGCCGAGCGGGCCGTAGGTGAAGCCCATCAGCGCGAGGCCGACACTCAGGAACACGGCCACGCCGAGCGCATTCCCGGCAGTGAACAGCGGCGCGAACACCAGGCCAAAGAGGCCGATCGCGATGGTCGCGATGATCAGCGTCGCGCGTCGGCCGTGACGGTCGGCGATCAGCGCCGAGAGCGGAATTGTCAGCGCGAAAAACACCACGCCGAGCATCTGCAGCACCAGGAATTCCTTGCGCGTGTAGCCGAGCTGCGAGGTGCCCCAGCTCAGGGTGAACACGGTCATGAGGTAGAACAGCACGAAGGTCGCCAGCGCGGTGAAGGTGCCCGCAATCAGCGTATGCGTGTGCTGGGTGAGCACCGTCAGCATCGGCACCTTGACGCGTTCCTCGAGCTCGAGGCTGCGCTTGAAGGCGGGCGTTTCGGCAATGCGCAGCCGCACATAGAGGCCGACCAGCACCAGCAGCGAGCTCGCCAGGAACGGGATGCGCCAGCCCCAGTCGAAGAACTGCTGCTCGGTGAGGGTGTCCGCCAGGACCAGGAAGATGCCGCTCGAACACAGGAAGCCGAGCGGCGCGCCGAGTTGGGGAAACATGCCGTACCAGGCCTGCTTGCCCGGCGGCGCATTCTCGGTCGCCAGCAGCACCGCGCCACCCCACTCGCCGCCAAGCCCGAGGCCCTGGCCGAGCCGGCACAGCGCCAGTAGCAGCGGCGCCCAGATCCCGATCTGCTGGTACGTCGGCAAGAGACCGATGAGTACGGTCGAAATACCCATGGTCAGCAGTGCGGCGACCAGCGTCGCCTTGCGCCCGATGCGATCGCCAAAATGCCCGAACAGCGCCGAGCCCACCGGCCGCGCAAAGAACGCCAGCGCAAACGTCGCCAGCGACTGCAGCGTCGCCGTGGTCGCGTCCCCGGGCGGGAAGAACAGCGTCGGAAACACCAACACCGCCGCGGTCGCGTAGATATAGAAATCGAAGAACTCGATGGTCGTGCCGATCAGGCTCGCAAACAGCACACGGCCGGGGGAATTGCCGGCTTCGAGATTCTGGGGCTGGGTCATCGCAGGCTTGGGGCGGGCGGGGTGGGCGATTCTCGCATGCGGCGCTTTGGGGAGGGCCGCGCTCCTGCGCGGCTGCGGTTGCGCTTTTGGCTGGTGGTGGGCCTGCGCTATGCGCGGACGCTTTTTCCCACCACCAGCAAAAGCGTCCGCGCGCAGCGCAGCCCGCCGAGCCAAAGCAGTGCGCAGCCGCCATGACTTCCGCCCCTTTTTCGTT
>JANPJV010000203.1:0-25103 GCA_031425695.1 Rhodanobacteraceae bacterium | reverse complement strand
TTGTGTTTTTGGGGGTGGTGGGTCGGCGGGGCGCGGGGCCTTTTCCTTTTTCCCCGCCAAAACGCGCCCGCCAACCGCCCACCCCCACCAAAGGCAACCTAACTCAAGCCGCCGGCGCCGCCGCTTTCTGCAAGATCGTGAGCATGGCCGCCAGGCGGTCGCGCATTTCGCGGCGGTCGACGATGGCGTCGATGGCGCCTTTCTCCAGCAGGAACTCGCTGCGCTGGAAGCCTTCGGGCAGGGTTTCGCGGACGGTCTGTTCGATGACGCGCGGGCCGGCGAAGCCGATCAGTGCCTGCGGTTCGGCAAGGTTGAGATCGCCGAGCATGCCGAGACTGGCGGAGACGCCGCCCGTGGTCGGATGCGTGAGCACGGAGACGAAGGGCACGCCGGCACGGCGCATGCGCCCGAGCGCGGCGGACGTCTTCGCCATCTGCATCAGCGAGAACAAGCCTTCTTGCATGCGTGCGCCGCCGGTGGCGGTGAAGCTCACCAGCGGGGCGCGTTCGTCGAGCGCGCGCTCGGCGGCGCGGGTGAAGCGCTCGCCGACCACCGAGCCCATCGAGCCGCCCATGAAGGCGAATTCGAAACCGGCAGCCACCAGCGGGCGGCCCTTGAGCAATCCCCGCGCTGAGACCAGCGCGTCCTTCTCGCCGGTGGCACGTTGCGATTGGATCAGGCGATCACGATAGCGCTTGTTGTCGCGGAACTTCAGCGCGTCGAAGGGCGCGAGATTGGTGTCGATCTCGCTCATGCTGCCGGTATCGAACAGGCCTTCCAGACGCTTGCGCGCAGCGATGGCCATGTGGTGGTTGCACTTGGGGCAGACGCGCAGGTTACGCTCGATTTCGGGGCCGTAGAGCACCGCACTGCAGGCGGGACATTTCTCCCACAGTCCTTCGGGCACATTGCGCTTGGCGGAGCCTTCGGTGCGGATGCGGGCGGGCATTAGTTTGCTGAGCCAACTCATGGGATTCGTCTTTTCAAGCCGCTTGTTTCTGCGTGGCGTCGAGCGCCGCCCGGATGGCCGGCAAGAATGCCGCTATGCGCGCGTCGACATCGGTCGCATCGGTTGCGCCGGCGAGGCGCTCGACCAGCGCGCTGCCAATCACGACGGCGTCCGCATGCGCGCCGAGAAGCGCAGCGCCGGCAGCATCGCGGATGCCGAAGCCAACCGCGACCGGGACTTGGGTCAGCGTCTGCAACTCGCGCAGTGATGCGATCGCAGCGGAGTGCTCGTGATGGGCGGCGCCGGTGATGCCCTTGAACGACACGTAATAGAGGAAGCCCTTCGCAGCGGCTGCGATGCGTGCGCGGCGTTCGGGCGGCGTCGTCGGTGCGATCAGGTAGATCTGCCGAAGTTGCAGACGCGCCAGGGTTTCGGCATAGGCGCCGGACTCCTCGGGCGGGCAATCGACTAGCAACATGCCGTCGGCGCCAGCTGCATGGGCATCGGCCGCGAAGCGCTCGAAACCGTAGCGCTCGATTGGGTTGAGATAGCCCATCAGCACCACCGGCGTGGAGACGTCATCGGCGCGGAAAGCCCGCAGGGTCGCGAGCACGTGGGCCAGGTTGACGCCCTTGGCGAGCGCCCGCTCGTTGGCGTGCTGGATCACCGGGCCGTCGGCCATCGGATCGGAAAACGGCATGCCGAGCTCGAGCACATCGCTGCCGTGGCGAACCAGAGATTGCATCACCGCTACGGTCAAGCTTGGATCCGGATCCCCGGCAGTGACGAAACTGACCAATCCAGGCCGTCCGCGCGCACGGAACTCGGCGAAGCGCTGGTCGATTCGATTGGCTTTCATGTGCGAGGGATTCACAGCTGCAGTCCTTCCAGGCGCGCAATGGTGTTGACGTCTTTGTCGCCGCGGCCGGACAGGTTGACCAGCACCCGGTGGCCGGCGCCGAGCTCTTGGGCGAGCTTGATGCCATAGGCGACTGCATGCGCGCTCTCGAGCGCGGCGAGGATGCCTTCGGTACGCGCAAGACGGTGGAAGGCGGCCAGCGCTTCGTCGTCGGTGATGCCGACGTAGCGCGCGCGTTGACTGTCCTTCAGCCACGCGTGCTCGGGACCGACGCCGGGGTAGTCGAGGCCGGCCGAGACCGAATGGGTCTCGATGATCTGCCCGTTTTCGTCGGCCATGAGATAGGTGCGATTGCCGTGCAGCACGCCCGGAACGCCAGCGCTCAAGGAGGCGGCATGGCGCCCGGATTCAATGCCCTCGCCCGCCGCTTCAACGCCGTAGATGGCCACCGCGTCGTCATTGAGAAACGGATGGAACAGACCGATCGCGTTGGAGCCACCGCCGACGCACGCCACCAGCGCATCCGGCAGCGCGCCGTATTCCTCCAGCATCTGCCGGCGCGCCTCGGTGCCGACGATCGCGTTGAAATCGCGCACCATCATCGGGTACGGATGCGGACCGGCGACGGTACCGATCATGTAGAAGGTGCCGTCGATATTGGTGACCCAGTCGCGCATGGCTTCATTGAGCGCGTCCTTCAAGGTCTTCGAGCCGCTGTGCACCGGAATCACGGTGGCGCCGAGCAGCTTCATGCGGAATACGTTGATCGCCTGCCGCTCGACATCCACCGCGCCCATGTAGACCACGCACTCGAGCCCGAGGCGCGCGGCGATGGTAGCGCTGGCGACGCCGTGCTGGCCGGCGCCGGTCTCGGCAATGATGCGGCGCTTGCCCATGCGCCGGGCGAGCAGGCCCTGTCCCACGGTGTTGTTGATCTTGTGCGCGCCGGTGTGGTTCAGGTCTTCGCGCTTGAGCAGGATGTCGGCCCCACCCACCTCGCGGCTCAGGCGCTGCGCGTGATAGATCGGCGTCGGCCGGCCGATGTAGTGGCGGCGGTCGTGCTCGAGCTCGGCGATGAATTCGGGGTCGTTGCGAAAGCGCGCGTACGCGGCGGCCAGTTCGGCCAGCGGCGCCATCAGCGTCTCGGCGACGAAGCTCCCGCCATAGGGGCCAAAATGCCCATTCGCATCGGGATAGGCGGCGTAGTCCAACCGCTCGACGCTGTCCAGGTTTTCAACTTGCACGGATGACCTCTTCAATGAATTTCTGCATGCGTGCCGGGCATTTGATGCCGGGCGCGGATTCGATGCCGCTGGAAACGTCGACCGCGTAGGGTCGCACGAGCCCGATGGCACGCGCGACATTGTGTTCGGTCAGGCCACCGGCGAGCAGGATACGCGGCGCCAGCTCGCCTGGAATTGCCGACCAATCGAAGGCGTCGCCGCGTCCCCCCTGTTCGCCAGCACGATGCGCGTCGAGCAAGAGGCCACGGGCGCCAGCATAGCGCCGCGACTCCGCGAGCGCGTCAACCTCGTCACCCATCGCCAACGCCTTGATCCAGGGGCGCTTGAACTGCGCACAATAGTCGGGCGGTTCGCTGCCGTGGAACTGGAGGAGGTCGATCGGCAGCGCGTCGAGCACCGCGTGTACCTCGGAGGAAGGAGCGTCCATGAACAGCGCAACCGAGCTCACCAGCGGCGGCAACGCTGCCAGGATCTCGGCGGCGCGCCTGGAGTCGATTGCGCGCTTGCTGGCCGGCACGAAAACCAGCCCGATGGCATCGACGCCGAGGTTCGCCGCGGCAAGCGCATCCTCGGGACGGGTGATGCCACAGAACTTGATGCGCACACGCCCGCTCACAGCGTGTGCTCGGGCGGCAGGCCGAAGTCGGCGGGATAACGCGCGGCGAGGAAGGTCAATCCTTGCGGGGGCGCGGTCGGACCGGCCTTGCTGCGATCGCGAAGCGCCAGCACTTCGCCGATCCACGCGCTCGGGCGTTCGCCGCGGCCGACCATGAGCAGGCTGCCGACGATGTTGCGGATCATGTGATGCAGGAAGGCGTTGGCTTCGAATTCGAGCTCGAGCCAGGGGCCGTTTTCGACCAGACCCAGGCGATGGATCTCTCGCACTGGCGAGTTTGCCTGGCAGGCCACCGTGCGGAAACTGGTGAAATCGTGGCGGCCGACGAGATGCTGCGAGCCTTCGCGCATGCGCTCCACATCGATCGGCTCGCGCACCCACAAGGCATGGCGCGCTTCCAGTGCCGGACGGGTTTCCCGCCGCAGGATTCGAAAACGGTAAGCGCGCATGCGCGCGCCGTAGCGTGCATGGAACGCCTCCGGCACGGGTCGCGCCCAGGTGAGCGCGATGCTCGACGGCAGGCGCGAATTGCACCCGAGGACGAACGCACGCTCGTTCCTGGTCGCTGCGCAATCGAAGTGAACAACCTGCCCCAGCGCATGCACCCCGGTATCCGTGCGCCCGGCGCACAACACCTCGACCGTCTCGTCGGCGACGAAGCTCAGCGCCTTTTCCAGGGTCGCCTGCACCGTCGGCTCCTGGTGCTGGCGCTGCCACCCGAAATAGTCAGTGCCGTCGTACTCGACGCCGAGGGCGTAACGGGGCATGGATTGCGCTTGCCTGGCCAAAAAGCAGTGCGCGACGATGCAGCAAAGCGGTGGAGTTTGCGAGCAAGGCTTGTTGGAGGGCGGCGCTCCCGCGCCGCCGCTTCGAAAGGCGACGCGCGCCGGGCGAAGTGCGGCGGCGCAGGAGCGCCGCACTCCAAATGGAAAGGGCCGGTTTCCCGGCCCTTTCCAGTATTGAAGCAGACCTCAGCGCAGGCTGTCGAGCAGCTTGCGGGCTTCGTCCTGCTGGCTGGCATTGCCCTCGCCGATCACTTCTTCGAGCATGCTGCGGGCGCCGTCGGGATCGCCCATGTCCATGTAGGCACGCGCGAGGTCGAGCTTGGTGGCGACTGCATCGTCGCCGAAGACGCCGAGATCACCGAGCTCGTCGTCGACGTTCGGGCCAGCAAGCGGCGGCATTTCAACCGGGGTCTTGCCAACTTCCATCGCCGCGAAATCAAGCTCCGGCAGGTCCATCTTGAACGGCTCGTCGGCGGGCGCGACCACGGCCGGCAGCGGACGGGTCGGCTCCGGCGTCGGCGCGGCTTCCAGGTCGAAATCGAAGCTCAGGTCATTGCCGTCATTGCGTGCGGTGGTCGGTTCGGCAGCGACCGCGACCGGGGTCGGTGCCGGCGCGCGCACCGGCTCGATGGCCTGGGTCGGTTCGGAGAGATCGAAGTCGAAATCGAAGCCCGGGTCGCTGCTGGAATTCGTCACCGGCGCCGGGGTGGGCGTCGGCTGCGGCTGGTCTTCGAAGTTCGAGAAGTCGAGCCCGCCGTCGAGCTGGTCGGACGGCTGTGTCTCGAAATCGGGTTCCGGTTCGCTGTAGGTCGCTTCCAGCGGGAACTCGTCCTTGCGGGCAAACAGCGCATGGCCCGGGAGGATGGTGGCCGCGAGCAGCGTGGCTTCGCGCCACTCCGGAGCGTCCTCAGACGCCACCTGTGCCCGCAATGCGCGCGCCGCCGATTCGAACTCGGCAGCGTCGCCACGCGCGTGGTACAGGCGCACCAGCTCCAGGCGTGCGGCGTTATTCGCCGGGTTCATCGCGATCTGGTCGAGCAGATCATCTTCTTCAGTATCGACCGGGCGCGTGTCCGCGGCGCGGGCATCGTCACTGGGGAAGCCCTTGTAGCGGTCGTCATCGTCCGGCGGTGCGACGAAGTCGCCATCGTCGACGTTCTTGCGGCGCATGCGCGACCACAACAGGCCGAGCAGCGCCAGGAACGCGGCGATGATGCCGCCGAGGACGAGAGGATTGCTGAGCATGCCGCCTTCCGTGGCCGGGGTGGTCGGAGCGCCGTCCGTTGTCACCGGCTCGGGCACGGCCGGCTGCGCATCCGGCAGTGGCTGCACGGTTGCGTCGGTGGGGTCAGTATCCACGGGTGCCGTCGAGGTGTCGGTCGGCACAGCCTCGCCGTCGCTGGTGATGGTGTCACCCGGGGTCGCCGGATCGGCGCTGCCTTCCGCCGGCGGCATGCCGTCAACCGGGGCGGTGCTGGTGGTATCGACCGGGGCGGTGCTGGTGCCATCGGCAGGCGGCGTGGTCGGCTCGGGCGGCGTCCAGATGTCCGCGGTCGAAGTCGGTTCCGGCTTGGTCTGCGCTGCCGCGATCGCAGCGGCGGCGGCGGCGTCGGAAGCAGCAGCGGCATCGGTGGCAGCTGCAGCGGTCGCGGCGGCGGCCGCAGCGGCCGCCTCGGCGTCACTGATGCGCTTTTGCGACGCGGTTTCGGCCGCCAGGCGCGCAGCTTCCGCTTCGCGCACCTTGCGCTCCGAATCGGTCTCGGCGGCGGCACGCGCGGCTTCCAGCTCACGCACTTTGGCTTCCAGCTCGGCGGCGCGTGTCTGCAGCGACTTGAGCTCGTCATTGCGCAGCGCGAGCACCTTGTCCTGGTCGCCCTTGATGCTTTCGAGATCGGTGACGCGCGAACGCAGCTCGCTCACTTCCTGGCGCGAGCTCTCGAGTTCTTCCTGGGATCGCGCGAGATCACCGCGCAGATTCTTGACATCCTCGCCACTGCGGCCGAGCCCGGCTGCACCCGGACGGTCCGCGGCTCCCTGGTCATCCCCGGCACGTGGCGGCAACAATTCGAGCCGCGAGTCGGTGCTGGCAGTGGCTTCAGCAGGCGCACGCAACGACTCACTGGCACCGGCATCTGCCAGTCGCGTCGGGCTCGCCGCCTGGCTGGTCTGATAGCCGCGCCAAAGCTCGTTCTGGCTGCCGACCGCTGCGCTCGCCTCGCTCGTCGAGATCGCGTTGACCTCATCCGAGCTCGGGATGCGCAGGATCGCGCCGCGCTTTAACGCATTGATGTTCTGTTCGTAGAAAGCATCCGGGTTCATGCGCAGCAGGGCGACCATGAACTGGTTCATGTCGTTGACGCCAGCGGGCCTGGTCGCGACCGCGATTTCCCAGAGGGTCTCGCCCTGGCCGATCGGACCATAGTCGCCACTCGGCGCCGGTGACGGCGGCTCGCTCGGTGCCGGGGTCGGCTCCGGCTGGGCTTCCGCCACGGGCTCGGGTTCGGGCTCCGGTTCTGGCATCGGTTCCGGTTCCGGTTCCGGCATCGGCTCGGGCTCGACCGGGGTCGGTTCGGCCGGTGCTGGCTCCGGCGCAGGCTCGGCTTCCAGGCGCGGCTCAGGAGCCGCGGCAACTGGCTCGGCCGGCATCGGTTCCGGCTCGCGCATGGGCTCGGGCTCGGGCCGGGTTTCGATCGGCGGCGGCGTGGACTCAGGCACTGGCGCGGTGGCCACGGTGCGTGCCGGCGCGCTCACGGGAGGATCGAGGAGCACGGTGTATTCGCGCAGGAGCCGACCTTTCGACCAGTTCACTTCCAACAGGAAATTGAGGAAGGGCTCGCGCACCGGCTTGGCCGAGGTCACCTTGATGACCGGCGTGCCATCGCTGCTCTTGCCGACGGTGAACTCGAGCGGAGTATCGATGCGGCCGCGGTCGATGCCGACGCGCGCGAAGTCGTCGGCGCTCGCCAGGGTGACGGCCAATCCGTCGGCCTCTCCGGGCCCGGATTGAATCACCTGAATTTCGGCCACCAGCGGCTCGTTGAGCCCTGACTTGACCTCGATTCCTCCAAGCCCAAGGGCCTGCGCCAGTGATGGGATCGCCAGGATGCTGCTGGCGAGAAGTGACTTGCGCGGTCCTTTCATGGAACTCCCCCGAGGGCTAAGCGGCTTCTGACGTGTCCGCGATACTAGGTCACAAACTAGAAATGACCTTATGATCCGAACGTAACTATAGATCACAAGTGATTTTTTACCAAGAGTTCAGCAATCTGTACCGCATTCAGGGCAGCACCCTTTCGAATGTTGTCGCTGACCACCCAAAGTGATAGCCCACGCGGGTGGCTGATGTCCTCGCGGATACGCCCGACAAATACCGGATCGTGGCCGGCTGCGTGCGTGACCGGCGTCGGATATCCACCAGGCGAGGCATCGTCGACTACCACCACGCCCGGCGCTGCTTCGAGCAATTTCCGCGCATCCGCCGCGCTGATTTTCTCGCGGGTTTCGAGATGAATCGCCTCGCTGTGGCCGTAGAAAACCGGCACGCGGACCGCAGTCGGATTCACCTGGATGCTCTCGTCTTCGAGGATTTTCCGGGTTTCCCAGACCATCTTCATTTCTTCTTTGGTGTAGCCATTGGGCATGAAGACGTCGATCTGGGGAATCAGGTTGAAGGCGATCTGCACGGGGAATTTCTTCGGCTCGATCGGCTGCAGACTGAGCAGGGCGGCGGTCTGGCGGCCGAGCTCCTCGATCCCGCGCTGGCCGGCCCCGCTGACCGACTGATAGGTCGCGACGTTGATGCGCTCGATGCCGACCGCGCGGTGGATCGGCGCCAACGCCACCAGCATCTGCATGGTCGAGCAATTCGGATTGGCGATGATCCCGCGTGGTTTGTACCGGCCAATCGCATGCGGATTGACCTCCGACACCACCAGCGGGATATCGTCCGCCAAGCGGAACTCGCTGGTGTTGTCGATCACGATCGCGCCCGCGGCGGCCGCACGCGGGGCGTGTACTGCCGAAATGCTGCCGCCGGCGGAAAACAGGGCGATATCGGTGCCGGCGAAATCGAAACGCTCGAGCACCTTGACGACCAGCGACTGTTCGCCGTACTGGACACGGGCACCCGCCGATCGCTCGCTGGCCAGCGCCACGACCTCGCTTGCGGGAAAGTTTCGTTCGGCCAGGATCTCCAGCAGCGCGCTGCCCACCGCACCAGTCGCACCCACCACCGCTACTTTGCAGCTCTTGTTCGACGTGTTGCTCATGGATTCCGCTGTACCTCAGTGACCAATGGGATTCGCTTCGCGGGAAAATCAATTCGAGCTGCCGGCCGCGACGCGCGGAACCTGCGCGCCGACGTCGCTGCACTGTGCGCGATGCCGCAGCACATGGTCTACCAGCACCAGCGCCAGCATCGCCTCGACGATGGGCACCGCACGGATGCCGACACACGGGTCATGACGCCCTCGGGTGACGACGTCGACCGCCTGGCCGGCACGATCGATGCTGCGCCCTGGGAGCAGGATGCTCGACGTCGGCTTGATGGTGGCATGCGCAAGGATGTCCTGACCACTGGAAATGCCGCCGAGGATGCCGCCCGCATGATTGGAGACAAACGCGCCGTCGACGATTTCGTCGCGGTGCTCGCTGCCACGCTGGGAGCCCGCTGCAACGCCATCGCCAATCTCCACGGCCTTGACCGCGTTGATGCCCATCAGCGCATGCGCGAGATCTGAATCGAGCTTGCCGTAGATCGGCTCGCCGAGCCCGGCGGGAACCCCGCGCGCGACTGCACTGATGCGCGCGCCGACCGAGTCACCGGATTTGCGCAGGCCGTCCATGAAGCGCTCCAACTCGGGAACCTGCGCCGGATCGGGCCAGAAGAACGGGTTGTCTTCGATCGCAGCAGCATCGAAGGCCACCGGTGAGTAAGGACCCAGCGCGCTCAGCCAGCCCTGGATATGGATCCCGAAACGCTCACTGAGATAGCGCTTGGCAATCACCGCGGCGGCGACGCGCATGGTCGTCTCGCGCGCCGAGGAACGCCCGCCTCCGCGCGGGTCGCGGATGCCGTACTTGGCGAGATAGGTGTAATCGGCATGGCCGGGCCGGAAGCTCTCGGCAATATCCGCGTAGTCCTTGGAGCGCGCGTCGGTATTGCGGACCAGGAGCGCGATCGGCGTCCCGGTCGACAGCCCCTGGTAGACGCCGGAAAGGATTTCGACCTCGTCGGCTTCCTTGCGCTGGCTGGTGAAGCGGCTGCGCCCGGTCGCCCGGCGATCGAGATCGGCCCGGAAGTCTTCCGCCGTGATGGCGATGCCCGGCGGACAGCCGTCGATCACGCAGCCGATGGCGGGCCCATGGCTCTCACCAAACGTGGTGACGCAGAACAGGCGCCCGAAGGTGTTGGCTCCGCTCATGTGGCGACGCCGCGCACGTAGGCCGCAGTGCCCGCAGGGCTCTGCGGCACTCCTCGCATCCCCGCAGAACGCTGCGCGCACTGCGGGCTACATTTCGCCGCCACCCAGGCAATCATGGACTGAGGCCCCTTTGGCGCAGGCAGCTTTCTATCGCCTTGCGCGCGGCGACGAGATCAGCCCGTTCGATGACCGCGACGCCCGAACCACCACGCTCGAAATCGACCCACAGGAAAGGGACTTTCGGCAACAGTTGCACCAGGGCGTCCGCCGAGTCGCCGACCTCGAGGATCAGCCAACCGTGTGCCGCCAGATACTCGGGCGCCTGGGCGAGGATGCGCAGCGGAAGATCGAGACCATCCTCGCCTGATTTGAGGCCCATCGCGGGCTCGTGTCGGTATTCGGCCGGCAGCGCCGCGTACTCATCAGCACCGACATAGGGCGGATTGGTCACGATCAGGTCGTAGCGACGACCGCCGAGCGCGTCGAAGCCATCTGACACGATCGTGCGCACCCGCTCTTCCACGCCGTGCGCACGCACGTTTTCGGCCGCGATGCTGAGCGCCTGCGGTGACAGGTCGACCAGATCGACCGCCGTGTCTGGCAGGTGCGCGGCAATCGCGATGCCGATGCAGCCACTGCCGCAACAGAGGTCCAGCACCTGGTCCAGCGGCCGGCCCGCGAGCCAGGGCTCGAAGCCGCGCTCGATCAGCTCGGCAATCGGCGAACGCGGGATCAGCACGTCAGTGCTGACCTTGAACGCGAGCCCGGCAAACCAGGCCTCGCCGACGAGGTAGGCACTCGGCACCCGCTCGTCCGCACGCCGGCGAATCAGCTCCAGGATCCGGGTACGCTCTTCCGGCAGCAGCGTCGCGGCCGCATAGGCCGGCGGCAGGTCGTGCGGCAGATGCAGCGCCGTCAGCACCAGGAAGCTCGCCTCGTCGAGCATGCTGTCGAAGCCATGCCCGGAAAACGCGCCAGCCTCGTTGCAGCGGCTCACGCAATAACGGATGAAATCGCACACGGTGCTCAATACATCGGTCAAGACTGAGGGCTCCTGGCATATAGATGCGATTGATTATGCCGTTGTGGAGCGGACATAGCCGAGGTGCGCTTGATCTCGTGGGTTCGGATCTTGTCCGAACGCTCCTGATCCAGGGAAAGGGAAAGAGCGTCCGGACAAGGTCCGGACCCACACGATCAAGAGCCTCGCGCTCTATCCCGGTGCCAGTCCCGATCAGTCGTGGGAGCGGTCGTGCACGGCCTTGGGCGCGGCACTCCCTATACTCGGGGCATGAGTGAATTTGAACGACGTCTTCCCTGGATCATCGTGATCTTGGCCGCGGCCGCTGGTATCGCCGGATTCTGGCTCGGCCAGGGCGTTTTTTCGGGCCGGCCGGTGTCCGCTGAGCCGTTGCGGCTGCAATCGACGCTGCTCTATCCACAGCCGCGTGCGCTGCCGGCCGTGACGCTGACGCGTGGCGACGGCTCGACCCTGCAGACGGCCGAGTGGACGGGTCGCTGGCGCCTGTTGTTTTTCGGTTTTGCCAACTGTCCGGATGTCTGTCCCACCACCTTGAGCACGCTCAAGGCAGCGCTGGGGCAGCTGCGCAAGACCGATCCACAGGCGGACGTTGCGGTCAGCTTCGTTTCGGTCGATCCGGAACGCGATTCGACCGCGGCGCTCGGGAAATATGTCGCGTTCTTCGACCCTGCCTTCGAGGCGGCTACCGGCACGCACGAGGAGTTGACCGCGCTGACCCAGGCGCTCGGCGTCGTCTTCATGAAGACACCGACGGGACCAGGTGCGCTCGACTACACGATCGACCACACCGCCTCGGTCCTGATCATCGACCCCCAGGGCCGGCTTGCAGGCGTGATCCGTCCCCCGCACCAAGCACCGGCGATCGCGGCCGATCTGGCCCAACTCCTGGCCCGCTCAAGATGAGCAGCCCGCAAGCCGCTCGAAGGAATGACCCATGCTGAGCCGCGACCTGGCGGTAGCACTGCAATTGATCCTCCCGCATCGGGCGCTTTCGCGCATCGTCTATTACGCGACGCGCTGGCGCTTCAAGCCATGGAAGCGGCTGTTGATCTCGACGATCTCGCGCGTCTACAAAGTCGACATGGCGCACGCGCACGAGCCCGATCCGGAGGCCTACGACAGTTTCAACGCCTTTTTTACGCGTTCGCTCAAGGCTGACGCGCGCCCGCTGGCCAGCGGCGACGGCATGCTGGTCTCGCCCGCCGACGGCGTGATCTCTCAGATCGGGCGCATCCGCGACGGTCGCATCGTGCAAGCCAAGGGGCTCGACTACAGCGTTGCCGAGTTGCTCGGCGGCGATGACCACCTTGCCACGAGCTACGAGAACGGGTGCTTCGCAACGATCTACCTGTCGCCGCGTGACTACCATCGGGTGCACATGCCCTACGCCGGACGGTTGCGCACCAGCATCCACGTGCCCGGCCGGCTGTTCAGCGTAGCCCAGTGGACCGCCGAATCGATCCCGCGGCTGTTCGCCCGCAACGAGCGGCTGGTGCTCATTTTCGATACCGATCGCGGCCCGCTCGCGGTGATCCTGGTCGGCGCCATTTTCGTCTCGAGCATCGAAACGGTGTTCGATGGCGAAGTCACGCCGCCGTATGCGGACGGCATCCGCGTCCGTGAATACGATGCCGCGCGCGCGCCGGAATTTGCGGCCGGTGCCGAGGTCGGCCGCTTCAACATGGGCTCCACCGTGATCGTACTGGCCAATGCGCGCTTCCATGATTGGGCGCACACCCTCACCGCCAATGACCCGGTTCTAATGGGCCAGGCCTTGAGCGCGGTCATCGCGCAGGACCCGCATAAAGCGCCTGTTGCCGAATCGCAGTGATGAAGCGTTACACTATGTGAGTCCAACAAAAACAAGCCGCTGGGAGCGATTCCTTATGTTTCTCTCGAAGATGAAGCAGAGCGCCTCTTGGCGCCGCCTCCAAACCGGCTTGGTTTTCCTGGGTGCCACTGCACTGCTCGCGCCAGGAATGGCGGGCGCGCAGGCTCCCGGCAACACCATCCCGCCAACGCTGGGCTACAACCCGGTCGTGGGGACGCCGATCACCTTGACCGGGGTGACCCAGCCCGGCACGACCGGTACGGCGAACATCGCGGTCACCCCGAGTGGCGGAGCGGGTTCGGGTCCCGCGGCCACCACGGGCCTGAACTGCTCACTGACCGGCGCCAACGCAGCCAACTTCACGGTTGCGCCGCCGAGCCAGAGCTTCACCCCGACGTCCGGGCCAGGAACGATTGCGCTCACCTGCACCTCAGGCGCAACCGCGCGCACCGCGACGCTCGCCTGTTCCGAAGCACCGGGTGGCACCACTGGACCGGTTCGAAACTGGAACCTGACCTGCCCCGCAGGGATTCCCAACACGCCGCCGTCGCTGAGCTACCAGCCAGCACCCGGGCAGCCGGTGGTGTTCGCATCGCCAGATCCGATCATCGGCACGACCGCGACCAGCCAGATCCGGGTGACGCCGAGCGGCGGCAGCGGCACCGGCCCGGACGCGACGACACGCCTGTCCAATTGCAGCGTCAGCAACGAGAGCGTCCCGGGCACGTTCAGCGGTTACCAGGGCGTGACCTTGACCTTCGCCGGCTCGACCACCGTGCCGCAGAACCTGAACCTCACCGCAGTGATCCGGGCAACGCCCGTGACCGGCACGCTCCAATGCACGGAAACGCAGGGCGTGGCGACGCCCAACAGCACCGAAGGCAGCGTCGTCCTGCAGCGCAGCTGGTCGCTCCAGTCCGCCGCCGGGCGTCCAAACATCACGCAGAGCCTCAGCATCGAGAAGAGCGCCAGCGCGAGCACGGTCCCTGCCAACACCGAGTTCTCCTACACCGTCGAAGTCAGCAACACTTCGAGCTCCAGCGAGCCGGGGACCACGCCTCCGGCGCAGAACGGCATCGTTGTCCTCGATGATGTCCCGGCCGCGCTGACGGTGCTCTCCGCGAGCGGCGCCGGCTGGAACTGCAGCGTCGTCGGCAACGCCGTCGACTGCCGGCGCTCCTCGCTCGCCAGCGGCACCAGCGCCAGTATCGAAATCCTGGTTCGCGCACCGGCCACCGCACAGACGGTAGTCAACACCGCGCGCGTGACCTCGGTCGAATCGCGCTTCCCGGTGACCTCGACCACGTCGGTGGTGATCACCGAAGTCACCACGCCGCCGCCGCCAACGGTCGACCTGCGCCTCGACAAGCGCGACAGCGCCGATCCGGTCCTGGTGAGCACCTTGTTCAACTACTCGCTCGACGTCACCAATGTCGGCAGCTCGATTGCTTCTGGCGTGACCGTCACCGATACCTTGCCCGCAGGCGTGACCCTGGTTTCCGCGAGCGGTCCCGGCTGGACCTGCACCGGCGCAGCAACCGTGAGTTGCACCCTGGCCGGCACGCTCGCCTCGGGCGCGATCAGCACGGTCACCCTGCAGGTGCGCTCGCCCACCGCGGCTGGCACCGTGAGCAACACCGCCCGCGTCACCAGCGCCGGCAACGACGTCAACGGTGCCAACGACAGCGACACCGAGAGCACCGTGATCCTGGCGGAACCGCCGCCACCACCGCCGGCGCAGGCAGACCTGGCCATCACGGCGGTCGCGGTCCCAGCGACGACGGTGACCGGCGCCAGCGTCGAGTTGCAGCTCAACGTCGTGAACCGCGGGCCGGATACGGCGGTCGCGCCGATCCTGACCGGCACGCTCGCGCAGGCTTTCGATATCCGCTCGATCTCCGGCGGCGCATGGGCCTGCACCATTACCGGGCAGACCATCCGCTGCACCATCGCCTCGCTCGCCACCAATGCCAGCTCGACGATCCGTGTGCAGACGGTCATCCGCCCGGGTTCGACCGCGCCGGCTACCGCAAGCTTCGCGGTCACGGCGACGACCGCCGATCCGGTAACGGCCAACAACAACGCGAGCGTGACGGTGGCCTACCAGTCCGGTGGCGCCGATCTCGCCATCGCCATGTCCGACAGTGCCGATCCGGTCGCCGCAGCGGCGGCGTTCTTCTACACCATCAACGTCACCAATGCCGGCCCGGAAGCTGCGGTCGGCGTGCGCGTTTCCGATACGCTGCCGGCTGGGCTGACCCTGGTCTCCGCGACCGGTGCCGGTTTCACCTGCACCAGTGCCGGCCAGACCATCAGCTGCACCCTCGGCACGCCGCTCGCAGCAGGCGCCTCGGCCTCGCTGCAGGTGAACGTGCGCGCCCCGGTCACCGGCCAGTCGATCACCAACGAGGCCAGCGTCGGCGCTACCACGACCGATCCGAACCCGGCCAATAACCGCGCTACCCAGACCACGCAGATCAACAATCGCACGGCGGCGGATCTCGCCACCCTGCTCGACGGTGCAGCGATCGACCCGGCCTCGCGCGCGGCCCTCCCGGTGATTGCGGCCGAATGCGCGCTCAACAATGCCTCGGCGCTGGCCGCGACTTGTCGCGACATCGTCGCGGCCGCCGACGCCGGTCGCACGGCCGAGGTGACCGAAGCCCTGCGCGGGCTCGCGCCTGACGAGGTGCTCGCGCAATCGCTGGTGCTGCGCGAAATTGGCGCGACGCAGTTCTTCAACGTCGACGCCCGCCTCAACGAGTTGCGCCGCGGTGGCGGTGGCTTCAGCCTGTCAGGCCTCACCGTGCAGTCCGGCAGCCAGTCGATCCCGCTCGCGCTGGTCGGCGATGCGCTGCAGGAAGCGCTCGGCTTCGGCGAGTCCGACGGCTTCGGCGGCCTGGTCAGTCCGTGGGGTTTCTTCCTCAACGGCAACATCAGCGACGGCGAGCAGGACCTCAACCTCGCGCGCGGCAAGGTCGGCGTCGATTACCAGTCGCGCGGCATTACCGCCGGTCTCGACTATCGGGTCAACCCACGCTTGGTCGCCGGTGCGGCAGTCGGCTACGCCAACTTCGATGCCGACGTCGGAGCTGGCAGCACGCTCGACACGCGCAGCCTGATGTTCACCGGCTACGGCTCCTACTACCTGAGCGACCGCTTCTACGTCGACACCCGCCTGACCTATGGCCAGGCCCAGCTCGATCAGGAACGGCGGATCAACTTCCGCCTCGGCTCGACGGTCTACGACGCGCTCGCACTCGGCGAGACCGACGCCACCCAGCTCACGATCGCCTCGTCGATGGGCTATCACTTGAACTACGGCGCCTGGAGCGTGACCCCGAGTGCGGGCATCCGCTACACCAGCAGCGACGTCGATGCCTTCGATGAGTCCGGCGCCGGTGCCTACAACGTCGCCTACTCCGAGCAGAGCTTCGACTCGGTCAACTTCGCCGTCGGCATCCAGTTCGCCCGCGCCGTCAGCTTGAGCCGCGGTGTGCTCATGCCGCAGTTCGATATCAGCTTGAACAACGAGAGCGGCGACGACGCCAGCGCGGAAGCGCGCCTCATCAGCGGCGGCGTAGCGCAGCTCTTCCGCCTCACCGAAGAGAGCCCCGACTCCAGCTACGGCACCGCGGGCCTCGGCTTCGTGTACCTCATGGGCAACGGCAAGCAGGCCTACATGTCCTACCGCCGCATGTTCGGCAACGACGAACTGGACCGCGGCTCCCTGAACCTGGGTGGGCGGTTCGAGTTCTGAGCAGCCGGCACGACGGCACAAAGAAGGGCGCCCTTGCGGCGCCCTTTTTTGTGCCGATGTGCCGGCTGCTCAGAACCGGTAGGTCATGTTGTCCGCGGGTGCGAACGCGCCCGGCGGACTACTTGACGCTTTGGCTTGACGCTTTGGAAGAACCGGTAGGTCATGTTGTCCGCGGGTGCGAATGCGCCCGGCGGACTACTTGACGCTTTCACGGAACCGACAGGTCGACGCTGGCGTCGCAACCCGGAAGCGATGTCAAGTAGCCCGCTGGCGCGTTCGCGCCAGCGGTCAACATGACCTACCGGTTCTGACCGAACGGCGCGTCTTGTTTCCGGCGAGCACACAGTGCTCGCCGGAAACTGACCCGCCGGCCGGTCAGAACTCCGCGAACGGATCTTGGAGGACGATGTTCTCGCGGCGATCGGGGCCGGTGGAAATCATGGAGAGGGGGCAGCGGACGAGCTCCTGGACGCCTTCGAGGTAGCGTTGGGCGTTGCGCGGGAGGTCGGAGAAGCGGGTGGCGCCCTTGGTGCTCTCGGTCCAGCCTTCGAAGTCCTGGTAGACCGGCTGGCATTCGCTCCAGCCGCCGGCATCCAGCGGCGCGATGTCGGTTTCCTGGCCGCGGTAGCGGTAGCCGACGCAGACGCGCACGACCGGTTCGCCGTCGAGCACGTCGAGCTTGGTCACGCACAGGCTGTCGATGCCGTTGATCAGCACCACGCGGCGCACGGCGACCGCGTCTAGCCAGCCACAACGGCGCGCCCGCCCGGTGGTGGCACCAAACTCCTGTCCGCGCGCGCGCAAGCCTTCGCCGACGGCGTCGTCGAGCTCGGTCGGGAACGGGCCACCGCCGACGCGCGTCGCATAGGCCTTGATGATGCCGAGCACGTAATCGAGATCGCGCACGCCGACGCCGGTGCCCGAGCAGGCGCTGCCGACCGTGGTATTGGACGAGGTCACGAACGGATAGGTGCCGTGATCGATGTCGAGCAGGCTGCCCTGCGCGCCTTCGAACAACAGGTTGCCCCCGGACCGGCGGATCTTGTTGAGCTCGGTGGCGACGTCCGCGACCATCGGCCGCACGAAATCGGCGAACGCGAGCGAGTCATCGAGCACGCGCTGGTAATCCACCGCCGGCTGTTTCCAATAGTGCTCGATCACGAAGTTGTGGTAGTCCATGACCACGCGCAACTTCTCGGCAAATTCTTCCGGATAGAAGAGGTCGGACAGGCGGATGCCCCGCCGCGCTGCCTTGTCCTCGTAAGCGGGACCGATGCCGCGACCGGTCGTGCCGATCTTGGCCTTGCCCGACGCGCGCTCACGCGCCTGATCAAGCTCGATGTGGTACGGCATGATCAACGGCGCGGCCGGGCTGATCTTGAGCCGATCGCGCACGTCGACGCCGGTCGCTTCGAGCTCGGCAACCTCGGTGCGCAACGCTTCTGGCGAGAGCACCACGCCATTGCCGATGAAGCAGGCCGTACCCTCGCGCAGGATCCCCGAGGGAATCAGGTGCAGGACCGTCTTCTTGCCATTGACGATGAGCGTGTGGCCGGCATTGTGGCCGCCCTGGAAGCGCACCACCCCGCGCACGCGCTCGGTCAGCAGATCGACGATTTTACCCTTGCCCTCATCGCCCCACTGGGCACCGAGCGCGACAACGGACTTGGCCACGGCAGGACCTCACGGATCAGAAAAGAGAGCCCGCACGCTAGCGCAATCGGTGTGAAGGTGCGAGAAGCTGGATGTTGGTTCTTGGTTCTTGGTTCCCGGTTGTTGACAGCAAGAGCACGAATCCATTCGAACTCGCTGCTCGCTGCTCGCTTTTGCTGCCAGCGACCAAAAACCAGCAACCGCTTCAGTACCCCGTCACCCCACCGCCCTTGACGAAAGCCAGCACGCTCAGGCCGAGCACCATGC
Source organism: Rhodanobacteraceae bacterium (assembly GCA_031425695.1). Taxonomy (GTDB): domain Bacteria; phylum Pseudomonadota; class Gammaproteobacteria; order Xanthomonadales; family SZUA-5; genus JANPJV01. The sequence goes on along the minus strand of JANPJV010000203.1, from coordinate 6,674 downwards.
TGATCAGGCCGGCTATCCGCAGCTGGCGATCGCTGAGGGAAGCGAGCGCGCGGACGCCTTCCTTCCAGCTATTGGGCGAGAGGAAGGGAAGCAACCCTTCGAGGACGAGCAGCAAGGCACAGGCGGCCCAGAGATCATTCATCGACACCGCCTTTGGAGTGGTCGCTCATAGGGCACTTGGGATCGGTCATGGCGGATTCCAAGCTACACCTACCCGGCATCGAAATCGCGTCAATGCCGGGCAGTGCCAGACAAAATTTATTGCGCCTTGTCTTTGTTGAAGTACTCGAAGAATTCCGAATCCGGATCGAGTACGAGGACATTGCCCTGTGCCTTGAAGCTCTGTCGATAGGCTTCGAGGCTTCGGTGGAAGGCATAGAACTCGGCGTCCTTGCCATAGGCAGTCGCATAGATTCCGGCGGCGGAAGCATCGCCTTCACCGCGGATGCGCTGGGCATCCCGCTCGGCCTCGGCAAGGATCACCTGGACCTGGCGGTCAGCTTCTGCGCGCAGCTTTTCGCTCTCCTGCTCACCTTTCGAGCGCAGGGCCTGGGCGACGCGGGTGCGCTCCGAGCGCATGCGCTGGAATACCGCGTCGGTCACCTGTTCGGGCAGGTCGATGCGTTTGATGCGGACGTCGACGACTTCGATTCCGAGCTTGGCCGCCGACACGTTGGAGGCCACCTTAAGCAGCGCCATCATTTCATCGCGGCCGTCGGCCACCACCTGCTGCAGGGTGCGCTTGTTGAATTCGTCGCGCATGCGGTCCTTCACGATCTGGCCGAGCGTCTGCTGCGCGCGCAACTCGTCGCCGCGAGTCGCCGTGTAGTAGTCGCGCACGTTTGAGATGCGCCACTTGACCACCGAATCGACCAGCACGTCCTTCTTTTCAGAGGTCAGGAAGCGCTCGGGCTTGGAATCGAGCGACAGGATGCGCTTGTCGAACTTGATCACGTTGTTGACCAGCGGCGCCTTGAAGTGCAGGCCGGGCTCGAAGTCGGTGCGCTGGATCTCGCCGAGGCGGAACAGCACAGCGTATTGATCTTCGCGGACGACGAACACGCTGGAGGCGAGCAGCACCAGCAGCGCGATGATGACGGGCAGGATTAAATTCTTCATGGCTCTATCGTCCCTCGCCGCCCGCTACACCCTCACCAGCCCTGACCGCCGGGGGCGGCACCAGCTTGTCGAGTGGCAGGTACAGCATGTTGTTGCCCTTGTCGCCGTCAATCAGGATCTTCGGCGAACGCGAGAGCACGTCCTGCATGGTTTCGATGTAGAGGCGCTTGCGGGTGACCTCCGGCGCCAGCCGGTACTGTTCGACCAGGAGCTCGAAGCGTTTCGCATCACCGGTCGCACGCGCGACCGACGCCTCCTTGTAACCTTCAGCCTCGGCCAGGATGCGGGACTTGCGGCCGTTGGCCTCCGGCACCGCCTTGCTGGTGTAGGTGCGGGCGTCGTTGATGATGCGCTGCTCGTCTTCGCGCGCCTTGATGGCGTCGTCGAAAGCGTCCTTGACCTGCTCGGGCACCATCACGTCCTGGAAGTTGATGATGCTCACGCTGATCCCCGCGTCATACGCATCGAGCAGCCGCTGCATGATTTCGCGCGCTTCATTGGTGAACTCGAGGCGATTGCCGACCTGGACGTCGTCCAGAGAACGGCTCCCGACGACTTGCCGCACAGCCGCCTCGGCAACCTGGGCGAGCGTCTCCTCGACATCGCGCACCTTGAACGTGAAATCGACGGCGTCGCTGACCGTGTACTGCACCGCGAAATCGATGTTCACGAGGTTCTCGTCGCGGGTGAGCATCGCGACCCGGCTCGACATCGAGCGTACCTGGGTGACGTCGACGCGGATCATTTGTTCGATCGGCCGCGGCAGCGTGAAGCGCGGGCCGGGCTCGAGGATGCGATGGGCCTTGCCGAACCGCAGCACCACGCCGCGCTCGCGCTGGTCGATGATGTGGAAGGAATCGATCAACGCCCAGACCACCAGCAACACCAGGATCAGGATGCCGAGGCCACCCGTCCCGCTACTGCCGGCATCGGGCCCACGCGTGCCGCCACGTGCGCCGAAGATGCCGAGCACGCGCTGCTTGAGGTTGCGCAGCATCGCCTCGAGGTCTGGCGGGCCACCGCTGTTGTTGCCACCGCCGTCGCCCCAGGGATTGCGGCGACCACCACCAGGTTCATTCCAAGCCATCGATCAAGCTCCAGGGGACGCTGCCAGCAGCATCCGTCAAGCAATCAGGTTCACGTCGACATCCCGACATGGGGACAGACGCGCAAAGATTCAAATCAGCGGTTGGCTCCAAATAGCCAAGCGGTCGATTGTAACAGCGGAGTTATACCCGGCTCGGCGTCGAGAAGGCGCGTGTCGGAAGGACGTGGAGCGCGTTCTTGATAGGGCTGTGTGGGTCCGGACCTTGTCCGGACGCGCTTCTGGTCTTGGGAAGCGTCCGGATAATGTCCGAACCCACCAAGCCCCAAAGACTCACCCCAGCAACTGCGCACGTACGATCTCGCCCTGGTGGCCCGGGAGGCTGGCGAGCTGCAGGGCGAGGCGGCGTGGCAGGTCGATGCTGAGCGCCCAGCCTTCACCCTCGACGTCGCGCTCCGAGCGAATCGCGCCGAGCGCATGCAGCTTGGCGCGCAGGCCGCCTTCGGCATAGCTCAGGCGCAGCTCGCGGATGACGCGGTCGGCACCGAACTCGGCGTCGATGGCCTGGCTCAGGCCTTCGAGGCCGAGATTGTTGGCGGCCGAGAGATAGACGCGCGCACGGATCCGCCCGCTCATCAGCTCGACGCCGGGCGCTGCACCGGAGAGGTCGATCTTGTTGATGACCTGGATCTGCGGGATCTCGCCGGCGCCAATCTCCGACAGCACCGCCTCGACCTGGGCGATGCGCTCGGGCATCTCCGTATCCGAGCCGTCAATCACGTGGATCAGCAGATCAGCCTCGCGGGCCTCGGTCAGCGTGCTCTTGAATGCGGCGACCAGGTCGTGCGGAAGATCGCGCACGAAGCCCACCGTGTCGGCCAGCGTGATGGCGCCGAAGCTGAAGCCCTCTACACGGCGCACGGTCGGATCAAGGGTTGCGAACAGCACGTCGGCCGCATACACCGCGGAGGTCGTCAGCGCATTGAACAAGGTCGACTTGCCGGCGTTGGTGTAGCCGACCAGCGCGATCTGCGGGAGTGCGCTGCGCTCGCGCGCCCGGCGTCCCTGCTCGCGCTGCTTCAGCACGGACTTGAGCCGCTCGCCCAGGATCTTGACGCGCTCGGCGAGCAGCCGGCGATCGGTTTCGAGCTGGGTTTCGCCGGGCCCGCGCAGGCCGATGCCGCCACCGCGCTGGCTGTCGAGATGGGTCCAACCGCGCACCAGGCGCGTCGCCATATGCTTGAGCTGCGCCAGTTCGACCTGCAGCTTGCCCTCATGGCTGCGCGCGCGCTGCGCAAAGATGTCGAGGATCAAGCCCGTGCGATCGACCACGCGAACGCTAAGCGCCTTTTCGAGGTTGCGTTCCTGGATAGGCGACAACGTGTGGTTGACCAGGATCAGGTCCGCGCCGCTGCTCTCCTTGAGCGCGCGGATTTCGTCGACCTTCCCGGTGCCGATGTAATAGGCCGGATGGGGCCGATCGATGCGCGCGCTCGCCTCGGCGACCACGGTTGCCCCGGCCGAGCGCGTGAGCTCCCGAAACTCGGCGAGGCTGGCGTCGGCATCCACGCCGAACACGCGCGGCTGGATCAGCAGCGCGCGGTCGCCGCCGCGTGAGCGTTCAAACATGCCGGTTCAGCGCACTTGTGCGGTGCAACAGCCTTCAACTCCCCGGATCTGTCTCGGTGTCTTCCGGGCCGGTGGCCTCGGTGATGCGCACGTTGCGCGCGGGCACCACCGTCGAGATGGCGTGCTTGTAGACCATCTGGCTGACCGTGTTTCGCAGCAGCACGACGAACTGATCGAAGGACTCGATCTGCCCTTGCAGCTTGATGCCGTTGACCAGGTAAATCGAAACGGCGACGCGCTCACGACGTAGCGCATTCAGAAATGGATCTTGCAAGGAGTGTCCGCGAGACATGGTCGCCCTCTCTTTAGTTGTTGTTGGTATAGGAGCCTCGACCGAGGCTGCAGACGGAAACAGCCCGAACCCGGATGGCATGAATAGTCACTGCCGTCCAAGGTGATGGCCCGCCTGCAGACTCAAGTTTAACCTAGAAACCCAAGTTGAACGGCGCGGAGAGTGCAGTTGCGGGGGTGCAGGGCAAGGCGCACCGAGGCGGAATAGCTTTTCTATTCCAACGAGTTGGAATGCCGCCATGCGTCGCCAGAATCAGGCCATGAGTCGCGGTCACTTGGGGTTTCCAGGCTTGGTGACTTGAGGCTTTACGCCGACTTGATGTGCGCCAGAATGCGCGTGAAGGTGTCGGCGGCGTCGGGATCCAAGCTCGTCAGATTGCTTTCCCCGCGCAGCCAGGTGAGCTGGCGCTTGGCCAGTTGGCGGGTGGCGTAAAGCGCCAGCTCGCGGAAGCGCGCCAGATCGTATTCGCCGCGCAGGTGCCCGAGCGCCTGCCGATAGCCGACCGCGCGCAGCGCCGGGAGGTCGTCGTGCAGGCCGGGCAATCCCATCAGCGTGCGTACCTCCTCGAGGAAGCCCGACGCGATCATCGCGTCGAGCCGTGCCTCGATGCGTGCATGCAGCAGCGCACGGGTCGCCGGCAGCAGGCCGATCAGCAGCCCTGCGCGACGTGGCGCCCCGGTCCAGGCCCCCTGCAGCGTGCTCAGCGCCGTGCCGGTCTGGCGAAAGACCTCCAGCGCACGCAACAGGCGTTGCGGATCATTGGGATGGATTCGCGCCGCCGCCACCGGATCGACCTCGCGCAGTTCATCGTGCAGGGCTGACCGTCCGCGGGTGCGCAGTTCATCGGCCAGTTGCGCACGCAGCCCGGGCGCGGCGGCGGGCAATTCCGACAAGCCCTGCAGGAGCGCGCGCACGTACAGGAGCGTCCCGCCGACGATGAGCGGCAGCTTGCCGCGCGCTTCGATAGCCGCGATCGCGGCTTCGGCATCGGTCACGAAGTCGGCGGCGCTGTAGGCTTCGCGCGGATCGCGGATGTCGATCAGCCAGTGCGGGACGCGCGCCCGCGCTTGCGCATCCGGCTTGGCGGTGCCGATGTCCATGCCGCGATAGACCAGCGCCGAATCCGCCGAGATGATCTCGCCATTCAGTGCTTCAGCCAGGCGCAGCCCAAGATCGCTTTTCCCAGAGGCGGTCGGACCGACCAGGCACACAATCATTTCCGCGTGCTCCCTCGGGTCAGCTTGCGCAAGGAGATGAAGCTCAGCGCGCCGGTGATGTTCAACAGCAGCGGCACGATCAACGCGAGGTGGCCGTATCCGGGAAAGCGTGTTTCGAGCAACCGATACAGCGCGACGCCAATCAGCGGCGCTGCCAGCCCGCGCATTCCGGTCAGGGTCACGTGCACGCCCATGTACAGCGCCGCCTGCTCCGGACGGGCGAAATCGTTGTGGCCGAGGTTCCAGCCGAGCTGGCCGCCTGCGTAGCTCACGCCGAGTAGGACGGAACCTGCGACCAGCCAGGAAACCTCCTGGTTGATGCAGCCGATCAGGAAACAGGCGCTCGCCAGCACGAAGCTCCAGGCGTGATACACGCGAAACTCAACGATGTGCACGCGATCGTAGAAACGCGCCCAGAGCATGATCGCGAACGGCAGCACCACGAGTGGCAGGCTGGCCATCAGCAGCACCTGGAGGAAGGGCGAGAGCGCCAGGCGCTCGTCCATGACCAGCAGCAGCGGTGCGGGGAGCATCAGGTTGCCGCTGCCGAACAGGAACATGCTCTGCATGTAGCGCCGATACAGCGGATCGGCGGACAGCACGCCACGGAAGGATGCGAATGAAGGGCGCAGCGACGCGCTCGAGCGGATAGCTGCCTCGCTCGAACGCAGCAGCCCATGGGCGCGGAGGCGGATCTTGCGATAGCCCCACGCGCCAATCAGCCCGGTGAGACCGGCAACGACGAACAACCAGGGAATCCCGGCCGGCGCGTGCCCGAGCAGCCAGCCGAGCAGCGCCGAACTGCCCGCCATCAGCAGTGCATTGAGCGCCGCCAGCTTCGATGCCAGCCGCGCTCGTCCGGTTGCCGGAAAATTGTTGCGCCAGACGACTGCGCGCAAGGTGATCACCCCGACCCAGGCGACGCGTGCCGCAATCACCAGCAGCACCGTACTCCACAGGCCGACCGCACCCCGCGGCACAAACGCGAGCAGCATCACGGCGAGCATCGCCAACGCCTGCCAGCGCACCGTCAGCCTGATCTTGTCGCGCCCGAGCTGGTGGGCGGCGAAGAAAAAACTGGCGAGATTGGCGTACGCCGGCGCGCCGGCAACCAATGCGACCGCCAGGTCCACGGCGAGCGCGGGAGCGGCATCCGCATAGAAGGCCTTGACCAGCGCCGCCGCCACCGCTCCTTCGACCGCACCGACACCCACGCTGACCAGCGCCCAGTTGGCGAGCTCGCGGGGGAATTGGGAATGGGGGCGCATGCGGGGTTCAGAGTCGTACCGAATCGCTTGAAGTAGGTCATGTTGTCCGCGCAGCGGACTACTTGACGCCGTTAATCTGGCGAAAAACGCGTCAAGTAGTCCGC
>JANPJV010000202.1:0-24432 GCA_031425695.1 Rhodanobacteraceae bacterium | reverse complement strand
CGGACAAGGTCCGGACCCACGGGGCATTCAAGCGCACCCACCCCTCAAAAGCGCTCGCTCGGCGCCAGGTAGCGCCATTGACCGACGGCCAGCTTGCCCATCGAGATGCGGCCGATGCGCAGGCGGCGGATCGCAAGGACTTCCAGGCCGGCTGACTCGCACAAGATCCTGACCTGTCCGGGCGCTGAGGACTTCAGCGCAATGCGCAGGCGCGCCTCGCTCTGCCAGCTGGCCTTGATCGCGGTCGGCGCGCGCGCAACGATGCCCTTTCCGGATTCGATGCTCGCCAGCGCCGCAGCGGTGCCGGGCGCACCCACCTCGACCACGTACTCGTGCTCGAACCGATCGCCGTCATCGGCGAACTTGGCGGCGAGCCCGCGATCCTGCGACATCACCACCATGCCGCTCGCCGCCGCCTCGAGCGGCACGATCGAGCCCAGGTGCGCAAAATGCCGCTTGAGCAGGCGCACCCCGGAATAGTCATCGCTGGCGCGCGTCGCCGGTGTCACCAGCGCCGCCCCGCCACGCCCATCCGCTCCCAGATCCAGCTCGGCCGCCTTATGCCACACCAGCGTCGCCGGTGTCGCCGGTGCCAGCTCGGCATCGGCATCCAGGGTCACCGACTGCGTCGTCAATCGAAACTGCGGCTCCTCGATCACCTCCCCGTCGACGCGCACCCAGCCACCGGCGATGTACAGCTCCGCCTCGCGGCGAGAGCACGGCACCATGGCGGATACGTGCTTGGCGAGACGCATGGGTTCGGTCATGGATAATTCTGCAAGCGGCGGAACTCGATTGTAGACGCCGCTGGAGCCTTTCCTGCTCCCCTCTCCCATGCTCTTGGGGAGAGGGGTTGGGGGAGAGGGGCTCTGCGCCGATCAAAAGAAGCGCCCTCTCCCCCGACCCCTCTCCCAAGAAGCGCGGGAGAGGGGAGCACAGCAGTGGCTATGGCGCGATGTTCTCGCTCGGCTTTTTTTGAAAACCGAAACCGGATACCGGTGGTTACCCCGCCGCCTCCGCCACGAAGCGCACGATATCCGCCGCGCCCCGCGCCCCGGCGCTGCGGGCGATTTCGCGGCCGCCGAGGAATATGGCCAAGGTCGGGATACTGCGAATCTGGTACTGCTGGGCAATGTCGGGATTGGCTTCGGTGTCGAGCTTGACCACGCGTACGCGCGGCTCGAGCTGGCGGGTGGCGCTGTCGAGGTGTGGCGCCATCTGCCGGCAGGGGCCGCACCACGGCGCCCAGAAATCGACCAGCACCGGCTGCTCGGAGCTCGCCACCATGTGCGTGAAGCCGGCACTGTCGAGTACCACCGGCTTGCCCTGGAACAGCTGCTTCTTGCAGCGCCCGCAGACCGGCGCATCGGCGAGCTTGTCCTCGGCCACGCGGTTGGTGATCCCGCAATCCGGGCAGACGATATGCAAGGGCTCGCTCATGTTGGTTCTCCATCGAGTTGTCGTTCCTGAGATGGGATCGCTGCCCACGCTATCAAGGCCGGTCGAACGCATTCCGGCGCGTCAATTACGGTGCTGCGCCTTAACGGCCATCGCCGCACGCGTAAACAATCCGGGTGAACACCGGGTGTCGACATTGCGCAGGCCTGGTGAAAGCAGGATGCTGCCGGTCCTCTTGCGCGGTCGCCGCGCGTCGACAGGGTGACAGATGAACAATCGCATGCTCAGCGCCGCAATCGCGGCAACGCTCGCATTCGCAGCGGCTTCAGTGTCAGCGATCGGCGTGGACGGTCGCGAGGTGAAGACTGCCGCCCGACCGTCAACCGAAGCGGTGATGGCAGCGCGTGATCATCGGTTGCTGGTACTGACCAGTGGCATCTACAACCCTGCCACGCAGCGACTGACGCCGCCGGCCCAGCTGGTTTCGCGAACGGCGGCCGAACCGAGCGACCGCTTCATCGTGCAGTTCGACGATGCGGCACTCGCATCCGCCCCGGCCAGGCTCAAGGAAGCCGGCGCGCAGATCTCCGGATATCTCCCACATAACGCCTACCTCGTCCGCTTTGGCGGTGACGTCGCCGCCTTGCAGCAGCTCGGCGGCCTGCGTTTCGCCGGCCCCTGGGAGCCGGTGCACAAGCTGGCGCCGGACGTGACCGCTGCCGCGCTCGCGCCGAATCCGGGCGAGATGGTGTGGGTCAACGTGATCGGTTTTGAAGGCGAGTCGATCGCCGCCCTCGAGCAATCCGTGCGTGAAGTCGTCGGCAGCGCCGTACAAAGCGGCAACAAGACCCGCGCTGGATTACCGCGGGTGTTGGTGCAAATCTCCACGCCAGAGCTGCAGAGTGCGCTGGCAGACATTGCCCACAAGCGCCTGGTCGGCTGGATCGAGCTGTTCGAATTCCCGCGCACGTACAACGTGGACTCGGTCGGCCCGATCCAGGGCAACGCGTCCTCGGCGCCCGTCGGCGGCGTGCCGGGCTTCGCCCCGATCTGGGCGCGCGGGCTGCTCGGCACCGGCCAGGTCGTCGCCGTCGCCGATTCAGGCCTCGATCGCAACGAAGGCTGGTTCAATCGTTATTCGAAGAACGGCATCGTCAACACCGAGATCACCGATGCAGTGAATACGCAGCCGCCGACGGTCGGGCAGCTGTGGCCGGATCGCAAGGTGGTCGGCTATTTCAACATCGCCGGTCCAACGCCGCTGGTGACGGGCGGAACACCCTATGACAATGGCAGCAGCTGGCACGGCACCCACACCTCGGGCACCGTCGCGGGCGATGCCGGAGCGGCATCCACCAACTTGGCGGTGAATTACCAGTCCGGCGAGGGCATGGCACCGCACGCCCAGATCCTGTTCCAGGACATCGGCAACGACACCAGCAACAGCTTGACCGGGGACTCCGATACCAACATGTTCCTGCAGGCGCGTGCCGCCGGCGCCTTCATTTCCAGCAACAGCTACGGCGCACCGAATACCGGGGTCTACAACAGCTCCGATGCCGGCGTCGACCGTGCCGCCTACCTCGCCGAAGACCTGCTGATCGCTTTCGCCGCCGGCAACAACGATCCTGGCCTCGGCAGCATCGGCCATCCGGCGCACAGCAAGAACGCGCTGACCGTTGGCGCCCTGGGGCATGGCAACAGCACCACCGTAGCGAATTTCAGCAACTGGGGCCCTACCTCGGACGGCCGGCGCAAGCCCGACATCCAGGCGCCCGGCAGCAGCATCGTGTCGGCCGCGGGAAATGATGTCGATAACAATCCGCCGGCGAACCCGAACCAGGCCATCACTCGCAGCAACAGCGGCACTTCGATGTCGACGCCGACGGTCGCCGGCGGCGCTGCCCTGATGCGCCAGTATTTCTACGACGGCATGTACCCCACCGGCTCCGTGTTCACGCTGAACCAGCGCAACCCGCTCGGCGCGGAAATGAAGGCAGTCCTGCTGAACGGCACCGCCTTCCTCCCGGTCTCCCCGGACAACACTGGCGGCTGGGGTCGCATCTGGCTGGATTCCAACCTGTTTTTCACGGGCGACAGTCGTGACCTGCGTGTTTTCGGCCTCAAGAATCAGAATGGCCTGCGCACCGGCGAACAGCACGAGTATCAGGTACAGGTCGCGGCGGGCGCCGAATTTCGTGCCACCCTCGTATGGAACGACGTTCCTGGCGCGCTCGGTGCCGGTATTGCGTTGGTCAACAATCTCGATCTGGAGGTTTCCGACGGGTCCGGGGTTCTGTACCGCGGGAATAACGTCGTCGGGGTTGGCGCTGTCGCTAACAGCGTAGCCAACGGAACTGCCGATACGCTCGACACCGTCGAGCAGGTAATACGCACGGCCCCAATCGCTGGCTTGTACACGATTCGGGTCAAAGGAACATCGGTGCCTGGTTCCGGCATTGCCGCTTCCGATCGCCAGGGTTACGGGCTGGCTGTGTCGATGGCGGCCGCCGCTACTGCGGTGACCACGGCACCCAGCGATTTCACCGTCGCCAATCTGGCCGGCGGCATGCAGGTCACTGCATCGTCCGGGGTGCCGCTCGCATCGGCTTATCAGGTCTATCGGGCAGACGGCACCTGTGCCAGTGCCGACTCACGCACTTTCCAGTACGTCGGCACCACCAGCAGCACGGCCGGGAACACTTTCCTCGATACTGGCACTCAAGGCGGCTATACCTATGCCTATCGCATTCGCGGCGTGGACGTGAATGGTGAAGGCCCGGTCTCGCTTTGCAAAGAAGTCCAGTCGACCCAGGCATGCACGCTGGATCCGACCTACAACGAGGGGACGCTGACCGCTTCACGCCTGAGCGGCCCGTCCTGCGGAACCACGCTCAATTGGACCGCAGGTACTTCCAACTGCCCAGGGGCACCGGTGCTTCGCTACAACGTCTATCGCAGTACCGATCCCTTCTTTACGCCGGGCGTGGGCAACAAGATCGCCACGGTCAACGGCTCGACCGCGTTCAGCGACACCACTGCGCAATCGCTCACCACCTACTTCTATGCGGTCCGCGCTGAGGACGCTACCAGCGGCAATCCGGGTCCCAACGGCGGCAATGAGAGCAACGGGACGGCACGCCAGAAGTTCACCCCGTTCGGCCTGTCCCCGACGCCCGGTACGTTTACCGACGGTGCGGATTCGCCATCCTTCCTCGAGCTGCAGTCGCCCTGGTACTTGAGCACGACGCGCATCAGCACAGGGACCTTGAGCTACCACAATGCTGAGCCGGGCCAGGCGTTGTATTCGCCGGACGTCTGCGCCGCCATTACCACGCCGGACATCATGGTCCAGGCCGGGGCCGTAATGACCTACAAGGCACGCTACGACCTTGAAGTGAACTGGGACGGCGTGGTTACCGAGATCTCCACCAACGGGGGCAACAGCTGGGTTCAATTGCCGCCCAACGGCGGGTTCCCGAGCAACTTCAGTCAAACTGGAAACCCGGCCATCAACGCCTGTGGGTACCCGGCATCACAGGGTGCGTTCTCGGGCACAACGACGACTCTGTTCAACACCTTCACGACCAGCCTGGCGAGCTTCGCCGGCCAGACCGTGCGCGTGCGCTGGCGCTTCTCCTCCGACCCGGGTTCCGAGGAAGAAGGCTTCTACCTGGATGAGGTCGGCATCACGAACGCCTCTACGCCGGGCATGTGCACGAACGACTTCCTGCTGCAGAACGGCTTCGAATGAGTTGAAGCACGCCGCGGACTGCTGATGCAGTCCGCGGACGTTCCAGGGGTACGCGCGCTGCCTGCCTGCGCACTTGCGATGGCTGGTGCAGACTTACGCGCGCCAGTCTCCAGAGGTCGAAAAATGCTTCGAATCGCCGAACGTTCCGATGTCGATGCGCTCATGCGCATCCGCGCGGCCGTCAAGGAAAACCGCTTGATTTCGCGGGTGATCGGGCCTGACGAGATCTTCGACCAGCTCGAGCGAACAGGTCGCGGCTGGGTCTATGAAGTCGACGGCGAAGTGGTGGGTTTTGCGATCGGCAATGCCGCGGCCGGCAACATCTGGGCACTGTTCATCGACCCGCCATTTGCCGGGCGCGGGATCGGCCGCGCATTGCACGACGAAATGCTCGCGTGGTTGTGGTCCCGGGGCGTTCCTTCCGTGTGGCTGACGACCGATCCCGGCACCCGCGCCGAGCGCTTCTACCGCCAGGCCGGTTGGCGCGACTGCGGCATCGATGCGCATGGTGAGCGGCGCTTCGAGATGGCGCGACCGTAGGCATGCGCTGGTAGGTCATGTTGCCCGCGAACGCGCGCTACTTGACGGCGCACCCGACGGCGTCAAGTAGCCCGCGTTCGAGGGCAACATGACCTACGAAGCCGCGCCGCCTGACCATTCCACGTGTGTCACAACTTTGGGTGCATATTTGCGGCGCTGAACCCAGCCTCCAGACTCACAAGGATTTCCATGCGCACTTCGCTGATTGCCCTCGCCCTGCTCGCCGCCACCGCCGCGCTGCCGGTTGCCGCCGCCGACACCTACACGTTCGACCCCAACCACACGCAGATCCGCTTCGGCTGGAACCATTTCGGCTTCTCGAACATGGAAGCGGGCTTCGACAGCTTCACCGGTGAGCTCAAGCTCGACCCGAGCGACTGGACGCAGTCATCGGTCAACATCACCATCCCGCTCGATTCGGTTGATTCCGGCGTGGCCGATTTCGACACCCATCTCAAGAGCGGCGACTTTTTTGACGTGGCCAAGGCCAATGATGCGACCTTCAAGAGCACCAAGGTCGAAAAGGCCGGCGACAACAAGCTCAAGGTCACCGGCGACCTGACCCTGCACGGCATCACCAAGGAAGTCGTGCTCGACGTCACCGTGAACAAGGTCGGCAAGCACCCGATGTCCGGCGCGGAAATGGCCGGCTTCGATGCCACCACCACGCTCAAGCGCAGCGACTTCAAGGTCGACAAGTACGCGCCAAACGTCAGCGACGAGGTCTGGGTCAAGATTTCCGCCGAGACCAAGAAGGCCGGTTGAGCTCGACCAAACCTGAAAACCAGACGGGCCGTGTCTCTCGACACGGCCCGTTTTTATTTACGCCTTTCCCGCGCGATCAATTGCAGCGCTTGATCTCGACGTTGTCGATATTCCAGCCTTCGGCGCGCGAGACCGAGGCGTCGGAAGTGACCCGGAAGCGGAAGCGGACGTTGGTCATTCCCGCGTACGGCGTCAAATCAATGACCGACTTGAGATAGGCCTGCGGGTCACCACACCAGGCCGGGGCAGGCGTGGCCGGATTGCCAGCGGCGATTGCACCGTTGTAGGGATCAGTCAACAGTTGTGCTGCCGGTACCTGTGCGTAGGCGCCGCCGTTGACCGAAACCTCGATGAAGCCGCCATCGTAGCAACCACCAGCCGCGCGCAGCTCCATCTGCTGACGGCTCTGGAAGGACAGGGTGAGGCCCTGGCCGACGCTCGGCAGGTTGAACGCCGGACTGATGAAGCGCTGGTCGGACGCAGTTGCCGGCGTCAGGCCTTGCAGCGCCTTGGTGCCTGCGAACGGGAACAGCGAGGTGATCGCCCAGGTGTTGGTGCCAACGCCACCGACCTCCTGCACCCAACCGGTCGCGGCGCCTTCGAAGTCTTCGGACGCTACGATCGTCGGGGCCGGGCCAGCCGGGCAGTCGCCGGGCGCGCTGACGGTGACGAAGGCAGCGGTTGCGGAAACCGCGCCACTGCCGCCGCCCACGCTGTCTTCGAAACCGTTGCCGAACAGCTCCTGCGCCCCGCACGCGTTGCGCGCGATTACACGCCAGTGATACTGCGTCGCGGTGGCAAGAGGTTGTGCGGGCGTCCAGCTGGTGCTGCGCGTCGTGGTGGTGGCGATGATGTTCGAAAAGCCCGGATCAGTGGCCACCTGCACCACGTAGTCGAAGGACTGGGCAGAAGCCGCCCAGCTGAACTGGACGTTGGCGGGAACGTTCGTCGCGCTGTTTGCCGGCGTGGTCAGGGTGGAAGCAACCGGTGCCTGGGTCGCGACAAACAGGGGGAAACCGCTACTGCGGGCAATAGTTCCGGAAGTCCCCGTCGCCGTGAAGGCATATTCGCCATTGGCCACGCCGGTGGTGAGAACGGTCATCTGCGTCGCGCCCGGCACTGTGAGGACCGGATTGGGAACGAAGGTCACGGTTCCCGGTGCTGGCAGGCCGGTCGAGGACATCGTGACCGGTGCGTTGAAGCCCAGGACCTGGCCGATGGTGATGCTGCGATTGATGGTCGTGCCGGCACAGATCGACTCGAGAGTGCTGGCCATCGAAACAGTAAACCCAGGCTCCGACACGCAATTGGTGCAGACGAGCGCAAAGTCCTGATCGGTGGTGTCGCCGACGTTGGGCACGCCGTCACCCGGCAGGGTCGTTGCGATCACGCGCACCGTGATTGCGCTCTGGCCTGCTGGCAGATAGACGTTTTCGACGATGTTGCGGTTGTCGGCGGTGCCGCCGGTCGCCGATTGTCCGGCCGTGAATACATTGCCGCGGTAGGTCTGGCCGCCCGCGACCACTTCGAGATCGAGGTTGTTGACGAGTGCTGGATTTGCCGCGGCCGCACCCGGTGCATCCGTCCAGGCGAGTGTGATTCGAACGGGTTGCGCCGACAGTGGCACCCCATACGAGCGCTCGAACACCTGCGCGACCGTGTCCAGTCTTTCACTCTGATCGATATGCACGCGCGAACGGTTGAGGCCAATCGATTGCGGCAGGTGCACGCGCCCCCAGCCTTCATCGTTGTTCGGGATTGGTGCCGGACCGGTCATGTCGACCGCGCCATTGATCAGCAGCGCCTTGATCATCGCCGGGCTCGGAGTGGCACCCGCGTTGTTCGTCCGCCACCACTGCGTCAGCAATGCGGCCGTTCCAGCCGCCTGCGGCGAGGCCATGCTGGTACCTGAGCAGAACGCGTAATTGGCGAGCGGTCCGGCACCGATCGCCGTGCCGCACTGGGCGGCAGCCCCGACGCGCTTGGTGGAAGCAATCTGTTCGCCGGGCGTGGTGATGGTCGGCAGCGTGCGCCCGTCGAGCGCAGGCCCGCGGCTGCTGAAGCTGGCCATGTCATTGATTGCACCCACCCGCTGGTTGCGCGAAGCGCCGACGATGATCGGATTCTTCGCTTCCTTGGGCGCGGTGATCGTGCTTGCTCCGGGTCCGGAATTGCCGCCGGAAAACATGATCATGAAAGCGTCATTGACCGTTGGCGTATCGAAATTGCCATCGCGGATCATGAAGTCATGGGTACGCGCAGTCGCGTTGTAGCCGACGCCTGCACCTTCACCCGAGGTCCAGGAGTTGTTGGTGCCGATCGCATTCAGCAGCAGCGCACGCTTACTGTTTTCCTGCCAGCCACCCGCCGGCGGCCAGGGAGCGGCGCCCACGCAGATGGGATTCAAGGCAACCAGCGACACCTGTGGTGCAATGCCGATACCGTAATGAAATCCGTTGGCATCGACGCCACCGGCAATGGTTCCAGCACCGCCGATGATCCCGGCAACATGGGTACCGTGCCCACCCGCCGAATTGTCATTGCCGGGCTGACCTGCGACCACCGGACAACTCGGGAAATCGTGTCCACCGACGATCCGACTGGTCAGTTCGGAGTTTCCATAATCGATACCGCTGTCGGTCACGGCCCAGGTGACGCCCGCCCCTGAAAGCCCGAGGGTCCCGAGATACGGGATGTAGCCGGTGGCCGTGACCTGGTTCGAACCGTTGTAGTTACCGGCAATGATCTGACTGCTGATCTCGTCGTCGAACTGCGCCCTGGGGCTCGCGTATTCGCTCCAGAGCACCTGCGGCAGGGCGTTTACCAAGGCGATCTGCCCGGCGTCGATCTCAACGATGGCGCTCTGCAAGGCCGCGTCCGGCTGCGCCGCGAAGGTGGAAATGACGCGACCACCGAAGCCTTCGATCTGCGCCAGCACGTTGCTGAGGTTGCCGTCGTCATAGATCAGGATCTGGACGTTCCCGATTTTCCCGAGACGGCCCTTGAGCTCCGGGCTGAGCTTCCAATCCGGGCTGAAGGTGCCCTGCCAGCGCACGAAGCTCAAGCTCTCGGCGCGGCTCGCGGCAGCATCATCGCCCCAGACCAGATAGGCGTTGTGCGGGTAATACTGGATCACGCGCAACTGCTGTTGTTCGAGGCTGTCGCGCCAGCTCTGTTGCGGTGTGTCGCGGAACTGCACCAGTCGCAGCGCCTTGCCGGCGGCGGTCTTGTTGGCAGCGCGAGCGGTGAAGCCTGGCCCGGTCGGATCGAAGCGCTGCGCTCCAAACGAAATCTGCCCGGGATCATCCCCAGCCGGGCCTGAAGCGTTGAGATTTGCAGCCGCCAGCGCGATCGCGCCGGCCGCGGTTATTGAAACAACGCCTCTTAGCATCCTGGCCATCGCTCACCCACCCGGTCGAAGCAAGATGCGAACGGTAGCTCAGGCACTTCCGACAAACAACTACAGCCGGGAGGTGCACCCGGTCATAGATACGATGGTACTGGCTTGCAGGTGGGCTCCCGGTGAAAACTAGAGGTTTAAGTATCCCGAATGCGGCCACGCCAGCTTTGGAGACAATCACCTGGACTCTCGCAAACTCTGGTTGCACAGCTGGCAGGCGCTTGGGGTCGGTCTCGGTACGTGCCTCGAGCGGACTCACGGGGCGTTGCTGGCCGCCTACGCGGAACCGCAGCGCCACTACCACACGCTGCAGCACCTGGCCGAATGCCTGGAGCTGTTCGCGCGGTTGCGCGATACGGCCGAGCGGCCCGGCGAGGTGGAGCTCGCGCTCTGGTTCCACGACGCCATCTATGACCCACCCGCGCACGACAACGAGGCGCGTAGCGCCGAGTGGGGGCACACGGTGGCGCTGGAGGCAGGTCTTGACGCAAGCGCGGCACAACGGATCTTCAAGCTGGTGATGGCGACGCGGCACAACGCCGCTGCGGTCGGCGCCGATGCAGAGGTGCTGGTCGACGTCGATCTCGCCATCCTCGGCGCACCGCGCGCGCGATTCGACGAGTACGAGGCGCAGATCGCGCGCGAGTACGCCTGGGTGCCGGCGGAGGCATATCGCAGCGGTCGGGCCCGGGTCTTGCGAAGCTTTCTCGAACGGCCGCGGATTTTCCAGTCGCAGCGTTTGTTCGAGGAGCGCGAGGCGCGGGCGCGCGAGAACCTGGAGCGGTCGTTGGCGGCGCTGGACGTGCTCACGTAGGCCGCAGTGCCGCGTAGCGGCTCTGCGGCGTTCTTCGTCACGACACGCCGCAGAGCGCGCCAGACGCCGCGCGCACTGCGCCCTACGATCGCCACGGCCGCCCCACAAGCACCCAATCTGTTGCGATCCGTCAGTGGGCGGCCGTGACGGGAGGGTGTACGCTGCGCGGCCTTGCTGGTGCCATCAGAATCATCGAGTGACCAAGCGCTCCGCCGTCGGCCTCAGCCTGGCACTGGCAGTCCTGCCGGCCGGCGCGGCTGACCTCGTCTACCGGGTTTCGGCGCACGCCGACGCGAAAGCGCGCGCGGCGCTCGGGGTCGAGATCGAAGATTACGGAAGCTTCGTCGTCATCGCAGCGTCGGCTCCGCCAGCGGCGACGCAGCTCGAGGCACTGGCGGCCGAAGCGCTGCCGACCACCTTGCATGGGCGCGGATTCGTCTTCGACCCGCTGGACACCGATCCGCTCGCATCCATCCAGCAGCCCGGCGCGCGCTTTGCCGACCTCACGCCGGTACGCGACTTCGTCGTCCAGTTCGACGCGCCGATCCGGGCCGAGTGGCTGCAGGCGCTGCGCGCTGCCGGGTTGCAGCCAGTGCAGTACCTGCCCCATCAAGCCTGGCTGGTACATGGCGAGGCGGCTGCCGCGCTGGCCTTGCGCACGCATCCACGAGTGCGCCATGTCGGTGCCTGGGAGCCAGCCTTCCGGCTGGCACCGGCACTCGGCTGGGCGCTGGGAAGACCGCATCCCACACTGCCCGCCCATGGTCGCGAGGAGCGGGTGGCGTACGACCTGGCGCTGGCCAAGGCGGCCTCGCGTGGTGCCGTGGAAGCAGGCGTGCTCGGTGCCGGTGGCAGCGTGCTGCGCGACATCCGCGTGCCGGGGAATTATTTCGACTTGCTGCGCGTCGAGCTGCCGCCATCGGCAGTACTCGGCATGGCGCACCTGCCGGGCGTGATCGCGATCGACCCGTGGACCGCGCCGCAAGCCGAGGACGAGCGCGCCGCGCTGATCGTGGCCGGACGCTATCAAAGCGCCACCGAGCTCGACCTGCCCGGTTATGACGCACCGATGCTGTTCGGCGTCGATGGCACCAATGTGACCGTGGCTGTCAGCGACGATGGCCTCGCCATTCCGGGCGATGGTGGTTTCTACCTGTCCTTCTTCAATGCCAATCACGGACCGATGCGCGGCGCCACCTATGGCGCGAATGGCCATGGGCATCTGCAGGGCAGCATCATTGCCGGTTCGGCGCCGATCGGCGAACCCGACTCGCTCGGCTACAACTTTGGGCTGGGCATCGCCCCCGGGGCGAACCTGGTCAACATTCCCATTCTGCGCGCCGGCTACTCCGGAACCGAAGTCGAGGCCGCCAGCGATGCGGTCAGCAGCGCCGGCCCGAACGGCGTGCGTGCGAGCATCCTCAATAATTCGTGGGGCGGCGCGACCAACGCCAACGCGTACGACGCCTATGCGGGGCTCTACGACGGCTTGGTCCGTGACGCTTCGCTTGCCGCCGGCAACGATCCCGTGTTGATCGTTTTCTCGGCTGGCAACCGCAGCCTCGCCGGGCTGACACGGCCGAAGGTCGCCAAGAATGTGATCTCGGTCGGCGCCTCGGAGAACTTGCGCCCGGAGCTCGACGGCTTCAGCGGCTACGCGACCGCCAACAACCTGGACGAGCTCGCGGTTTTTTCCAGCCGCGGGCCGGCTGCCGACGGGCGCATCAAGCCGGATATCGTCGCGCCTGGCGACGCGGTGACGGGCGGCCGCGGCGGGCCCAACGCGCTCTCCGGCAATATCGACCTTTACCACCGCTACGGCAGCGGCACCTCGCACGCGGCGCCGCAGATTGCCGGCGCCGCGGCGCTGTTCACGCAAGCCTGGAAACTTGCCCACGCCGGTTCGCTGCCCAGCCCGGCAATGGTCAAGGCGGCGCTGCTCAACGGCACGGTCGAGTTGACCGGCGATGGCGCTGAAGCGACGATTCCGAACGGCGCAGAAGGCTGGGGCCGGGTGAACCTGAGCAACGTGCTGGGCGATGCGCTCACCCACGCTTATCTTGACCAGGGCGAAGCACTGCACGAGCCCAGCGCGGTCGCGGCCTGGGACGGCAGGCTGGTAGATGGCGACCGCGAACTGCGCATCGCGCTGGTCTGGACGGATGCGCCGGGACTCACCGATCCGGCGCTGGTCAACGATCTCGATCTCGAGGTGGAGATCGGTGGCGTCCTCTACCGTGGCAATGTCTTTGCCGGCGGTTCGTCGGTCAGCGGGGGCGCGCGCGACACCGTCAACAATGTCGAGAAACTGCTGCTGCCGGCCGGCATCGCAGCCGGGACGCCGCTGCGCATCCGCGTGCGCGCGAGCGCGCTCAACGGCGATGGCGTGCCCGGCAACGCGTTCATGACCGACCAGGATTTCGCGCTGGTCTGCAGCAACTGCGAAGCGGTCCCCGGGTTCACGCTCGACATGCCGCTGGGACAGGAGTCGCGCTGCGTGGGCGACAGCTTCACACGCACCGTCAGCCTCACCCCGGTGCTCGGCTTCGCCGCGCCGGTGAGCCTGAGTGTCGCCGGCGCACCGGCGTCGGGTCAGTTTTCGCCCAACCCGATTCCAAGCCTGCCAGGGACGAGCACGCTCACCCTGCAGACGGCGACGCTGGCGCCCGGCGCCTCGATGGTCACGGTCAACGCCGTGGCCGGGGCGATCGCGCGCAGCTTGAGCTTCCCCTTATTCCTGGCGGCGGCGCCAGCCGCCCCGCCGGAGCCGGTGCAGCCCGACGATGCCGCGGTTGGTGTCGGGCGGGCGCCACTCTTCAGCTGGCAAGCCGTGCCCGGCGCCTTCGACTACCGCGTCGAGATCTCGTCGACACCGGATTTCGCGACGCTGGCCCACGCGGCGCAGACCCGTGCGAATGCGTATGCAGCGACCATCGAGCTCGCGTCAGCCACCCGCTACTACTGGCGTGTGTTTGCGCGCAATGCGTGTCCCGGCCGCTATTCGGAATCGTTCGCCGACGGTTTCGAGCCAGTGGCCGGGGGCGCCTCGGCGACGCCCTCGGTGGTGCGCAGCTTCACCACCGCGCCGCTCATTCCTTGAGCGCGGCTGGCCGCCCAAATGCCCCGTGTCCGTGGCGCCTGCTCGTCGCCGTCAGTTGCCTCGCGCTGATGCCGTCCCACCTCCCGGCCGTTGCAGTACCCGGCAGCGCGCGCTCAGCACAGGCCGCGAGGACGGTCGCGCCGGTGCTCGATGCGATGTTTGCGGCCGCCGGGGTCGCGGCCGACGCGGCAATCCTGCTGCGCATCTTCAAGCAGGAAGCGATGCTGGAGGTGTGGGGCAACACTGGCAGTGGCTACGCGCTGCTGCGCAGCTATCCGATCTGCCGGTACTCCGGGATGCTCGGTCCCAAGCTGCGCCAGGGGGATGGCCAGGCGCCCGAGGGTTTCTATTCGATACGCCCCGGCCAGCTCAATCCCAGCAGCCGTTTCCACCTCGCGTTCAACCTGGGCTACCCCAACGCATTCGACCGCGCACACGACCGCACCGGTGATTTCCTGATGGTGCACGGCAACTGCGTCTCGATCGGCTGCTACGCCATGGGCGACAGCGCGATCGAAGAGATCTACAGCATGGTCGCGCGGGCGCTCGGGAACGGGCAGCCAGCGGTACCCGTGCAGATCTTTCCGTTCCGCTTCGACACCAACTGGCGCGACCGCCACTTGACGAGCCCATGGCTGGATTTCTGGGAACAGCTCGAGGCCGGCCAGCGCGCCTTCGACGCGACCCGCCAACCCCCGCGCATCCGCGTACGCGAGGGACGCTACGAGGTCGAGGCAGTCGATTTGCGCTGAACCAAGCCGCATCGTAAATGCGGAACGTAGGCCATGCTCTTCGTAGGTCATGTTGACCGCGCAGCGGTCTACTTGATGGGTACCGAGAGCCGTCAAGTAGCCCGCGGGCGCGGGCAACATGACCTACGTTCCCTTCCCTTGCGTACTTTGAGTCCCTCAGCCGCCGAGGCGGTCTGCCCCGAATTCATACGCGCCGATATCGATCCGCGCCTCGAGGTCGTCATCGCCGTCGACATGGCGCGGGCGCCCCAGCAGGTCGGTGGCCTCGCTTGCCGCAGTGTCATCACCAGCATCGATATTGACCGAGCCGGCGCGCAGTCGGTAATCCCCGGATGGAAACACTTCGGGGTGCGAGAGGTTGCCGCCGCGCGCAGCGGTGCACAGGCCGGCGTAGGCCTCGCCGGCGCTGACCGCGTTGTTGTGCTCGACCCGCGGCGGGGCGTCGTCGTAGGTGTCGCCACATTCGATCGCGCTCGCGTCGCTGCTTGCCAGCACCAGGTTGTTGGCCACCTGGGCAAGACGGTCGTCGCCGTCCGCATGCAGGCCTGAGGCGATCTCGGCCAGGTTGTAGGCGAGGGTGTTGTTGGTGAGGCGCAGCGGGTTGGCGCCCGGCAGCAACAGCCAGCTCACGGCGCCGCCGTAGCCTGGCTCGGTCAGCTGGTTGTGGCTGATCTGGTTGTTTTCGATCAGCGCACTGCTGCGCCCGAGAATTGCGATGCCGGCACCGTGGAGGCGCGCGGTATTGGCGTCGATCAGGTTGGCGATGATGCGTGGCGCGCCGGCATCGACGAGATTGATCCCGCCGCCGCTGCTGAAACGGTCAACGCGATTGGCGGTGATCTGGTTGCCGCGGACTTCGACCTGACCGGCGCCGGTGATGCCGATGCCGCCCCCGCCGCCCCCGCCATTGCCCGCGGCGATGCTGCGGTTGAGGCTGATCTGGTTGCCGACGATCAGTGCTGCCGGGCTGCGCAGCAAGGACAATCCGTGCCCCTGGCGCCCACCGCGGTTGTCGAGGATGCGATTGTTGCGCACCGTCGGCGATGCATCGGCGATATGCACGCCGCCGGCATGCAACACATGCGCGCCGCCGGTGATGGTGAAGCCGTCGAACACGGCGGCCCGCGTCTCGCCCGCGACCATCTGCACCACCGGACCGCTGCCGTCGCCGTCGATCACGGTCTGGCCCGCACCATGACTGCTGACGACCGTCAGGTCGCGCCCACGAAAATCGATGCGCTCACGGTACCGCCCGGGTGCCACGATGACCATGTCCCCCGCGCGCGCCGCATCGATCGCCGCCTGGATGCTCGGATAGTGCGCAGGGACGCGCAGCTTGGCGAACGCCGCAGCCGGCAGCGCATGGGCGCAGAGAAGGATCAGCAGGGTGAACAACCGGACGGTCATGGCAGGCGCTCGCATCGGGGAGCGCCAGCATCGGTGGCTCAGCGGTTGCGGTCAGTCAGATGACTGCCTGGGTCGATGTAGGAAATTTCTGATTATGCAAAGCGTCCGCGCGCAGCGCAGACCCACTAGGAGCCAAGCTCCGGCCTCTTAGGGAATTCTGAAATTGCAAAGCGACCGCGCACAGCGCAGACCCACCACAAGCCACGCTCCCCTTCTGGTGGGTCTGCGCTGCGCGCGGCCGCTTTTGTGAGCGTGCTACGCGAATGATTGCGCTACACGACCACACCGCCGCTCAACGATTCCAGCGATCGAGCTCGGTTGCCGAAATCGAGCCGTTGCGGTTCGCATCGGCAAACTTGAAGTCGGTATGCAGCAACGCGTGCGGCTCGGTCTCGACTTCCGTCAGCCGACCGTCGTTGTTGCTGTCGAGCTCATCGAACACCGGCCGGCCCTGGTCCGGCAACGGCGGCGGCTGGCCCCAGTTGACGATCAACGGGCCATCCGGACGGTCGATGGTCATGGTGTTGTCTTCGGCGACGGCGGCCGCGCTGCCAACGAGCAGCAGACAGCCCACACAGGCATAGAACGCTTTCATTGACGCTCTCCTCTGACAGGGACAGACAGCGCGCGAAGCTCAGCTGTCGCGCGATGGGGGCTAGTCTCGGTCGAGTCGGGTGATGAATGCGTCGGGGTGGGGATGCGGGCGTTCAGGAATCTCAAAGCAGCTCTACGTAGGTCATGTTGCCCGCGCCAGCGGGCCTTGACGGTGGCACGCGAGAACGTCAAGTAGCCCGCTGCGCGGGCAACATGACCTACAAAGGCCTCATTACTCGAAGCCATTCACCAGCAGATCGCCGATCTGCTCGACCCACAGCGGGGCGGACCACAGCAACTTGCCGTCGGTCTGGGTGATCTTGGCCCAATAGAAATGCGGGCCGGCGGCCGGGGTGAAGGTGTGCGTGGCGGTGGTCGCCAGTACGGTGACGGTCCCGTTGCGCCCGGGCACGCCCTGGAAGATCTGCACGCTTTGCACCGCCTGTGTCCCGGTCGTCGCGTACAGCACTTCAAGGCTGAGCGGCCCGGTGTTGGTGATGCGTTCGCCCATCAGGTGCGTGCCGCTGCGCAGGATGATCTGGCTGGTCTTGTCCATGGTCGCGAACACACGACGCGCGCGCAGCGCCTCGATGAAGGTCGTCGGCGTCATCGCCTCGGCGGTCGGGATCAGGATCGCGGTGCGGTTGGAATAGGCGGAGCCCCAGTTCGCGCAGTGGTTGTCCTGGTTGGTCGCCGGCGCCACGTGATAGCCGCGCTCCAGCAGGCGGTTGAATGCACCCTCGAAGGAGGTACGGCCGGTCTCATCCTCCATGGT
Organism: Rhodanobacteraceae bacterium; assembly: GCA_031425695.1. Taxonomy (GTDB): domain Bacteria; phylum Pseudomonadota; class Gammaproteobacteria; order Xanthomonadales; family SZUA-5; genus JANPJV01. The sequence continues at coordinate 7,133 of JANPJV010000202.1, read as the reverse complement.
GGCGTTGCTGAAGGCCGAGGTGTTCATGATCTCGCTCAGCACCATGACTTCGTCGCCATCGGCGTGGTAGCCGAGCGCGGTGCCGTCGACCAGGAACTGGCCGCTGGTCGCGGGATGATTGAACTGCCCGACCAGGCCGTTCGCGCGCATCAGCGCATACAGCGGCGGGTACTCGGAGCGCGCGGTGAAAACTTCCGCGAGCAACTGGTTGGAGGAGTTGTATTCCCATCCGAACAGCTGGTTGCCACCGAAAATGTTGAGGTGGCCACCGCCGCTGATCACGCCCCATTCCATCGCATACACCGCGAGGAAGTTCGGGTTCGCGTTGTTGTAGTTGATCGCCGCCTGGATGCCCGACTGGTAGAGGCCGATCGCCTGCCCCGGCGTGGCGCTGGAGTTGGTGCTCGAGCTACCGTCGAAGTAATGGTTGTGCTCGGTGGTGGCGAGCAGGTCGAGGCCATGGTTGCGCGCGTACGCAAAGGCCACGTCCGGGCCGTATTCGCCGTTCTGCGCACCTTGCGAGCTGGTACATGTCGCAATGTCGCCGCCGCCATCCGAATGATTGGTCTGGCTGTGCAGGTTGGCGAGGTACACGCGATACGGAAGGCCGCCCGGTGGATCGGCCACCTTGGCCGCGGCATGCAGCAAGCCCGGGAAGGCCGGCATCTTCGGCAGCGGCAACACACCGACGCGCGTCTCCCATTGCTGCGTCACGATGCCATTCGGCGCGAAGGCCAGCGCCTCGCGCACACGCGTTTGCGCATCCCCCGCACGCAGCCGCGCGAGCATCCACGGCTCGATCGCGGTGGCGGTCAGGCTCACCGTGTAGTCGCCTGGCGCCAGCTCGGCGGTCGAGAAGAATTTGCGCGTGCGCTCGCGGGTGCCGGCACCGAGAACGATCTCGCCCACCTGGGTCGCCAGCGTGGCGCCGTCGGGCGCGATCAATTTCAGCTCGAAGTAGGTCTGCGTGCGCGCCGGCGCGTGCGGAAACTGCGCCGCAACCTCGACCTCGATGCGCTCACCGGCCGACTGCAGATGCAGCGTCGCCTCGAGCTCGTGGTGATCGGGCAAGGCGTGAGCCGTGGCCGCCAGGATGAGCAGCAGGGCGGCGATGAGCATGCGCATGGAAGACCTACCTCAAGCACGCGCCGGTGCAACTGCACGGGCGACGGGGGCGCGGAGTCTGGGCTTGAGCACCTGGCCGTGTCCACGGCCAGCCGCCGGACGGTGGGATTGGGGTGTGGTCCCGGCACGACGTAGGTCACGTTGGGCCCGCGAAATCTCATGAGGGCGATTTGGCGATCGGGCCCTACGTGACACCACGCGCGACAATGTCACGTAGCGCCCGATCTCTACCCGTCATTGCCCGGAAATTCGCGGGCGCAACGTGACCTACATTCGACTTTCCCGTTCCGTGATTACAACGCGCTCTTGAACGGCACTCCGGTCTTGGCGCGCACGTCTTCGAGGCTGACGCCCGGGTGCAGCTCGGTGAGCAGAAGGCCGCCGCCGTCCGGGAGCACGTCGAACACGCACAGGTCGGTGATGATCATGTTGACCACGCCCTTGCCGGTGATCGGCAGGCCGCATTCCTTGAGGATCTTCGGGCTGCCGTCCTTGGACGTGTGCTCCATCAGCACGATCACGCGCTTGACGCCCGAGACCAGGTCCATCGCGCCGCCGGGGCCCTTGACCATCTTGCCTGGGACCATCCAGTTGGCGATGTCGCCGTTGTCGGCGACTTCGAGGCCGCCAAGGATGGAAAGGTCGATGTGGCCGCCGCGGATCATCGCGAAGGAATCGGCGCTCGAGAAAAAGCTGGAGCCGGGAATGGTGGTGATGGTCTGCTTGCCGGCGTTGATGAGATCCGGGTCGACCGTATCTTCGCCCGGGAATGGACCGATGCCTAAAAGTCCGTTTTCCGACTGCAGGGTGACCTGAATGCCCTCGGGAATATGGTTGGCGACCAGGGTCGGAATGCCGATGCCGAGATTGACGTTGTAGCCGTCGCGCAGCTCACGCGCTGCGCGCTTGGCCATCAGTTCGCGGATCGGTGAATCCTTCTTCGAGGCGCTGCCCTGGACGGTGCGGAACTCGATGCGCTTCTCGTAGTTCGTCCCCTGGATGATGCGGTCGACATAGATGCCCGGGGTGTGGATCTGGTCGGGATCGAGTGTCCCGACCTCGACCAATTCCTCGACCTCGGCCACTGTGACGGTGCCGCACGTCGCGATCATCGGGTTGAAGTTGCGCGCCGTCTTGCGATAGACCAAGTTGCCGAAGGCGTCGCCTTTCCAGGCCTTCACCAGCGAAACGTCGGCCTTGATGCCCTCTTCGAGCACGTATTCGGTGCCGCCGAACTCGCGCGTCGGGTTGCCGTCCGCAAGCAGCGTGCCGTATGCGGTGCGCACATAGAAACCCGGGATGCCGGCGCCGCCAGCACGCAGCTTTTCCGCGAGCGTACCCTGCGGTGTCAATTGCAGCTCGAGCTCACCCGCCAGCACCTGCCTTTCGAATTCCTTGTTCTCGCCGACGTAGGACGCGATCACTTTCTTGACCTGGCGGGTCTTCAGCAGCAGGCCCATGCCAAAGTCGTCGACCCCGGCATTGTTGCCGACGATGGTGAGGCCCTTGGCTCCGCTCGCGACCAGGGTCTTGATCAGGTTCTCGGGGATGCCGCACAGGCCGAAGCCACCCGCCGCGATCGTCATGTCGTCATGCAGGAGCCCAGCCAGGGCGCTGTCGGCATCAGGATGGACCTTGCTCATGGGTGCGGCTCCGGTTGCGAAAGAATCGTCAATCCTAGGCGCTTGAGCGATTCGTCGCGAGACGGACTTTCGTCCATTTGGAGTGCGGCGCTCCAAAATTGGGCGCCGCAAGACCGTCACATCGCTGAACGCCCACCCGCGCGATGACACTTCCAGAACATTGATTTAACTCATGCCCGTATAAAAAGTCGCGCATGAAAATCCTGACAGCAAGCGCACTAGCGGTCGCCGCCGGAAGCGTCGGCGCACCTGCTATCGCCCAGACCTTCTCCGAACAGGTGGTCGAGCTGGTCAACCTGGAGCGCCTGGCGAATGGCAGCCTGCCGCCGCACAAGCTGCAGTCCAACCTGATGACTGCCGGGCAGACGCATTCGCAGAACATGGCGACGCGCAACTTCTTCATGCATTGCGATCCGGACACCCAGTCGCAGCCTTGGGAACGAATGAGTGCGGCCGGCTACAACTGGAACTCGGCCGCGGAAAACATCGCCGCAGGACAGTCGACGCCGACGACCGTGGTTGCCGGCTGGATGCTGAGTCCCGGGCATCGCGCCAACATCGTGAGCACCGCCTATCGGGAGACCGGTGTCGGCTACGTGCTGGACAGTGCCGATGCGTCGAACGTGCGCGTGTCGCAGAGCAATACGTGCGCCGTGAGCAGCAGCAACAGCGGTCCGTTCCAGCGCTACTGGACGCAGGTCTTCGGGACCCGCAACGATGTCTACCCGGTGGTGATCGCACGCGAGGCGTATCGGGTCAGCACCTGCCAGGTCGACGTCTATGCCTACGGCAGCGGGTGGGCGCAGGAGATGCGCTTTTCCAATGACGGCAGCAACTGGAGTGCGTGGCAACCCTTTGCCGCGACCACCACGCGCACGCTCTCCGGAACCACTAGCGCGACCCTGCACCTGCAATTGCGCAACGGCGCGACCGTGCGCAGCGCCAGCGACAGCGTCGTGCTCACCGTTCCGTGCAGTAGCGGCGGGGGCGGTGGAGCGCAGCCGAACATGATCTTTGCGAACGGCTTCGAGTAACTGTACGGTCGCTTCACGTGGGTCCGGACCTTGTCCGGACGCTCTTCAAGTCAAAAGTGTCCAGACAAGGTCCGGACCCACATAGATCAAAAGCGTCCGGACAAGGTCCGGACCCACATAGATCAAAAGCGTCCGGACGAGGTCCGGACCCACGTAGATCAAAAGCGTCCGGACGAGGTCCGGACCCACGTAGATCAAAAGCGTCCGGACAAGGTCCGGACCCGCGCCGATCGAAAACTACTTCGTCTCGAACTTGCCGTAATCCTTCAACTGCTCGACCACCGCCTTGTCGCCGACGACGACAATCGAGAGCTGCTCGGGTGCGAAGTATTTCTTGCCGATTTCCTGGATCTGCTCGGCGGTGACCGCGCGGATCTTCGGCACGTACTCGCCGAGGTACTCCGGCGGCAGGCCGACCAGCCAGTTGGATGCGAGGGTGCCGGCGACGGCGCCCTGCTGCTGGTTGCTGATCAGGTAGCCACCGGCGACGTAGCGCTTGTTCATGTCGAGCTCGCGCGCGCCGACCGGCTCGGCGCCAATCTTCTTGAACTCGGCCATGAACTCGGACACGGCTGCGCCGGTGACTTCATTGCGCACGTCGGCGGAACCGATCAGGCTGCCGCCGGCTGCCTGGGCGCGCATGCCGACGCCGGCGCCGTAGGTGTAGCCCTTGTCTTCGCGCAGGTTCTGCATCAGGCGACTGCTGAAGCCGCCGCCGAGCAGGGTGCTGGTCAAGCGCAAGGGGACGTTGTCGGCGTGCGTTGCCGGGATGGCCGGGCGCCCGATGCGCACGCTCGACTGCACGCTTTCTGGACGATCGAGATGGATGAAGGTCGGCGTCGCCGTGCTCTTGGTCGCGGCGATTGCAGCGGGCGCCTCGCCCTCGGCTTTCCAGTCGCCAAATGCCGATTCAGCCAGTTCGAAAGCGCGCGCCTCGTCGATGCGGCCGGTGATCACCAGCAGCGCGCGATCCGGGCGCACACGCGCGGCATAGGCGGCCTGCAGCTGTTCGCGCGTAATGGCATTGATCGAAGCCTCGGTCGGCTGGGTGCGTGCGTATGGGTGATCGCCATAGACCGCGGCGGCGATCGCGCGCTCGGCGCGGAAACCCGGCTGCGCCTCGGCGGCCTTGAGGCCCTGCAGCGCATTCGCTTTTGCCAGCACGACTTCTTTTTCCGGGAAGATCGGGCTGCGCGCGACTTCAGCAAAGAGCTCGATCATCGGCGCAGCCTTGGAGGCCACCGCGTTGGCCGAGACGCTCAGCCCATCGTTGGAGGCAGAGGCACCCACGGAGCCGCCGTAGCCTTGCGCGAGCTCCGCGATCGCCTTCGAATCGTGCTTGGCGGTGCCCTCACTGAAGAGGCCGGCGAGGGTCGAGGCAAAACCTTGCTGCTCCGGGCCATCAGCCCCGAGGCCCGCGCCCTTGAAGGCCAGGAGATAGTCGACGCGTGGCACGCCCATCCGTGGAACCACCCACACGGTCATGCCGTTTTCGAGGGTTTTCTTGGCAATCTCCGGCACCGGCAGCGGCTTGTCCTGCGCATAGGCGGGCAGGTCCTTCGGCAGTGCCGGGGTGGCGGCGAAAACGGGCGCCGCGAGCAGCGAGCCGATAAACAGCGAAATCAAGGTCTTGGTCATGGCGAGTCCTTACTTCTTGTCGGCAGCGGCAGGAGCGGCCGCGTCAGACTTGGCGGCTTCGGGCGTGGCGGAATCGGGCGTGGCGGCGGCGAGCATCGCGGCCGGCTTGCGATCGATCACGGTGCGATTCGGGGTGGTCAGGTACTTGGCAGCCACGCGCTGGATGTCCGCGGACGTGACCGCGTCGATCCATCCCGGCACCTGGTTGGCGACTTTCGCATCGCCCCACAGTGCCTGGAATTTCGCCAGCGAATCGGCACGATCGAGGAAGCTTTCCATGCTGTTGTTCCAGTCAGCCAGCATGCCGGTCTTGACGCGCGCGAGCTCTTCGTCGGAGACGCCGTCCTTGACGATCGCGGCAATCGCCACATCCATCTCGGCGAGCAGCTGGTCGGACGTGAAGGTCGGCTTGTACAGCGCGAACACCGTCATCAGCGTCGGGCCATCAAACTCGAACGGGCCGGTCAGTCCGAACAGGAAGTCGACGTTGAGCGCCATCTCCTTGCCCTTGACCAGGTTCTGGTAGAGGCGCGAGGCATCACCACCGGCGAGCACTTCGGCAAGCACCGCGAACGGTGCCTGGTCCGGCGTCGCGCGATCGGCGATCTTCCAGGCCACGGCGACGGCCGGCACCTGCGCCAGCTTGTCCGACTGGGTGATGCGTTTTTCCTTGGTGTTGAGCGGCTCGCTGACATCCGGCGGCGCCGGCGTCTTGCGTGCTTCGATCTTGCCGAAATACTTTTCCGCCAGCGCGAAGCCCTGCTCCGGGGTGATGTCGCCGGCGAGCGCGATCACGGCGTTGTTGGGGCCGTAGTAATCGCGATGGAAGGCCTTGACGTCCTCCAGGCTGGCGTTCTCGAGATCGACGAACGAGCCGTAGCCATCGTGATTGTTCTCCCACTTCTGGAAGGCGTGCTGGCCGATGTCGATCCACATGAAGCCGCCGTACGGCTGGTTCTGCACGTTGACGCGGATCTCTTCCTTGACCACGTCCTGCTGGTTCTTCAGGGTCTTGGCGTTGAAGTCGAGGGTTTTCATGCGATCGGCCTCGAGCCACAGGATCGGCTCGATCGCCGACGCCGGGGCGACCTCGATGTAGTTGGTGTAGTCCGGACGCGTCGAGCCGTTGTTGCGGCCGCCGCCACCCGAGATCACTTTGTCGAACGTGCCCTCAGGCGCATTCGGCGTACCTTCGAACATCAAGTGCTCGAAGAGGTGCGCAAAGCCGCTGCGATTCTTCGGCTCCAGGCGCATGCCCACCTTGTAGACGACACTGACGCCCACCACCGGCGCACTGTGATCTTCCGAGATCACCACCGTCAGCCCATTGTCGAGCGTCTTGACCGCGACCGGGATTTCCCAGCGGTCAGATTCCGCGGCAAGGGCGGGGCCGGTCAATGCAAGACCGATGAGCAGTGCGAGCCGATTGCGAGGGCGCATGGAAATCCTAGGATGCAGGGGCGGTGGAGGGCGCGCAGCGTACGCCGCCGCGCGTGAACGAAAAAGGGGCGGAAGTCATGGCGGCTGCGCACTGCTTTGGCTCGGCGGGTCTGCGCTGCGCGCGGACGCTTTTGCTGGTGGTGGGTCTGCGGTGCGCGCGGACGCTTTTGCTGTGGTGGGTCTGCGCTGCGCACGGACGCTTTTGCTGGTGGTGGGTCTGCGCTGCGCGCGGACGCTTTTGCTGTGGTGGGCC
>JANPJV010000201.1:0-20517 GCA_031425695.1 Rhodanobacteraceae bacterium | reverse complement strand
CCCTGGGGGTGTGGTTGGTGGGTTTGTTGTTGTCAAAATGGGTGTGTCTGTGGTGGTTTCCGGCTGTTCCTTTTCATCCCCCGGTCGCGTTTTGAATTTTACAAAAACCAAAAACCCACACCGACAACCGCTTGCGCTTTTACCGACACCGACAACCGACACCGACACCCGCTTACGCTTTTTCCGACACCGACAACCGACACCGACACCGCTTCATTCCCGCCACCAGCGCCACGTCATGGCGCGCTCGGACGTGACTTCGATCGCCTTGTCCGGCCGCACCAGCAGGTGCACGGCACCGACGTCGCCGGTCGTGAGTTGGCGGGCGCCGCGTGCGCGGACACGCTCGACGACGACGGCGCGCGGGAAATCGAAGCGGTTGCGATAACCGGCCGAATAAATCGTCCAGGCGGGGCTAACCGCATCGAGGAATGCGGCGCTGGAAGAGCCGGCGCTGCCGTGGTGGGGCGCGAGCAGTATGTCCACATCGAGCGCGGCGGGCTGCTCGCGCACGAGGCGGCCTTCGATGACTTCGCCGATATCGCCGGGGATGAGCGCCGAGCCGCCCTGCCCTTGCACGCGCACCACGCACGAGCTCTCGTTGCCGAGGTACGGCATCAGCGCGGGTGGATGCAGGATCTCGAACTCGACCCCGTCCCATTGCCAGCGCTCGCCTGGCAAGCAGCGGTGTGCACCCGCGATCTGGCCTGGTGCCGAGGTAGACACCCGATCGACCGCGAGGCGCGCACGCACGCTGGCGGTGCCTCCGTGATGGTCGCTGTCGGTGTGGCTCACGATCAGGCGCGGCAGCACGTCGACGCCGCTTTGCACCAGGCTCGGTACCAGCACCCGGTCCCCCAGGTCGCCGCCGTCCTGGAATCCGGGTCCCGTGTCGATGAGCACCGCGTGGCTTGCCGTGCGCACCAGGACCGCCTGGCCCTGACCGACATCCAGCGCAATCAGCTCGTAGGCACCCGGTCCCAGGCCCGCACGGACCGGCCACAGCAAGGGCAGCAGACCGAACAGCCCGAGGGCGCGTGCGGGCCAGCCACGTGGAGCCAGCAGCCACAGGCAGCCCAGCAATGCCAGGGTCCACGCGAACGGATCAGGTGCAGGCAAGGCCCAGCGCGACGCCGGCCATTCCGCCGCGATGACGATCAGCGCGTCGAATACGCCGACCAGCATTGCCGCCAGCTTGAATAATGCCCCGCTGAGCGCAGCCATCGGCCAACTGGCCAGCGCCAGCAGCAGCAAGGGCACGACGGCGAAGGTCACGAACGGAACTGCCAACAGGTTGACCAGCGGCGACGCCAGGCTGGTCTGCTGGAAGAAGGCCAGGCCGAGCGGCAACAGCGCCAGTGAAAGGCCAAGCTGCGGGATGACCCACAGCCGCCAACGCGCGAGCGGCGCCCAACGTTCGCCGAACGCCAGGATCAGCCAGGCGACAGCTCCGAATGACAGCCAGAAACCCGGCGTCAGCGGCGCCAGCGGGTCGAAAAGCAGGACTACCCACAGTGCCAGCGCATAGCGCGTCCACCAGCCGAGCTCGCGCCGCAGCAGCACGCCGGCCAGCATCGCTGCCAGCGTGATCAGCGTGCGCACCGTCGGCAGGCTGAAGCCGGCCAGCCCGGCATAGAGGGTCGCGCACAGCAGCGCCGCCACGGCCATGGCCTGGGGACGCGGCCAGCGCAGGCCGAGGCCCGGCAGCAGCCAGTACAGCAGCCATACCAGGCCCGCGCCCAGGCCGCCGGCCAGGCTCACATGGAGACCTGAGATCGCGATCAGATGACTGGTGCCGGTTGCGCGGAAGAGGTCCCAGGCGCGCTCGTCGAGCTCGCGCTGGTCGCCGATCGCGAGTGCCTTGACGGTCGCGCGCACGCGTCCTGCCGGCAGGAGCTCGTCGATGCGGGTCGCGATGACTGCGCGCGGTTGGTTGATCGTGAATGCGTTGCTGCAATCCGGGCTCGGCAGCCTCGTAGTGACGTAGCCGGTCGCGCCGATGCGCGCTGCCAGGGCGTGACGCTCGAAGTCGAAGCCGGCGGGATTGACCAGGCCGCGCGGGCGTTTCAGCTTGACCCGGGCACGGATGCACTCGCCCGGTTCCCCCGTGGCGTCGGCGTCGTACCACGACAAGCTGATGCGCCGCGGCAGGCGCTCATCGACCGCATCCACACGCAGATCGAAGCGGATTGAGCGCGCCTCGCGGATCGGCAGTGAGGCGACGTGGCCGGATACTTCCATCTCCTGGCCTTCGAGCGAAGGCGGCAAGCGGTCAGCAAGGACGATCTGGGCGACGAAAATGGCGTAGGCAAAGCCGAGCGCGGCGGCGAGCGCAGCGGGAATGAGCGTTCGATGACAGGTCGAACCTGCAGCCGAACTGCGTGAGCTGAGCGCGAGGATGCCGGCGAGCAGGGCCGCTGCCAGCAATGGCCACAGCGGATTGGGCAGCTCCGGCAGGAACAACAGCGCGCTCGCACCCGCGGCGAAACCAAATCCGCTGGCCGGGTGCAGGCGCATGGGTCAGGTCATCGGGCAGTCGCGCAGTTGTTCTGGTAGGTCATGTTGCCGGCGCAGCCGGCTACTTGACGCTTCTTGTACACCGACAGCCGTCAAGTAGCCCGCTGCGCGGGCAACATGACCTACAACAACAGATGCGCTGGCATCGACCCCGCTCACGCCTGTGCCGGCCCCAACTGACCGCCGTGCAGCTCGAGCACGCGATCCATGCGGGCGGCGAGGCGGCGGTCGTGGGTGACGATGACCAGGCTGGTGCCGATTTCGCGATTGAGCTCGAGCATGAGCTCGTACACCTGCCCCGCCGTGCGCTCGTCCAGGTTGCCGGTGGGCTCGTCGCCGAGCACGCAGGCGGGCCGGGTAACCAGCGCCCGGGCGACTGCGGCGCGCTGGCGCTCCCCACCGGACAGCTCGCCGGGCTTGTGCAGCAGGCGTTGGCCGAGACCGACGCGTTCCAGCAAGGCCGACGCGCGCGCCTGCGCATCGGCGGGCTTGGCGCCTCCGATCAATAGTGGCATCGCCACGTTTTCGACCGCCGTGAACTCGGGCAGCAGATGGTGGAACTGGTAGACGAAGCCGAGTGCCTGGTTGCGCAAGCGGCCGCGCTCGGCGTCCGACAGCTGCGACATCGAGCGTCCCTGCACCAGCACATCGCCGGCGCTCGGCAGCTCGAGGCCACCGAGGATGTGCAGCAGCGTGCTCTTGCCGGCGCCAGACGTGCCGATGATGGCCACGCTCTCGCCGCGCACGACGCTCAGGGACGCGCCCTTCAATACCTCCACGCGCAGCTCGCCGTCGTCGAAGACCTTGCCGATGCCGCGCGCCTCGATGACAGCAAGATCATCCGCGCGCAGCGCGGAGCCCCTGCCTTCACTCATAGCGCGCAAGTCACTCATAGCGCAGCGCCTGGGCCGGTTGGGTGCGCGCCGCGCGCCACGCGGGGTAGATGGTCGCGATCACCGAGAACACCACCGACATCACGCCGATGCGCATGACGTCGAAGCTGCGCAGCTCGGACGGCACTGACGAGATGTAGTAGATATCGCCCGGCATTGCCTGGAAGCCGAAGGTGCGCTCGAGGAATGGAACGATAATGTGGATGTTCTCGGCGGTCAGCACCCCCAGTAGCAATCCGATCAGGCTGCCAACCAGTCCAACCGCGAGCCCCTGCACCATGAACACGCCCATGATCAAGCGCGGGCTGGCGCCGAGCGTGCGCAGGATGGCGATGTCGGCCTGCTTGTCGGTCACGACCATGACCAGCGTCGATACCAGGTTGAACGCTGCGACAGCGACAATCAGCGAGAGGATGATGAACATCACCAGCTTCTCGGTCTGCACGGCGCGGAAAAAATTACTGTGCTGCTGGGTCCAGTCGCGCACGCTGTAGTTGCCCGGCAGCGAGGTGCCGAGGTCCTGGGCTACGCGCCACGCCTGGAACATGTCGTCGAGCTTGAGGCGCACGCCGGTGACGCCGTCGCCATCGCGGAACAGCTTGGCAGCATCCTGGATATGCACGAACGCGAACCCGCGGTCGTACTCGTACATCCCGACCTCAAAAATCCCGGTGATGTGGAATCGGCGCATCTGCGGCACCACGCCGACCGGCGTGGCCCGCATCTGTGGCGCCATCAGCGTAACTTTGTCACCGAGCTCGAGGCCCAGCGCCTGCGCGAGCTCAGAGCCGATCACGATGTTATAGCTGCCCGGCAGCAGCGTCTCGAACTTGCCAATCTTGGTCGCCGCGCCGACCTCGGAGACCTCGTTTTCGAGCTCCGGGACGACGCCGCGGATCATCGCGCCGCTGATCTTGCGCCCCTGCAGCATCGCCTCGTGTTCGATGTAGGGCGCGGCCCCAACGACATGCGGTTGCGTCTTCGCCGAATCGACGATCGACGGCCAGTCGTACACCTGCTTGCCGAACGCCGAAATAGTGGCGTGGCTGACCATGCCGAGGATGCGCGAGCGCAACTCGAGCTCGAAGCCGTTCATGACCGAGATCACGACGATCAGCGCCCACACGCCAAGGGCAATGCCGAGCATCGAGACCAGCGAAATGAAGGAGATGAAGTGATTGCGGCGCTTGGCGCCGGTGTAGCGCAGGCCGATCGCGATCGACAGCGGATGAAAGAGCTTCATGCGCGCGCGCCTGGGGCTTCCACCGGCGCGGCACTCCGCACCGGGCGGTGCGTGGCCAGCCAGACGCGCAGGCGCTGGCGCGAATCGGCGTCCAGGCGATCAGGGAAGAGCGCGAGCGAGTGCCGCGGGCCATCGAGCGCTGAAAATTCGAGATGCGCCAGTGGCCCCCACCAGGCCGCCTGCAGCAGTTGCGCGGGCAGTGGAATCGGCACGTCGATCCCGGCAGTGGCGGCGGACAAGGTCAGGCTGCCATCCGCGTACAGCATCAGCTGCCCCGGCCGCGCCTGCAGCAACTGCAAGGCGCGCATGGCGAGCGACAGCGCCAACAGTGCCATGACCGCTTGCACCATCAGCGGGAGATCCGCGGAAAAGATGCCGGCGACCGCGACCAGCAGCCCGACACCGAGCGCGACATACTCGTAGCGAGAAGGATCAAGTCTTAGTGACAGGGGTGCTGCGTATGCACTGGACGATGGCATCGAGTTCTGCATTTTCGGGTTTGGAGCGGCCCAGGAACCACTCCCAGAGGCGGTCATCTTCGACTTCGAGCAAGGCACGAAAGTTCGCCTGCGTCGAAACCGAAGCCGACAAGTATGACTGATCGAGAAATCGAGTCAGCAGGAAATCCAGTTCTTTCATTCCGCGCCGACACTGCCAGCGCAACTTTTTGGTCGCTTCGTCGGGCGGGAAGATCAAGAGACTTATCCACAGATTACACAGATGAAAAGCGGATGACGCAGATTAGAGCGGTCTTGGGTTGGGGACTTGCGTGCCGGACGGGCTCAGTACGTTGTGAAACAAATCAAAGGCTTATCCACAGATTTCGCAGATTAGGCAGATCAAGAGCGACCGAGCAATTGCCTCGCGAAAGGACCTTGCTCTTAATCTGCGTCATCCGCTTTTTATCTGTGTAATCTGTGGATGGCTGTTGCTCCCGCTCATACGTCAGACAGAGCGTCTCGCCACCATCGCCTTCTTGATCTCGGCGATCGCCTTGGCGGGGTTCAATCCCTTGGGGCAGGTCTTGGTGCAGTTCATGATGGTGTGGCAGCGGTACAAGCGGAACGGGTCTTCAAGATCGTCGAGCCGGGTGCCGGTATCTTCGTCGCGGGTGTCGACGATCCACCGATAGGCCTGCAGCAGCACGGCCGGGCCGAGGTAGCGATCGCCATTCCACCAGTAGCTCGGACACGAAGTGGAGCAGCAGGCGCACAGGATGCACTCGTACAGGCCATCGAGCAGCTTGCGGTCTTCCGGTGACTGCAGGCGCTCGCGATCGGGCGGTGGTGCGCTCTGCGTGCGGATCCACGGCTTGATCGACGCGTACTGCGCGTAGAAGTTGGTCATGTCCGGGACCAGGTCCTTGATCACCGGCATGTGCGGCAGCGGATAGATCTTGACCTCGCCGGTGCAGTCTGCGGTGGCGCGCGTGCACGCCAGCGTATTGCCGCCATCGATGCTCATCGCGCACGAGCCGCAGATACCCTCTCGGCATGAGCGCCGGAACGTCAGTGTCGGGTCGATCTCGTTTTTGATTTTGATCAGCGCGTCCAGGACCATCGGACCGCAGTTCGCCATGTCGACGTCATAGGTATCCGTGCGCGGATTGGCGCCAGAATCCGGATCGAAGCGATAGATCTTGAACTTGCGTACTTTCGTGGCGCCAGCGGGCGCCGGAAAGTGCTTGCCCGCAGTCAGCTTGGAGTTTTTGGGGAGCGTGAATTGCGCCATCTTCCCTGCCTCAGTACGTGCGTGCTTTGGGTGGAACCGCTTCGACTTCGTCGGTGAGGGTGTTCAAGTGCACCGGGCGGTAATCGAAGCTGACCTTGCCGTTCGCGTCGACATAGGACAGCGTGTGCTTGAGCCAGTTGACGTCGTCGCGGTCCTTGAAGTCCTCGCGCGCGTGGGCGCCGCGGCTCTCGGTGCGGTTTTCTGCCGAATAGATCGTCGCCAGTGCATTCCCAAGCAGGTTCTGCAGTTCCAGCGTCTCCACCAGATCCGAATTCCAGATCAACGAGCGATCGGAAACGCGCACATCCTTGAAGCTGGCGTTGATCGCGCTCATCTGCCGGCAGCCGTCGCGCAGCACCTCGCCCGTGCGGAACACCGCGGCGTGGCCCTGCATCGCACGCTGCATCTCATTGCGGATCTGCGCGGTGGGAATGCTGCCGCGGGCGTTGCGCAGGCCATCGAAATTGGCGAGTGCCTGGTCGTAGGACGAGGACTTGAGGTTTTTGTGGGTGGCGCCCGCCTTGACGACTTCGGCAGCGCGAATCGCGGCGGCGCGGCCGAACACCACCAGGTCGAGCAGCGAGTTGGAACCCAGGCGATTGGCGCCATGCACGGACACGCAGGCGGCCTCGCCGATGGCCATCAAGCCAGGTACCACGTGGTTCGGGTCGCCATTCTTGATGGTGACGACCTCACCGTGATAATTGGTCTGCACGCCGCCCATGTTGTAGTGCACGGTCGGCAGCACCGGAATCGGTTCGCGCGCGACATCGACGCCGGCAAAGATCTGCGCGGTTTCGGCAATGCCCGGCAGGCGCTCGTGGATCACTTCCGGGCCGAGGTGCTCGAGGTGCAGGTGGATGTGGTCCTTCAGCGGGCCAACGCCCCTGCCCTCGCGAATCTCGATGGTCATCGCGCGGCTGACGACGTCGCGCGAGGCCAGGTCCTTGGCGTTCGGCGCGTAGCGTTCCATGAAGCGTTCGCCTGCCGAATTGGTGAGGTAGCCGCCCTCGCCACGCACGCCTTCGGTGATCAGGCAGCCGGCACCGTAGATGCCGGTCGGATGGAACTGTACAAACTCCATGTCCTGCAGCGGCAGTCCGGCGCGCAGCACCATGCCGGTGCCATCGCCAGTACAGGTATGCGCCGAGGTACAGGAGAAATAACTGCGGCCGTAGCCGCCAGTGGCCAGCACCACGCTGTGGGCGTGGAAGACATGCAGCGAGCCGTCGGACAGATCCCACGCGATCACGCCGCGGCATACGCCGTCGTCCATGATCAGGTCGAGCGCGATGTATTCGATGTAGAAGCGTGCGTCGTGCTTGAGCGATTGCTGGTACAGCGTGTGCAGGATGGCGTGGCCGGTACGGTCGGCGGCCGCGCAGGTGCGCTCGGCCTTGCCCTGCCCGTAATGGGTGGTCATGCCACCGAACGGACGCTGGTAGATCTTGCCGTCCTCGGTGCGCGAGAACGGCACGCCGTAATGCTCGAGTTCGACGATCGCCGGGATCGCCTCCTTGCACATGTACTCGATCGCATCCTGATCGCCGAGCCAGTCGGAGCCCTTGATGGTGTCGTAGAAGTGGAAGCGCCAGTCGTCCTCGCCCATGTTGCCGAGCGCGGCGCTGATGCCACCTTGCGCGGCGACTGTGTGCGAACGCGTCGGGAAGACCTTGGTCAGGCACGCGGTCGCCAGACCTTTGGCGGCCATGCCCATGGTGGCGCGCAGGCCCGCGCCACCGGCGCCGACGACCACCACGTCATAATGGTGGTGCTGGAGTTTGTACGCCTCGGTCATGAGTTGGTTGCGCCAAAAATCAGGATCAGGACTGCGATCGTTGCAGTAAGACCGGCGACAAGCGCCAGAAATTTCACCAAAATCAGAAGGCCGATCTCGACTGGCCGCTGATGAATGTAGTCCTCGATGACCACCTGCAGTCCGAGCTGTCCGTGGTGGAACAGCGCGTAGACATAAAGAATCATCGGGATAGCCTGCAGCGGGCTCGCCAGCGTTTCACGTACAGTCATGTAATCGGCGCCACTGAGGCTGACGCTGAGCCACATGAACCAGATCGACAGCGGCAGCAGCGCGATCGCGGTCAGTCGCTGTGCCCACCAGTGGCCGACGCCCTCGCGGGCAGAACCCAGGCCGCGCACGCGCTTCAGTGCAGTGCGAAAGTCGCTCATGCTGCAATCCTCGCGGCAATCTTCATGTCCACGCCAACCAGAGCAACGCTGCCGACAGCAATGGGGTCAAAACCACGACTGCCCAGCCAGTTGCATAGCTACTCTTGAGATCGAGCCCGCTGCCGGTATCCCAGTTGAGATGCCGCAGGCCGTTGAGCGAGTGGTAAACCATCGAGAGCACGAAGCCGGCGACGATCAGCCGGCCCGGGATGGAGCGCATGAACTGCAGGAAATCCGCATACGCCTCCGGTCCGCTGGCCACTGCGACCAACCCCCAGGTCAGCAGCACGGCCGCAGCGCATAAAGCGACGCCAGTGGCCCGGTGCACGATCGACATCATCATCAGCAGGTGGAACTTGTAGATCTGCAGATGCGGCGAAAGCGGGCGCGCCCGAGAAGCCATCGTCAACCCCTTGAAATGGATCGCCAGGCGCCGATAACCGCGCTGCGAAGTCACCGGACAATAACAGTCCGTAGACCGATTCTGAACACTAGAAAGGGGGAGGCTTTCGATGTGTGGCAGGCCCAGACGTAGGTCACGTTACGCCCGCGTGGTGAGTGATCCTTGCGGCTTCGCGAATCGGGCGCTACGTGACACTGCGCATTGGTCACGTAGCGCCCGAAAGCCTGTTCGCGCCCACGAACGCAACGCGGGCGCAACATGACCTAGGTCAAGCGCGCGTGCCACCAGCGCACGCCCTCAAAAGTCGATACAGCGCCCGTTCTTCTCCCAATCGCCGTACCGCGTGGGATCGGGGCCCTTGCGGCCGCCAATCTCGACCTTCGGCTGTTCTGCCGCGTCCGGCGCCTGCGCAACCGCGTCTTCTGGCGACACTGGTGTCGCTACGGGTTCGTGTGACTGCGTCATCGACTGCTCCTCCATGGAATACTAAGTGACCCTCTGAGCAAGTATCGCGGCCGCGTTGTTGCCCAAATCGCTTGCAGCTAGGCGCAGTCCGCAGGTCGTAGCTTCGCATCTACGGCGCCAAGGACTGGAACGACGCTGCAGGCCATTTGGACCGCAACCCGAAGGGACGGGGGCTAGAACGTCCTCCAGCTTCGTCAGCCACCTTGGCCAGAGCGTGAACTATGACCTGCGGCGCCTTCCTCGCTGGAGAACGTTTTAGCCGTCGTCGCGGCCGCGAGACTTGCTCAGAGGATCCCTAAGACATGAGCTCAATCCCAAGTTTCGCAGAGATCGAGGTGCGTGGGCGTGATGCGGCGAGCTATCTGCATGGGCAGCTCGCCAATGACGTCCAGGCGATCGCGCCCGGGCAGTGGCGCTTCGGCAGTTACTGCCAAGTCGATGGGCGCGTGCAAGCGCTGCTGCTGTGCGCACGCATCGAGCAGGATGTGTTTCGGCTGCTGCTGCCGGAAGACAACGCGAGCGAGGTCGAAAAGCGCCTCGCGATGTACAAGGTGCGCGCGCAGTGCACGATCCGCTCGACGCCGGTCGCCATCGGCGATCAGCCGCACCCGGGCAGCACGCGCTATCGCTGCGACGCCTTCGATTGGTACGCAAGCGCACATCCGGAGCACATCGACACTCCCCTGCCCGAATCGCTGTGGACGCAGCAGATCAGCTTGGGGATTCCCTGGCTCAAGGCGGCGGTGAGTGGCAAGTTCCTGCCGCCGATGCTCGCGCTGGAGCGGCTCGTTGCATTCACTTTGAAGAAGGGCTGTTACCCCGGTCAGGAGATCCTGGCGCGGACGCATTATCTCGGCCGCAGCAAGCGCCACCTGGTGTGGCTGGACACGCATGCGGCACCGACGCCGCGCACGGCTGGAACCGAGTTGCGCCGCGATGGCGAGACGACTGTCACCGGACATGTCGTTGCTGCGGATTTCGCGGGTGCGCGCGCACTCGCAGTGGTCGGCGACGCCGTCGTGGCGGGTGACCAATTGCATAGCGAAGGGAGCGCGCCGCTGTTCGTAATCGATCGCAACCTCGCAGGCGAAATCAACGCCGGACTGCTGAACGGCGAGGCCTCTGCAATCTGAGGTGCATGGTATTTACCTGGTGAAAATGGTATGACGATTTAAGCGTTCACGGGGAGCACATCATGGCGAAAAGTAGCGTCAGCAAGGCCGCAAACTCGTTACGAAAGGGGCTTGCAGTGGCTCTGTTGTCAACTACTGCAACGGGCTTTGCCGCCGAATACAACTTCGCGGTTGAACCCACCTACACACCGGAACGCGCGCGAGAAGTTTACGAACCGCTGATCGCGTATCTGACCAAGTCGACGAGCCACACGTTCAAGCTGGTGACGGCTCGGAATTACGCGTTTTACTGGAATGACATCCGGAATCGCAAAGACCTGCACTTCGTTTTCGACGAGGCGCATTTCACCGATTTCCGCATCCAGCGGTCCGGCTACGAGCCGATCGTCAAGTCTTCCCTGCCGACGAGTTATTCGCTGCTCACCCAGGACGACGTCAAGGAAGGCAATGTGCAGGCTTTCGTCGCCAAGAGCCTGGTCACCATGCCGGCGCCCAACCTGGGTTTCGCGCTCCTGCTCGAGTACTTCCCGAATCCGATGCAGCAACCCGACCTGCGTTCGCTCGCCACATCCTGGCGCGATACCGTCGAGATCGTGTTTGCCGGCGAGGCCAACGCCACCATGGTGCCTTCGTGGTTGCGCGACCAGTATCCGAACCTGGTGCCGGTGATTACCACGCGCGAGTTCCCGGGGCCGGCGGTCTCGGCCGCGGCCGACGTGCCGGCGGATGTCAAACAGAAGGTCAAGGAAGCGCTGCTGGTACTGCACGAAGATCCGACGCTGTACGAAGTGATCAGCGAGCTCGGCGTGCAGCAGTTCGTTGAAGCCAATGCGACCGAATACCGTGGCTCCGAGCAGATGCTTAAGAACTTCTACGGCTACAACAAGCGCGCTGAAGCGGCTCCGCGCTGAGGCATGAGGCATGGTCCGGTGCTTATGCAGGCCGGGTCCTATGCGTCCGCTGACATCGTCGTCGCCTGGACATTCCGAACGCAAGGCGCCCGGCGCTTTGGCGATTGGGAATACGAACGAAGGCGCGCGTCTCGGGACGCGGCCGCCGGCGCGATCGATTGCGCGCTTCCATCTGCTCCATGCGCGCACGGAACCGCGCTACCTCAAGCTGGAGCTTTCCTCATGCGTTCTCGCTTGAAAGTGATCATCGTTATGATGCTCGCGGTCCTCGCAGCCGGCTCGACCTCCGCCAGTGAACACCCCCCTTCCGGCTTCGATCTGCAGGCTCACCGCGGCGGGCGCGCAGTCATGCCTGAGAACACCCTTGCTGCCTTTGCCTGGGCACTCGAACTTGGGGTCAGTACGCTCGAGCTCGATTGCGCGGTGTCGGCGGACGGGGTCGTCGTAGTCACCCACGATCGCCTGCTGAACCACGATCTCACGCGGGGCGCAGACGGCAAGTTCCTGACGGGCCAACGCATTCCGATCAAGTCGCTGGACTACGCGAAGCTCGCGAAATACGACGTCGGGCGCATTCGTCCCGGCAGCGTCTACGCTGCCCGTTTCGCGGATCAGCAAGGCCGCGATGGTGAGCGGATCCCGCGCCTTTCCGACGTCTTCGAACTGGTCAAGGAACGCGGCAACACGAACGTGCGCCTCAATATCGAAACCAAGCTCAATCCGCTCGAGCCGGAGACCACGGTCGGGCCGGACGATTTCGTCGATGCCCTGCTGGCGGAAGTGCGCACGTCCGGCATGCAAGCGCGCATCAGCATCCAGTCCTTCGACTGGCGCACGCTGGCGCGGGTCAAACGCCTCGAGCCCATGCTGGAAACGGTCGCGCTCACCGACCAGCAGCCAAGCGACGACACTGTGCAGCTTGGCAAGGCGGGACCTTCGCCCTGGCTCGGCGGGCTCGATATCGACGACCATCAAGGCTCGGTGCCGCGCGCCGTCGTGGCGATCGGTGCCCGGGTCTGGTCCCCAAACTATCGCGATGTGCGCGCCGAAACGATTCGCGAGGCGCATGCGCTCGGCTTGCGCGTAATCCCCTGGACAGTGAACGATCCCGCGGAGATGGCGCGCCTGCTCGCGCTCGGCGTGGACGGCCTGATCAGTGACCGTCCTGATCTGCTGCGCGCGCTGCTACAGGCCAAGGGCGTCTCTTTTGCTGGTGGTGGGTTTGCGCTGCGCGCAGACGCTGTGTCGAATCCAGCCGCCCCGCAATGATCGGCTGGCTGCGTCCGGCCGCCCACCGCGCACCCCTCGCGGACGCCGAGGTCACGCCGCTGTATCGGCGCCTGCGCCGCCGCGTCTTCGTCGGCATCTTCATCGGCTACGCGGGCTACTACTTGGTCCGCAACAACCTCGCGCTGGCGATCCCAGATCTGCTCGCGGAGCATCCCGAGTACACCAAGACGCAGCTCGGCGGTGCACTCACCGGGCTATCGATCGCTTACGGGCTTTCGAAATTCCTGATGGGCTCGGTGTCCGACCGCAGCAATCCAAAGTACTTCCTGCCGCTTGGCCTGCTCCTGTCGGCAGCTACCATGGCCTGCTTCGGCCTGTTCGACCTGCTCTCTGCTTCGCTCACCGCCATCATCGCGATGATGGTGCTCAATGGCTGGGTGCAGGGCATGGGTTGGCCGCCGTGCGGCAAGCTCATGGTGCACTGGTTCAGCACGCGCGAGCGCGGTCTCACGGTGTCGGTTTGGAATACCGCCCACAACGTCGGTGGCGCGCTGGTCGCCACTCTCGCAGTGATGGGCGTCGGCCTCTTCGCTGACTGGGGCGCCAAGTTCTATTTCAATGCTCTGATCGCCGCCGTGATCGCGATCGTGGTCTTCTTCCTGCTCGAGGACACGCCGCAATCGCGCGGGTTGCCGACGATCGAGCAGTTCAAGGACGACTATCCGCCGGGCTACAGCGAGCGCGACGAAGAGAACTTGCCGTTCCGCGAAATCTTCCTGCGCTTCGTGCTTCCGAATCCCTACCTGTGGGCCATCGCGGTCGCCAACGCGTTCTGCTACTTCGTGCGCTACGGCGTGGTCAACTGGATCCCGACCTACCTGCAGACCGCAAAGGGATTCTCGTTCACCGAGTCCAGCGTCGCCTGGTCGCTGTATGAGTACGCGGCCATCCCGGGCACGATCCTGTGCGGCTACCTGTCCGACCGCGCGTTCAAGGGCCGCCGCGCGCCAGCCACCATGCTGTTCATGGCCTTGACCATGGTCGCGGTGATCGTCTACTGGCTCAACCTGAGCGGGCCGCTGTGGATCGACTACGCCGCGCTCATCGCTATCGGCTTCCTGGTGTATGGCCCGATCATGATGATCGGCCTGCACTCTCTCGACCTCGTCCCGAAAAAAGCCGCCGGCACCGCGGCCGGGTTCACTGGCCTCTTCGGCTACGTATTCGGCTCGGCCTTTGCCGGCAGCGGTGTCGGCTGGATTGCCGACAATTTCGACTGGAGCGGCGTGTTCATCGCCATGATCGCGAGTTGCGTCCTGACCATCGCGTTCTGCGCGCTGACCTTGCGACAGCGCGCTACCTGACTACCGTGCCTGGGCAAGAGCTTTATCCACAGATTAAGGGGATTTGCGCAGATTAAAGGCGGTCGCGGTGGTGCACCGAGTGTCTGGTGCTGCCGCCAAGCCCAGCCTGTAGCAACTAATCTGCGTGAATCCCCTAAATCTGCGGATAGAAAGCTCTGTCTTTAGCCCTGAGTTCAAGCAGCCGCGCTCGCGTGATTGCTGTTGCGCTGCGGCTGCCGACGGAGCACGTACACCGAGGCTGGCGGCAGGTTGAGCAGGGTGAAATCCACGCGCTCGGCGCGCAGGCCGAGCCGGCGCAGCATGGTGCTGCGCACTGGGAATTTGGGGCCATAGGTGAATTGGACGAACACGCCGTGGGGCGGCAGGCAGCGGAAGCTGGCGGCAATGATCTGCTCGATCAGCTCAGGTGGCATCGACAAGAAACCGAGTGAGCTCACCACCGCATCGGCCATGCCATCCTCGAATCCAGGCGTGATTGCAAGCAGCTTCGGCAATTCGCGGGCGTCGCCACAGACGACTTTGGCATTCGGGAAGTCGGTGTGCAGGTCTTTGCACAGATCAGGATTGAGCTCGAGTACCAAGAGGTCTTCGGCGCGCACCTTATAGCGCAGCAAGGCTCGGGTGATTGCGCCGGTACCAGCACCGAGCTCGACCACCCGGCGCACGCCCTGCGGCAAGGCCAGCGCCATCGCGCGTCCGAGGCGCGGGCTGCTTGGCACGACCGAGGCCGTTTTCAGCGGAGCACGCAACCACTGGCGAAAAAACATCCAGTTGCGGTTGGCATCGCTGCGCCAGCGGGTGATCGATCGTTCCGGGGTATGGGCCATGGTTACTCAGGAAAGGATCGGATCAATGTGCCGAACGAGTCAAAGCGTACCAAGCTCACGCGATGACCGCCAATGCGCCATGCATTTGCACCGTATTGTTGACAGATACGAGGCTCGATGTTGGGGTCCTGGCCGTGAATTACAGGCTGGAACGCAAACCCGTTCATCTCATTTTTCGATTTTCGCCGACTGCTTGATCTGTTGTGCCAACTCCAGCGCGCGTTCGCGCTCGATGGCAGTGCGAATCCCTTCACGCAGCTGTTCGAAGGCTGGCGGCTGAAAAGCGCGCTTTTCATGCAGGTAGGCGACATGGAAACCAAAGTCCGTCGCCACCGGGCCTTGCGTGTAGCTCCCTGGCTCCAGCCCGGCAACCGCGTCGGCCAGTGCGGTCGGCAACTGTGGCCGACGGACCCAGCCCAGGTCCTTGGCATCCCGCACCCCAGCCTGGCCGGCTTGGCTCGAGATCACGTCGGCAAAGCTGGTGCCGGCACCCAGGGCCTGGATGACCTGGGCCGCGCGCTCCGCCGAATCGACCAGCACGTGGGACAGGTGGTACTCGTCGCCGCCGGTCGCTTGCAACTGTTTCTGGTAGGCGGCCTGCAAGTCTTCATCGGTAATCGGGCGCTCGCTCTGGGCGCGCTCGATCAGCACGCCGCTCAGGCGGTTCAGGCGCTCGAGCTCGAGGTCGGCAAGCACGATCTCTTCGCTCAACAAGCCGCGCTTGCGTGCCTCCTGGGCCACTGCCACGAGCTCACCCAGCTGCTGGTTGACCTGCTCGCGCTGGCCTGGATCGGCCACCTGCCAGCCGCGCTTGCGCGCGTAGGCGGCGACCAGCGACTCCGGCACCACTTCGCCATTGACCTTGAGAGTGCTCGGCGCTCCGTCGAGCGCGATGAGCCCGTCCTTGCTGGGCTCGGCCTTGGGCGCACATGCGGCCAGCAGCAGCGGGAGCAGGTACAGCGGACGCAAATTCATGTTTGTTCCTCGGGGCTCAGCGCCTTGATCGAAAGCGCGTGGATATCGGTTTCCATGAGGTCGCCGGCGGCGGCGTACACCATGCGGTGGCAGGCCACGGGGGTTTTGCCGCGAAAGGCCGCGCTCACGACAATGACACTGAAATGGCCGCGGCCATCGCGCGCGCCGGCATGGCCAACGTGGCGATGCCCGTCATCGACGATCTCCAGATTCTCTGGCAGGAGCGCCGCGCTCAGGCGCTCGCGCAATGCGTCCATGCGCGCGCTCATGAACGCTCGCGCCGCGCTGGAGAAGCGTTCTCGTCAACCAGGGGCATCATGCTCGCGGGTACCAACGGCACGCTTGCCGGGGCGCGCATGGTACTTACTCCGGCCGGTCCGGTACACTCCCGCCCCCACCGGGACCCAAGGCTCTGCCTGTCCGGCTCATTCATTCCCCGCATTGACGCCGTCGGGCAGGCTCTGCGGCCGCCGTGTAAAAGGGTACGCCAGGGCATGTCCCGCCGAATCGCCATTCACCCGTTGAATCCGCAGAAAAGAGCGCTGGATCAAGCGGTTGCCGCAATACGCGCAGGTGAGCTGATCGTCTATCCGACGGATTCTGGCTACGCTTTCGGCTTTGCGCTGGATGCACGCGATGCGATGGATCGGGTCAGCCGGCTGCGTGAGCTCAAGCCACGCCACAACTTCACCCTTGCCTGCCGGAACCTCCGCCAGATCGGCCAATACGCACGTGTCGACGATGCCGCGTTCAGGTTGATGCGCTCGCATCTGCCGGGCCCGTATACGTTCATCCTGCCGGCCAGCAACCTCGTCCCCAAGCGCGTCGCGACCGAGAAGCGGCGATCGATCGGCGTGCGCATGCCCGATCACACGGTCGCCCAGGCCCTGATCGAGACGCTGGGCGAACCACTGTTGAGCTGCAGCCTGCTGCTCCCTGACCAGGACCTGCATGGGCTCGAAGTCGAGGAGCTGTTCGACCTTCTTGAAAACAGCGTCGACCTGTTGATCGACGCCGGGCCGTGCGCACAGGATCCGACCACGGTCGTTTCCATGATCGACACGCCTTTCCAGGTCCTGCGCTTTGGCAGCGGCCCGGTGGACTGGGTCTGATGAATGGAGTGCTCACCGAGCCGGAGAGCCCCGCCGCGGCCGCGCGCCAGGCAGAGATCCCGTTCGCGGTCGTGCGCGGGCAGCCCTACTACGACGTACCGAAGGATCTGTACATTCCGCCGGACGCGCTGGAGGTCATCCTCGAGGCTTTCGAGGGCCCGCTCGACCTGCTGCTGTACCTGATCCGCCGGCAAAACCTCGACATTCTCGACATCCCAATCGCCGCCGTCACGCGCCAGTACATCGGCTACATCGAAATGATGCAAGAGTTGCGTTTCGAGCTTGCGGCCGAATACCTGGTGATGGCCGCCATCCTGGCGGAGATCAAGTCACGGCTGTTGCTGCCCCGACCGCCGGCGACCGAGGACGAAGAAAACGACCCGCGCGCCGAACTGGTGCGGCGTCTGCAGGAGTACGAGCGCTTCAAGAAGGCTGCCGAAGACATCGAAGCGCTGCCGCGCATGGATCGCGACACCAGCCTCGCGAGCGCGTTCGTTCCCGAGCACCGGGTCGCGGTCATTCCCCCGGCGGTCGACCTGCGCGAGTTGCTCAATGCCTTTCGCGATGTGCTCAACCGCGCTGATCTTTACGTCATGCACCAGATCCGGCGCGAACCACTGTCGGTGCGGCAGAAAATGACCGAACTGCTGGACGCGCTCGGCAGCGGCGTTTTCATGGAATTCGCGAACCTGTTCACGCCCGCCGAAGGCAGGCTCGGCGTAGTCGTGTGCTTCCTGGCCATGCTCGAGCTCAGCAAGGCCGGCCTCATCGAAATCGTCCAGGAGGCGCCGCTGATGCCGATCTATCTCAAGTCGCTGGCGGTGGCGGAATGAGTATCCGCGCTTCGGCGAGCGCAGAATTTTCGACGCAAATGAACGCCAAGGGGGCAAAAGGACGCAAAGTAAAGCGATCCCAAGTTTGCACTTTTTGCGTCCCTTTGCTCCCTTGGCGTTCCTTTGCGTCAAATCATCTCACTACCTTCGAAGCGACATGATCGAACACGACCAACTCAAGCGGATCCTCGAAGCAGCGATCTTTGCCGCCGGGCAGCCGCTCAATTTCGGGCAGCTCGAGGAGCTGTTCGAGGAGGCCGAGCGGCCTTCGCACACGGAGCTTGCCAAGGCGCTCGAGGCGCTGGCGCTGGATTGTGAGCCGCGCGGGGTCGAGCTGGTCGAGGTGGCGAGTGGTTTTCGCTACCAGGTCAAGGCGGATGTGCATGCGCATGTGGCACGGCTGTGGACCGAGCGGCAAAGCCGCTATTCCCGCGCGTTGATGGAGACCCTGGCGCTGATTGCCTATCGCCAGCCGATCACGCGCGGCGAGATCGAAGCGGTGCGCGGAGTCGCCGTGAGCACGCAGATCGTCAAGACCCTGGAAGAGCGCGAATGGGTGCGCGTGATCGGCCATCGCGACGTACCAGGCCGCCCGGCGTTGTTCGGCACCACGCGCGCTTTCCTCGACTATTTCGGCCTGAAAAGCCTGGACCAGCTGCCGACACTGGCCGAGATCCGCGATCTCGATGCCATCGAGCCGGAATTTGCATTCCCGAGCGGCATCCCCACCGAAGGATCGGCCGACGCCGGCCCCGCTGCCGCAGCAACCAGTGCCCCGCCGACAGGGCTGGAAGTACCCTCCACGGAGACCAGGCAATAGGTTATTGAAGGCCTGAGAAAGCCCATCCTGGGCTTCTCATCCACGTTCCACAAAAAATGTCATTTTTGTTTCGCTGCATTTTCGGCGGGCTCGCCGAAAATGGTGGCACATGCATGTGCTACTGCGACCACCCACTTTTTTCAGAGGTACCAGGATGAAGTCCCGATCGACACTTTCCTTGAAGCGTGGCCAGGAAACGGTCGCCCCGGAACGCCTGCAAAAACTCCTGTCCAAGGCCGGGCTGGGCTCACGGCGGATGATCGAAGAGCGCATCCTGCGCGGCGAGATCGAAGTCGATGGCCGGCCCGCCGCGATTGGCGACAGCCTGGGCGACGGCCAGAAGGTGCGCCTTGACGGGCGCGAATTCCTGGTGCGTGCGGTCACTCACGAAGGGCCGCGCGTGCTCGCCTACAACAAGCCCGAAGGCGAGGTCACGACGCAGAGCGATCCGGAAGGCCGCCCTACCGTATTCGACCGCCTGCCGCGCCTCAAGGGCGCCCGCTGGATCGTCGTCGGGCGCCTCGATCTCAATACTGCCGGGCTGCTGCTGTTCACCACCGATGGCGAGCTCGCCAATCGGCTGATGCATCCCTCGCGCGAAATCGAGCGCGAGTACCTGTGCCGCGTGCATGGCGACATCTCGGAGGCGACCCTCCGGCAATTGGCCAAGGGCGTCGAGCTCGAGGATGGCAAGGCGCGCTTCGAGAGCATCGAAGCCCTCGGCGGCGAAGGCACCAACAAGTGGTTCAAGGTGATGCTGCGCGAAGGCCGCCAACGCGAGGTGCGCCGCCTGTGGGAAGCCGTGGGTACCGAAGTAAGCCGCTTGAAGCGCGTGCGCTATGGACCCACCGAGCTCGGCAAGGAGCTCAAGCGCGGCATGTATCGCGATCTCGAGGCCGATGAAATCGCGGTACTGCTCGAGGCCGTCGAGATGCCGATGAGCACCCGCAGCGAACTGCGCGTGATCCCCGTCGAGGCTGCACGCAAGTTCGAGCGTGGCCAGCGTAACGAGCGTCGTCCGGAAGGCCCGCCGCGCTGGAAGAAAGAGGTCGACGAATCGATCGCGGAGCGTCGTGACTATCCACGCCAGACGGATCGCTCCAAGCCGCTGCGACGCGATGGCGACGCCTGGACGAACGTCAGCGCCCGGCCGCCTGTCCCGGCCGGGACCCGCGGTGCCGGGGCCGGTGCACGTCGCAGTGGCCCGGGTGCGCCGCTGGCGCCGCGCCGCAGCGGAACCGGTGCGCCGGCAGGGCCGCGGCGCAGCTCGGGTGCGGCGCCGTACGGCAATGCGCCGGCGCGCGAGCGCGGTCCGTCGCGTGATCGCGAGGCGGGTTCCGTCGGCGAGGAGAAACTGCCACGCGAGCGCCGTCCGAGCGCAGCGCGACTGGCCTCGGATTTCGTGCGCGACGGCAAGCCGACCGATACGCGTCCGAAATCAGAGCGCACGAGCGCTGCCGACAAGCCGCGTTATTCCAAGCCGATGGCCGGCGCGGGCGAGCGCAGTGGGCCGTACACGCGGGTCCCAGGCGCGAAGGCGGGTCCACGCAAGGTCGCTGTCGAGGGCGCGGAAAAGCGCGTGCCGCGCCCTGCGCGAAGTGGCCCCGCTGACAAGCCGGCGCCGCGTGTCTCGGCCGCCGGCAACGTGGACTGGCGCAAGCCGCGGCCGCTGCCTGCGCGAGCGCCAGCGCCCAGCGCAGGCGCGGAAAAGAAGCCCCGAGCTGCCGCAGGCGCGGCAAAGAAGCCGCGGGCTGCGGGTGCGGGGAGTAAGCCGCGAGCTGCGGGAGCGGAGAAACGGATTGCGGCGAAGAAGCCGGCGGGGAAAAAGTCGCGCTGATCTATGGAGTGCGGCGCTCTGCGCCGCTTTGGATGC
>JANPJV010000200.1:0-3903 GCA_031425695.1 Rhodanobacteraceae bacterium | reverse complement strand
CCCTCAGCACCTACCAAGCTTAAACCGCGGCGTGGTTGTTCCGTCGGTTACAATGCTGGCCGGTCCCGCCGGTGGTCGCGGGTTCGAGTCCCGTCCACACCCCCATATTCCACACAAAAACGCCCGCCGAAACGCGGGCGTTTTTTTTTGGCCGCGTCGAACGTGCATACTCGCCGGAGGGAACGGGGGACGACATGCGAATTCGATTCGACGCCACGCGCGCGCTGGCCGCGATGCTGGCGCTGGCCGCGGGACATGCGCATGCCGACCAGGTCATCGGCCAGGGCGGCACCGTTTCGCTCGGCGCCGCCACCGTCAGCCTCGGCTGCACCGATCTCCATGTCGCGGGCACGCTCAACTTCGAGCAGGGTGCCTACACCGACGTGCGCCGCGTCTACGTGCAAGCGGGCGGCGTCATCAACGGTGACAACGGCACGCTGGTCGTTGCCGCGCCGGTGGACGTCGCGCCCGGCGGACAGTTCAACACCGAACAATTGCTGGTGCAGCCGTCGATCGCCTGCGGCGCCGCGGTGCCGCCGCAGCAGCCGCTCGTCATACCGGCGTCGGGAACGACGACGCTGTTCGCGCTGGCGTTCGCGCTCTTGCTCGTTGCCGCCTTCGTTTTGCGAAATCACTCCAGGGAGATGCGTCCATGAAGCAGCAGGATCGGAATCGCGCGGCGCGTCCCTTGCCCTTGGCGTTGGCCATCGCAGCGCTGCTTGCGGGCGGGATGGCGTCCGCGCAGGACATCCGCACCGCGTTGCCCGCGGGCGGCAATTTCGTCGTGACCGACAGCGTCGGCGCCATTCGCCTGCGCTTGAACGGACTCACCGGCGACGTGGAGATTCCGCGCTTGCCGACGAGCGCGGTGCAGCTCGTGCCGGTTTGTTTCAATGCAGTGAACGGATTGCTCGGCCAGTGCGGTGCGCTGGTTGCGGGGCCCGCCGGCGCCACCGGCGCGACCGGGCCCGCGGGACCGACGGGTGCGACGGGCAGCACGGGCGCCGCCGGCATCGCCGGGCCGACCGGCGCGACCGGAACCGCGGGCCTCAACGGCGCCACGGGCGCCACAGGTGCGATCGGCCCCGCCGGTGCGACCGGGGCCACCGGTCCCGCCGGCGCCGCAAGCGCGACCGGGGCGACGGGTCCGACGGGTGCCACCGGCGCCGCGGGAACCAACGGCGCGACCGGTGCCACGGGGCAGGCAGGGGCGATCGGTGCAACGGGTGCCACCGGCACGCCGGGCGTAGCGGGCGCCACTGGCGCGACGGGTGCTACCGGCCCGATCGGATCGGCGGGATCCACCGGCGCGACGGGTGCCACCGGCGCCATCGGACCGGCTGGAGCAACCGGGGCAACGGGAGCCACCGGGTCGACTGGTGCCACGGGCGCAACGGGTGCGTCAGCCGGCAGCGATTACGCGGATTTCTTCGCGCTCATGCCGCCCGACAACGCAGCCACCGTCGCACCCGGCACCGACGTCGATTTCCCGCAGGATGGACCGGACGCCGTCGGCGGCATTGCGCGCATCGGGAGCGATGCATTCAATCTCGAGGCCATCGGCACTTATCACGTCACGTGGCAGGTGAGCGTCACCGAAGCCGGGCAATTGATCCTGACACTCAACGGCGCCGACCTCGCCTACACCGTAGCGGGACGCGCGACCGGCACGAGCCAGATATCGGGCACTGCCATCGTCCAGACCACGGCGGTCAACTCGATCCTCACGCTGCGCAACCCGGCCGGCAATCCGACCGCGCTCACCATCACGCCGCTGGCCGGAGGCACGCGACCGGTGTCGGCGCACCTGACCATCATCCGCCTGGGGAACTGAGCCTCAGGCGTCGCGCGGCTTGCGCTTGGGCGGCGGCTTTTTGTCGAATCCGCCCGGGCCTGCCTTGCGCGGCGGGCGCTCGCCGGCCGGGGCGCGCGGCGGACGGTCGGAGTAGTCGCGCACTTCGCGCGGCCCGCCGCGCTTGATGCGGGCGGCCTCCGGCACGTCGCCTTCGTGGCGCTTGATGCGCAGGCGCTGGCCGGCGACCCACACGCTTTGCAGATGCGTGAGGATGTCCTCGGGCATGCCGCGCGGCAGGTCCAGGTAGGTGTGGTCGTCGCGGATGTCGATGCGCCCGATGTGGCGTGATTCCAGGCCGGCTTCGTTGGCGATGGCGCCGACGATGTTGCCCGGCTTCACGCGGTGCACGTGGCCCACTTCGATGCGGAACGTCTCGAGCTTCTCGTCGTTGATCTGCGCGCGCGGGCGCGGCGTGCGTTCGGTGCGTTCCGGCCGTTCGCCGCGCTCCGGGCGATCGCCGAAATCGCGCTGCGGGCGCGACGGCGGGTCCGGCTTGAGCAGCAGCGGCGTATCGCCCTGCAACAGGCGCGCGAGCGCGGCGGCGATTTCCACGGCGGGCGCGTTGTTTTCCTGTTCGACCTGTTCGATCAGTTCGCGGAACGGCCCGAGCGCGGGCTGGCCCAGGCTGTCGACGATGCGCTGCTTGAACTTCGCGACGCGCTGGTCGTTCACCGCCTCGACCGATGGCAGCTCCATCTGCGTGATCGGCTGGCGCGTGGCGCGTTCGATCGCGCGCAACATGCCGCGCTCGCGCGGCGCGACGAACAGGATGGCGTCGCCCGTGCGCCCGGCGCGCCCGGTGCGGCCGATGCGGTGCACGTAGCTCTCGGTGTCGTACGGGATGTCGTAGTTCACCACGTGGCTGATGCGGTCCACGTCGAGCCCGCGTGCCGCCACGTCGGTGGCCACGAGGATGTCGAGCTGCCCGTCCTTCAACTTCGCCACCGCTTTTTCACGCAGCGGTTGTGCGATGTCGCCATTGATGGCGGACGCCGCGAAGCCGCGCGCGGCGAGTTTCTCCGCGAGTTCCTCGGTGGCCTGCTTGGTGCGCGCGAAGATGATCATGCCCTCGAAGCTTTCCGCCTCGAGGATGCGCGTGAGCGCGTCGAGCTTGTGGATGCCGCTCACCAGCCAGTAGCGCTGGCGGATGTTGTCGGCGGTGCGCGTCTTGGCCTCGATGGTGATCTCGACCGGGTCGCGCAGGTAGGTCTGCGCGATGCGGCGCACCGGCGCGGGCATGGTCGCGGAGAACAAGGCGGTCTGGCGCGAGGCAGGCGTCTTCTGCAGGATCTTCTCGACGTCGTCGATGAAGCCCATGCGCAGCATTTCGTCGGCTTCGTCGAGCACCAGGTGCTTGAGTTTCGACAGGTCGAGCGAGCCGCGCTCGAGATGGTCGATGATGCGGCCCGGCGTGCCGACGATGACGTGCACGCCGCGCTTGAGACCGTGCAGCTGCAGCCCGTAAGCCTGGCCGCCGTAGATCGGCAGCACGTGGAAGCCCGGCATGTGCACGGCGTATTTCTGGAAGGCCTCGGCGACCTGGATCGCGAGCTCGCGCGTCGGCGTGAGCACCAGCGCCTGCGGAATGCCGGAGGCCATGTCGAGCTTGGCCAGGATCGGCAACGCGAACGCGGCGGTCTTGCCGGTGCCGGTCTGGGCCTGGCCCACCATGTCCTTGTTGGCGAGCAACGGCGGAATGGTGGCGGCCTGGATGGGCGAGGGCGACTCGTAACCGACGTCCGCCAGGGCGCGCAGCAGCGGCTCCGGCAGGGCGAGGGCGCGGAAGGCGGCGAGGGTTTCGGAAGGTGCGGTTTGGTCAGACATGCGGGGATTATCCGCCATTCCCCCGGCATCGGGCCAAAACGATCTCAGCGCGAGTAGTTCCAGGACAGCATGCGGCCGTTTTCGTAGGGCATAACGCCGTGGAAGGGCCGCGGATCGGCATCGAAGACCAGCGGCAGGAAGTGGCGGTCGCCCTCCCACAGCGGCAGGTCCAGGAGGCGATCGACCTCGACCCATTCCAGCGAGCCTTCGGGATTGCTCGCTGG
>JANPJV010000199.1:0-2717 GCA_031425695.1 Rhodanobacteraceae bacterium | reverse complement strand
TGTTCCGGAAATAGCAGTGCCGTGCGCGCCAGGCCGTCGAGCGGAAATGCAGCTTCGCGCAGGCCCGCCTGCATCTTGCGAGGGTCGCCCGTGGGATTCTTCAGCCACGGCAGGCCGCGCAAGCCGCGCTCGATTTCCTTCAGCCACGACTCGCGCGCCTTCGCCGGGTCAAACGGCGTGGTCACGACAGGCGGATAGTAGCGGGTGGCCGTCTCGGGATTTCCAGCCCACGGCCCGAGCACCGCGATGGCCTTGGCAACGGCGGCGCGCACGGCGGTGGCATTCTTTGCTTCCAGCGCGCGGCGGCCGTCCTCCAAAGCAGGCTGCGCCAAGTCTAGGACTTCGCGTGGTGGACGCTGCCCCGGCTCGGCGGCGAACGACGAACGAAGGAGATTGATGCAGATAACGGCGACCAACAGAGCGGTGTGGCGCTGGCTGCTTGAGTTCATGGTTTGGTTCATCTAGCCGGTGCGCTGCCGGTCGCATTGGAATTGGCTCACGAACAATGCTGTGCTCACCTTCGCTGGCGTTCAAGTCGACTTTGTTAGCGCTCACTTCAGCCTTTCGCCGATTTTTTTTGGGGTGCCATCAGCGTGCGTCACCCAAAGCTCGCCGGTGGACGTGTCGATGATGTAGCAGCCTCGCTCGCCCTTGCCGGCGTCACTCCCGAACGCCCAGGAGGATACTTGATAGCGAGGTGTTGGAGAGGCTGCTGCTTTATCTGTTTGGGCGGACGCCCTCGGTGCGAGTGTGAGCGCCAATGCTGCGATGGCTGTTGCAACTACTGCGACTATCGCCCATCGGGTAAGCGCTGGTTTGTTGGCTGCCTTTGTGTGGTTTGTGTTCATGGTGTTCTGTTGCATTGTATCTTCGACCGAGGACAAAGTGTTCTGAGTAGCTTTACGACCCCAGGCTCAGCGACTGCGGAGCGCGGCGCGGCGCCCGTATTGCGGGGGGAAGGCGGAGGTCGGAAGCAGGCGCCCTGACGCGCGGAGCAGTCCGCTGCAGCGCCTGCTCAGGCGTCGCGGTCATTCTTTGGAAAGGGTCTGCATCGTGGGTACGCGCTTCCGGAAAGAGTGGCCGTCCCAATAAAGCTCCGCCGTGCGCGGCCGAAGTGCCAAGCGTCCCCGCGCCCATCCTGGCGTTTGACCCGGACATAAGGCGCAACCTCAACAACGACTGAAATCCTCCGTGGCCGGAAATGCATCGTCAGATCAATGCCGTTCGGGAACACCTCGGCGGTAATGTCTGTCCACTGATCCTTGCGGCGCTCGAACACAAAAGTTTGGTTCGCTCGCGGAGTGGAACCATCCGCGAAAGGCTTGGGCATGTGCGTGAGCACGACAAAACCGTCGTCTGCGTGGGAACTGGCGCATATAAAGCATGGACGTGGCGTCAACATCTCTGCCGTCAAAAAAGAAATGCAAGTAACCGTGGGCTAAGGCGAGGCGCCTGTGCAGAAGCGGGCGTTGAGCGAGCGGAATATCGGCTACGAACTGCGACGGCAGCTCACGGATGGCTCGTTCAATCTCGGAAACTTCCGTCGCGCGGCCAACGCTGGCGACAAGCGTTACTCCGAATCATAATGCGAGGACCGTAGATTTCATCGCGAGTCGATGCCGAGTTCTCGAAGTAACTCGACGATTTCCCGATATCCTTCCCGATCAAGGCTAGGATCGTCTTCGAAGTCACCGGCCAATCCGCGCTGCGCAATGTCCAGGGCGCGTGTGGCATCGGCGCCTCGCTGAACCAACGTCCGGATGATCCTCTTGTGCCGATGCACGACCGCGGTATTTAGCGGCGTCGAACCGTAGTCCTGTTCGCGGCGTTCAATATCAGCTCCGTGGTCCAGAAGCCACTCAAGCCATTCCGGATTGTCATGCTAGATGCAATCGTGAAGCGGCGGCGGGATGCCATCCACGGACTCGACCGCAGAAGGATCCGTAGTGATGATTCGTAAGGCCAAATCGAAATCGTTCGCCTCGATGGCATCGAAGATTCGGTCTTGCGCCGGAAAGCCATCAATGGGCGGACTCAAATCGAACGCGCCCGCCTTGGCAGCCAGCAATCGAAAGCCCAAGTAGCGTCCGGGAAACGACCCATAGCCCCAACGCTGGGCGGAACGACAGAAGCGGGCACTGTTGAAGTAGCTCCCGCCACGCACGGACCGACTGCCCACGTAGAACCAGTCCTGACACCATTCCCAGACATTGCCGAGCATGTCATGGAAACCCCACGGGTTGGGCGTCTTCTGACCGACGGCGTGCGGTTTTTCGTCCGCATTGTCGTGATACCACGCTACATCCTGCGGTGGACCATGCCGCGGCTCCGAGCTTCCCGCCCGGCAGGCGTATTCCCATTCCGCTTCCGTCGGCAACCGATATTCCCAGTCGTCAGGGAGCACTCCGGCTTCGCGGTCGATTTTGGTGAGCTTTTGACAGTACTCATTCGCCTGGTCCCAGGTCACCGAGTCAACCGGTGCATCCCCAGTCTTCTCATGGACCGTCGGATTCGCGCCGGTGAGCGCTTCATATTGCTTCTGCGTGACCGGCGTTTTCCCGAGATAGAAGTCGCCCGTGAAAGTGACTTCGCGCCGCTCTTCCCAAGCCCGATGGCCGTCCTCGGACTCCGGGCTCCCCACGGTGAAAGAACCGGCAGGCACGAGGAGCATCCGGACGCCGGCGGACACGTCCGCAGGATCGTGCTAACCGAATGAC
>JANPJV010000198.1:0-24972 GCA_031425695.1 Rhodanobacteraceae bacterium | reverse complement strand
GCTTGCCTTCAAAGCGTCCGCGCGCAGCGCAGACCCACCAAACTGAAAGCGTCCGCGCGCAGCGCAGACCCACCAAAAGCTGGCTTCTCCCTGCCCCGCGACAACTCCCTCACCATCCGTCGTCGAGACTTGGCGGATGTCCGCACAGCGCTCGCCGAGTTTGAAGACGAACGCCCCAGACGCCCCCGGCGCTTCCGACGCGCGGGCGCTCACGCGTCTGGTCGCATGGTTCAAGCGTCGGCGCATGCGTCCGGCGGACTTCCAGCGTGCGCTGTGGGAAGCCTGGTGCCGGGGCGAGAGTGGGCTGCTGCATGCACCGACCGGCAGCGGGAAGACGCTGGCGCTGTGGGGCGGGCCGCTGCTCGATCTCATGAACGCGAAAAAACCGTCGTCCGGATTGCGCGTGCTCTGGGTCACGCCGCTGCGCGCGCTCGCGGGCGACACGCTGGAGAACTTACGCGCACCACTGGGTGAGCTCGAGCTCACGGCCCAGGTGGCCATGCGCACGGGCGACACACCGTCGGCCGAACGCGCGAAGCAACGCCGCAAGCCGCCGCATGCCCTGGTGACAACGCCGGAGAGCCTCTCACTGATGCTGACGGACGCGGACGTGCAGGCCGCCTTCGCCCACCTCGACGGCGTGATCGTGGACGAATGGCATGAGCTGCTGGGTAGCAAGCGGGGTGTCCAGTTGCAGCTGTGCCTGGCGCGGCTGCGCAAGCTCAATCCGCGTCTGCGTGTCTGGGGCGCATCGGCAACGCTGGGAAATCTCGATCAGGCCCTGTCGGTGCTGATGGGCATGAACCAGAGCGGCACCCTCATCCGCGCCGATTCGAACAAGCAGGTGCAGATCGACAGCGCGCTCCCGAAGACGATCGAACGCTTTCCGTGGGCTGGACATCTAGGCCTGCAGCAGCTCGCGCAGGTCCTGAAGGCGGTGCTCGACGCACGCAACACGATCGTGTTCACCAACACGCGCTCGCAGGCGGAGCTCTGGTTTGAGGCGCTGGCCTCGGTGTGGCCGCTGGAAGCAGACGAGATCGCGATCCACCACGGCTCGATCGATCGCGACGGCCGGCGCGCGGTCGAAGATGCGCTGCGCGACGGGCGCTTGCGCTGCGTGGTGGCGACTTCCTCGCTCGATCTCGGCGTCGATTTTCCCTGTGTCGACCGCATCGTGCAGATCGGCAGTCCCAAGGGCATCGGCCGTCTGGTGCAACGTGCCGGGCGCGCGGGGCATCGACCGGGCGAAGTCAGCCGCATCCTGATGGTGCCGACGCACGCGTTCGAGATGGTCGAAGTACTGGCCGCACGCCGCGCCCTGGCCGCCGGCGTGATGGAAGATCGCGTGCCGCCGCGCCTCAGTCTCGATGTACTGGCACAGCACCTGGTTACGCTGGCGCTCGGTGGCGGCTTCACGCGCGCCGATGCACTGGCGGAGGTCCGCGAAACGTATGCTTTCAGCGCGCTCGAGGACGCGGCATTCGACCAGGTGATCGATTTGATCGTGCGCGGCGGCGCGAGCCTGGCGAGCTACCCCGATTACCGGCGCGTGGTCGAAACCGACGGGCGCTACACCGTCGAGGACCGGCGCATTGCCGTGCTGCATCGCTGGTCGATTGGCACCATCGTCGCCGATGGCGCGCTGCAGGTGAAATATCTGAAGGGTGCGACGCTGGGCAGCATCGAGGAGGCGTTCCTGAGCCGCCTCTCCGCAGGTGATCGCTTCCTGTTCGCCGGGCGCACGCTGGAGCTGGTCAAGATCCGCGACATGGTCGCTTATGTCCGCCGATCCACTGGTCGCGCCGGCGCCGTGCCGCAATGGATGGGCGGCAAGATGCCGCTCTCGAGCCAGCTCGCGAACCAGGTGCTGGGCGTGCTCGACCAACCAATTGGCAGCGATCCCGAGCTCATGCTGCTGCAGCCGATCCTGAGCCTGCAACGCGAGCTCTCGGCGCTTCCCAAGCGCGGCGAGCTGCTGATCGAGCGCATCCGCTCGCGCGAGGGTCACCACCTCGCGCTCTACCCCTTTGCCGGGCGCAGCGTGCACGAGGGGCTGGCACCCTTGCTCGCGCACCGCATTGGCCGCCTCGCGCCGAGCAGCTTTACCTACGCGATCAACGACTACGGGCTGATGCTGACCTCGCGCAAGCCGATTGTGATCACCGACGACGACTGGCAGCGCCTGTTCAGTACCGACGGCCTCGACGACGACCTCGCCGCGAGCATCAATCTGGCGGAGCTGGCGCGCCGGCAGTTCCGCGAGATTGCGCGCATTGCCGGGCTGACTTTTGGCGGCCTGCCCGGGCGCACGCGCACGCTGCGCCAGCTGCAGGCTTCCAGTGGCTTGCTGTTCGATACCCTGCGTGAGCACGATCCCGGGCACGTACTGCTGGGCCTGTCGCAGCGCCAGGCGCTCGAGCAGCAACTCGACCGCGACGGCCTGGCGGCTTGCCTGGAACGCAGCCGCGCCGCAAAGCGGGTCGACGTGCGCCCGCGCTCGCTGACACCGCTGGCCTTCCCGCTTTATGCCGAACGCTTTCGGGGACAGCTCAGCCACGAGGACTGGCAGACACGCATGCGCGCGGTGGCCGCCGAGCTCGAGCGGAAGATGCGCACATGACCGGCTCGCTGCGGGTCGAGTGGGCCGGCGTCGAGTGGGGACTGCTCCCGGATCGGGCGCTATGGTTGCCGCGCGAAGCGGCGTTGATCATTGCCGACTGGCACCTGGGCAAGGGCGACGTGTTCCGCCGTGCCGGCATCCCTTTGCCGAGCGGGTCGACGGTTGCCGATTTTGGCCGCCTAGACGCCTTGCTGGCGCGCACCGGTGCTCGCCAGCTGGTCATCCTGGGAGATCTTCTGCACGGGCGCGTCAGTAGTGACGCAGGCTGGGTCGATGACTTCGTACGCTGGCGCGAGAGCCATCCGCAGCTCGCGCTGCGCGTCGCTCGCGGCAATCATGACCGCGCGCTTGGCGCCCTGATGCCATGGCTCGACGAAGTAGGCGAACGCCTGCTGCTCGGGCCGGCGGTCTGCCGGCATGCCGTCGACATTGCCGCCCTGGACTGGCAGCTCGCCGGCCACGTGCACCCGTGCATCCGCGTGAGTGGGGCGGGCCTGAGCGAGCGCGTGCCGGTGTTCTGGATGCACGCCAAGGGGTTCACCCTGCCCGCCTTCGGCAGCCTCACCGGCGGCTACGAAATTGCCCCGGTGCTCGGCGACCGCTTGTTCGCCGCGTTGCCCGATTGCGCGATCTTGCTGCCCAATGTGCCGGTCAGAAGGTTCCGGCGCGTCGGACGGAGGTAGAGCGGGAGCAAGCGCTTTATCCACAGATTACACAGATGAAAAGCGGATTAAAGACCAGCAACCAGATCGAGCTGGACTCGAGAATTCGGGTCGGGATTACCGTGTCCAGCAATGAAGCGTGCATCCCTCAAAAACTTGGCTTCAATCCGCTCCAGTTTTTAATCCGCTTTTCATCTGTGTGATCTGTGGATAAGGCTTCTTTTCGTCTGTGCGCGTCCCCCCACGCATCTGCGCATACGCCGCCAGCGCGTCTGCCCGCGTCTCCCCCAGGTCCAGGATGGGCTTCGGATACCCCGCCACCCCGCCAACCTGCCAGGGCTGGTGAATAGCCTTGCCCGCCAGCCTCGCCAGCTCTGGCACCCAGCGCCGCACATAGTCGCCGGCTGGATCGAAGCGCTCGCCCTGAGTGATCGGATTGAAGATGCGGAAATACGGGGCGGCGTCGGCGCCGCTGCCGGCGGTCCATTGCCAGCCCTGGGTGTTGTTGGCGAGGTCGGCATCGACCAGGGTGTCCCAGAACCAGCGCGCGCCGTGCAGCCAGTGGTAGCGCAGGTTCTTGGTCAGGAAAGAGGCGGCCAGCATGCGCACGCGGTTATGCATGTAGCCGGTGGCCCAGAGCTCGCGCATGCCGGCATCGATGATCGGGAAGCCGGTGCGGCCGCGCTGCCAGGCGGCGAGCAGATCCGGATCGACCTGCGCCCACGGAAACTCCTGGTACTGCGGCTGCAGCGGCAGCTCGCTCGTGTGCGGAAAATGGAAGAGCAGTGACACGCTGAAATCCCGCCAGCCAAGCTGGCGCAAGTACGGCTCGGCGAGCGCGCGCAATCCCGGTGCCTGCTCGCTGCCGAGGCGCTGGAAGACCTGGCGCGCTGAAATCTCGCCAAAGTGCAGATGGGCGGAGAGGCGCGACGTGCCCCGCCGATCCGGGCGATCGCGATCGCTGGCGTAGGTCGCGATGCCATCGGCGAGGAAGTCCTCGAGCGCTTCCATTGCACCCGCTTCGCCGGGTTCCCATTCGGCATGGAAACCACGGTCCCACGGAATCGTCGGCAGCAAGCCCAGTGCTTCGATCGACTCCGAGGCAAGCTCGAAGCCGGGCAACTGCATGGGCGCCGAAAGCGGGGCAGCGATGGGCAACCGCGACTGCACATTGCGCCAGTAGGGGGTGAACACCCGATATGGCTCGCCACTGCCGTTCTTGATCTCCCATGGCTCGAAGATCAGGTTGCCCGGAACGCTGATCGTCTCGATGCCGCGCTCGCGCCAGGCCTGCTTCAGCATGCCGTCGCGCTGCACGATTGCCGGGTCGTACAGCCGCGACCAGAAGATCGCGCGCGCGCCGGTCTCGGCCAGCAGCCGATCCATTTCGATCGCTGTCGTGGGTCCGTACCTTGTGCGGACGCTTTCTCCTCCTCCCCGCACCACCAACCCCGAGCCCAATCGACGCAGCTCCGCATCCAGCGCCAGCAAGCTGTGGTGCAGCCACCAGTTGCTGGCGGCACCGCGCACCCAGCGCACTTCTTCGCCAGGCGCATGGATGTACACCGGGATCGGTGCAAATCCTGCGTCAAGTGCCGCCTGCAGGGCGCCGTTGTCAGCAAGGCGCAGGTCCCTACGCAGCCAGACCAATCCCCGCGGCTTATCGGCGGCAATGTTCATCGCGTTGTCGTGACTCCGGGGATGGCGCAGGGAAAAGCAAAGCCAAGCGAAGCAAGAGCTTTATCCACAGATTACACAGATGAAAAGCGGATTAGACGGATGAAAAGCGGGCATTTCACTTGGAGCTTAAGTGGATGCTCTCTCCTGCCCGCTCCGCCGCGCTGCACCAGCTAGGCCCATTTCCATCAAAAGGTTCGCTTTAATCAGCTTCAGTTTCTAATCCGCTTTTCATCTGTGCAATCTGCGGATAAAGCGCTGCGTTGCACTTGTCTGCGTCATCCAGAGACGACGCAACCTACAGCCATCCCGTCCGTTTCAACCGGATGTAGAGGACCAGGCACATGACGACGGTGACGCCCATGACGGTGAAGTAACCGAGGTGCCAGTGGAGCTCGGGCATGTTGTCGAAGTTCATGCCGTAGATGGAGCCGACGGTGGTCGGGATGGCGAGGATGGCGGCCCAGCCAGCGAGCGTCTTGACGACCTCGTTCTGGCCGACGGAGACCATGGCCAGGTTGACCTGGAGCGCGGCGGAGATCATCTCGCCCAAGGTGCTGGTGGCCTCGCTCATGCGCACGGCGTGGTCGAAGACATCGCGGAAGTAGAGGCGCACTTCTTCGTGGATCAGGCCCGGGAAAAAGCGCTTGAGCTGGTTGAGGATGTCGTGCATCGGGGTGACCGCGAGGCGCAGCGTGACCAGCTCGCGCTTGAGCGTGTAGAGGCGCTTGATGGTATCCCGATCAAACTTGTCCCTGAAGATGCTCTGCTCGAGTTCCTTGAGTTCAGCCTCGAAGCTGCTGACGATCGGAAAATAGTTGTCGACAATGAAATCGAGCACCGAATACAGACAGAAGCTCGGGCCGAGCGCGAGTAACTCTGGCGTCTGCTCACTGGTGGCCCGGGCCCGCGCATAGCTCAGCGATGCGCCGTGACGCACGGTGACCAGGAAGCGCTTGCCGAGAAAGATATGGGTCTCGCCGAACTGCACCTTGCCGCCGACGAACTGCGAGGTGTGGACGACGATGAACAGGGTGTCGTCATAGACCTCGATCTTCGGCCGCTGGTGCGCATGCTGGGCATCCTCGATGGCGAGGTCATGCAGCCCAAACTCTTCCTGGATCTTGAGCAGCAAGGGCTCATCGGGCTCGTGCAACCCCAGCCAGACAAAGGTATCGGGCTCCCTGAGAACATCGCTGATCTCGTCCAGCGTCGTATCGCGTACGCGCTTGCCTTCAAAACTGTAGGCCACGCAGTTGACGACGCTCGGGCGTGTCTTGCCGCCTGCAGCCGCAGCCGTGGACGGGAGTGGTCGGTTGACCAGATCTGACGGCACTGCAGCCAAGGACCACCTCCGACACGAGCACATGGCGGTCATGATACGTAGGTCACGTTGCGACCGCGCGGTGCGTGGAAAGGCGATCGCATCGATCGGGTGCTACGTGACACATCGCGCGCATTGTCACGTAGCGCCCGACTGCGTGAAGCGCATGATCAACCCGACGCGGGCGCAACGTGACCTTACGTTTCGTGCTGCCGTTGGACTCGCAGCAGCCCGTACCCCAGCGCCGCCACGATCGGCAGCATCAGCAGGATCCACTCCAGGTTGCCCTGGTTGAACCAGCGCAGGACCTTTGCCGCCAGCGCGAACACCGCAAAGGCGATCGCAGCAATCACAGCGAAACGCGCAACGGACCAGATGCCACCGGCCAGGTCACGTCCACGCAGCAGTTGCCACCACGCCGGCAAGCTCAGCAGCCACAGTGGCGAGAACAGCAGGATGTTTTCGTTGCGCCACGCGGAGACGTGATCGGTGGCGAGCCACAATCCGGTCAGCGCCAGGCCCGCGAACGCGAGCAGCGTTGCGAGCACCCCGCCCAACAGCCCAAAAACACGGCGCGCGCCGGGGCGACGGCGGGCGAGCGCGGCGAGTGCGAACACGGCGCCGCCTGCGAACAAGCCGGCTGCCGCGAACAGCGGTTTCCATGACGGTACCTGCGGCCACGGCTCGACTGTCGAAGCACCGGCCGGCAGGACCTGTTGCTCGACGACGATCGGGTTCCCCGACGCATCCTTGAACTCGCGCATCCGCCGCATCAGCTCACCAGGAATGAAAGCCTCGTCCCACAGAGACAGGACCTGGTCGGTTGGCTGGCCGAGGCCGAGATCGATGCCGAGGTACAGCCACGGCAGCGACGCGGCGTGCGCGCGCGCAAAATGGCGGTAGCTGAGGCCATGGCTGCGATGCTCGCTGTCGCGTTTGAGCGCCCCTTCGAGCGCAAGGTCGAGGGCGTCGCGCAGCTTGCTCGAGCAGTTGCTGGTGAAATAGTCGTAGCGGTATTCGCGGTTCTCGGGCAGCACATGCGCGCGCAAGTGCTCAGCGAGGCGCTGCGTCTGGGCGGTGTCGAGCGCCAGGCGCTGCATCCACACGCGGCGCCCCTCTTCGAGATAACCGGCGATGTCGCGGTCAGCATCGATGGCCACCGCCTGGTAGAGCATGCGTCCACGCAGGAAGCGCAGCAGGAAATCCTGCTGGGCGAAATCGAAGTAGCCAAAGTTGTAGCTGATCGGACGGCCCGCGGGCGGGCGGATCACCAGCGTGTTGTGGCCGAAGCGCTGCCAGTATTCGGCCCCAGGCTCGACCGTGACCAGCCATACCTGGGGAATGCCTGTTGTTTCCATGCCGGCCCGAACCTCGTCCGAACGCTGTTGGCCTTCCGCTTGTCCAGGGGCAAGCGTCCGGACAAGGTCCGGACCCACAGGAGCCGGACCCAAAGGAGCCGGGTCTGGCGCCTGTGCGTGTGCGATCGCACCCGCAGTCAAGAGCGCGAGCACGCGCAACAGCCAGGCCACAAGTCTCATCAATGCGTGCCAGGGCGGACGCGCAGCAGATGCACTCGCCGATCGTCGGCCTTGGTGATCTCGAACGTGAATTCGTTGATGGCGACTGATTCGCCGCGCTCGGGAAGATGGCCGAATGCCTGGGTGACCAGCCCGCCGATGGTGTCGGCCGACTCAGTATCGAACTCAGTGTCGAAAAATTCGTTGAAGACATCGACCGGCGTCAGCGCCTGGACGGCAAAAGCACCATCCGGCTGCGGCTGGATGTGGACCTCGGGCTTGTCCTCGGCGTCATGCTCGTCGTCAATGTCGCCGACGATTTCTTCCAGCACGTCCTCGATCGTGATGAGTCCGGCCACACCGCCATATTCGTCGACCACCACCGCCATGTGCGTGCGGTTGACGCGGAAATCCTTGAGCAGCAGGTTGAGCTTCTTGGACTCGGGGATCAGCGTCATCGGGCGCAGCAGCAAGCGCAGCTCGAAGTTGCCCTCGCTGTTGGCAAAATAACGCAGGAGATCCTTGGCAAGCAGCAGCCCGAGGACGTCGTCCTCGTTCTCGCCGTGCACCGGAAAGCGCGAGTGGCCGGACTCGGTGACGATGCGCATGACCTCTTTCAGCGAGGCGTCGATCGGCAGCCAGACGACTTGTGCGCGCGGCACCATGACGTCGGCGACCTGCTTGTCGGAGACCGACAGCGCACCCTCGAGCATGGCCAGGGTGTCGTGGTCGACCAGCCCCTTCTCGCGCGCGTGCCGCAGTTCCTCGATCAACTCGCTGCGGTTGCGCGGTTCGCCTGAAAAAGCCTGGCCGATTCTTTCGAGCCACGAACGTTGCGCGGAACCGGTACTAGGGGAATCCTCGTTCATCTACCGCGAAAGGAAAGTCCGGAACCACGGGACGGATTCATCAGTGTAGCCGATGAAGCGCGCTGCGCGTAGGTCACTTGGGTTTCGGTTGTCGGTTTCGGTGTCGGAATGGAGCGAAGCCTCGCGGGCGCTTTTCCGAAACCGACAACCGAAACCGAAACCGCCCTTAAGCCCTCAATTCCCGTAATTCACCCCATTGATGCGCGCCCGCAGCAAGTCGATGCGGGTGGTGGTGGTGCCCTGCGGGGTCGGGACACGATTGATGCTGCTGACGTTGCCAACCAGTGGCGACTGCCACAGATCTATGTCCACGCTGGCACCGATGGGTTTCGGTTGTCGGTTTCGGTGTTGGAATGGAGCGAAGCAGAGCAATGCCTCGCGGGCGCTTTTCCGAAACCGACAACCGAAACCGAAACCGCCCTTAAGCCCTCAGTTCCCGTAATTCACCCCATTGACCCGCGCACGCAGCAGATCGATCTGCGAGGTGGTCGTGCCCTGCGGCGTTGGGACGCGGTTGATGCTGCGAACATTCCCGACCAACGGTGACTGCCACAGGTCCATGTCGACGCTGGCACCGACACCGAACGTGGTGGTGTTGATCAGCCGCTTGAACTTGCAGGTGCTGAAGTTGCCGGCAGCGACGGTCAGCGACGTATCGGCCTCGCGGGTGATGGTCTCGCTGTAATTGGTCGTGAAGTTGAGCCCCGGACCGGAGTTGGTGCCGACATAGGTATGCGTATAGGTGTTGCCA
The DNA here is from genome assembly GCA_031425695.1 of Rhodanobacteraceae bacterium. Lineage (GTDB taxonomy): Bacteria > Pseudomonadota > Gammaproteobacteria > Xanthomonadales > SZUA-5 > JANPJV01. Next base: position 15,549 of record JANPJV010000198.1, on the reverse strand, counting down.
ATCGGCGGGAAGCGGATGAAGCGCGACGGCGGGTTGAACACCGTGGTCATTGCGATCGCACCGTTCTGGAAGGCCTCGTTGCCGAGCGTGAGGATCTCGGTCGGGGTTACCTGCATGTAATACCGGTTCGTGCGGACGTTCTGCGCGTCGTAGTTCTCGACCACGATCGCGTTCTGGCCCTGGAAGGTGCCCGGGCCGATGACGCGCTCGGTGACTTCAGCCGCGCCCGAGCTGTTGGCGAGCAGCGTGCGGAAGTCGCCCGCAGTGAGGCCCGGATCGCAGGCCGTCAAGGCACTAGCCGGCGGCGTTGTCCCACAGACGGTCACCGGGGTTCCCGGCGCCACGTAGACGTAGCGCGAGAGCGCACGGGTCTGCGGGATATTGTCCAGCGTATAGCTGAAGCTGACGTTCTCACCATTGCTGAAGTTGAGCGAGAACGTCCCGACTTCCGGCAGTGGGATGGCCGTTGCCGCGGTATTCGTGATCTGGCTGAAAGGCGTGCCGCTGGTCGGCCGGTTCAGCGGCCCCGTATAGGTGCCGTTGGCCTGGCGCGAGGCGAGGCCAGTGACCCACATCGGCTTGCCGTCGCTGGCATAAGTGTACCAGGCGATGAAGATCAGGTCGCCCTGGTGGATCATGCTGAGGCCCCAGCCCGATTCGGTCGAATTCCACCAGACATCCGTGTAGTTGGTGGCGGACACGCGCGATCCGGTGGTGAACGTGCAGGTCGGCGGATTGGCGACGAACGCCAGCCGCTCGAGCCGCTTCTGCTGGCTGATGTTGTTGACCGTGTACGAGAAATCGAGCCTGCCATCGGCCGCGACATTGACGCGCGAGGTGCCGACGATCTGCGTATTGGTCCAGGCCTGGGCGCCGCTGATCTGATTGAACGGCCGGCCATTGAACGTATTGATCTGGCCGCTGTAGCTGCCGTCCGGCTGGCGCGAAGCGGCCGTGAGCAACCACAGCAGCTTGCCGTCGGCGCCGTAGGTGTACCAGGCGACGAACAGGATGCTGCCCTGGTGCACCACGTTGACACCGTATCCCGGCGCGGCAGTCTCGTACCAGATGGCCGTGAGATTCACGGGATCCGGCGTCTGCGCTCGGGCCTGGTGGCTGAAGAAGGCCAGCAAGGCGACCAGGATCAAAAGGCTACGGCGCATCGGACTACCTCGTTCAAAGGACGGCGAGCATGCACCATAGCCAGTTCGATGGCGCGAGTGGCAGCCTGCCGCATGCGTAGAATGCAAACTTTGCACTTTGGACGATTCCTGCTCATGAGCTCAACCAACCTGCTGATCGACGACGTGAACGGCGTCCGCACGATCACCATCAACCGGCCCGAGAAGCTGAATGCGCTCAACCAGCAGACCATCTTGGAACTGGATGAAGCCTTCGCCGCAGCGCGCGCCGACGCCACCGTCCGCGTGGTGGTGCTGACTGGCTCCGGACAGAAGGCCTTTGTCGCAGGTGCCGATATCAGCGAACTGGCCCAGGCCAATCCGTTGCAGGCCCGCGACTTCAGCCAGGCCGGGCAACGCATGATGCGCAGCGTCGAGGTGCTAGGGAAGCCGGTCATCGCACGCTTGAACGGGCTCGCGCTCGGCGGCGGCATGGAGCTGGCGATGAGCTGTCACCTGCGCATCGCCGGAGATCACGTCAAGCTCGGGCAGCCCGAGATCAACCTCGGCATCGTGCCCGGCTTCGGCGGCACCCAGCGACTGACGCGGCTGACCGGTCGCGCCGCTGCGCTCGAGCTGTGCCTGCTCGGCGCCCCGATCACCGCCCAGCGCGCTGCCGAGCTCGGCATTATCAATCGGGTAGTGCCGGCCGCGGAACTCGATGCGGAAGTCGGAAAAGTCGCCGCCCAGCTCGCACGTTCGGCGCCGCATGCACTCCGCGGCATTCTCGACGCGATCATCCATGGCGCCGACATGGGCCTCGAACAGGGTCTCGAGTTCGAGACGCAGACCTTCGCCATGCTGGTGTCGACCGACGACATGCGCGAGGGCACTCGCGCCTTCATGGAGAAGCGTGCGGCCACGTTCAGTGGCAAGTAAGTCTGCGCTGCCGCTTGGGCCGTGCGTCTGGTGGGTCTGCGCTGCCGCTCGGGCCGTGCTTTGGTAATCTGCGCTACCGCTCGGGCCGTGCTTCTGGTGAGTCTGCGCTACCGCTTGGGCGGTGCTTTTGGTGGGTCTGCGCTGCGCGCGGACGCTTTTTCCCGAGTGACTGATTGATGCTGATCGATTGCCAAGGCCTCAGTCGAAGCTTCGATCAACGGGTCGCCGTCGACTCGCTGAGCTTCACCCTCGGCGCCGGTCAGGTGCTGGCGCTGCTCGGGCCTAACGGGGCCGGCAAGACCACCACCATGCGCATGCTCTGTGGCCTGCTGGCCCCGAGCAGCGGCAGTGCGCGCATCTGCGGTCATCCGCTGGCGACGGATGAGCGCGAGAACGACCAGATTCGCGCGCATTGCGGCATCGTCCCCGAGGCGGCCGGTTTCTACGAACGCCTGAGCGCGCGCGACAACCTGCGCTTTTTCGGCGGGCTGCAGGGTCTCAGCCGCAGTGAAGTCGACGCCCGCAGCACGCGCGCACTGGCACGCTTCGGCTTGAGCGAGCGCAGCGGCGACCGCACCGGCACATTTTCGAAGGGCATGAAGCAGCGGCTGAGCCTGGCGCGCGCGCTCCTGCACGAGCCACGCCTGCTGTTCCTGGACGAGCCCACCGCCGGTCTCGATCCCCAGGCCACCGCCGATCTCCACCGGCTGGTCCGCGAGCTCAAGGCCGCTGGCACCGGCGTCGTCCTCTCTACACACAGTCTCGAGGAAGCCGAGGAGCTTGCCGACGAGGTCCTGGTGATGTCGACGAAGGTGCTGTTTCAGGGCCGCCCGGCCGACCTGGCCGCCGACAGCGCCGCCGAGGTCGAGATCCGGTTAGCGAGCGCGCTGAATACGCCGCTCACACTGCCCGGCTCGATCAAGGCAATCGCGGCCGACGACTCCCATCTGCGCTTCGGGGTGACTGACCCTGCGCGAGATATTCCGCTGCTGGTGCGGCTGTTGGTCGCGGCCGGCGCCGACATCCTCCACGTCGGCGAGCACAAGCGCGGCTTGCGCGAGCGCTATCTGCAACTCCTGGGGAAGCAATGAACACGCGCACGGCCGTCTCCTGGATGATCTGGCGCGAATTTCTCGACCAACGCCAGAACCGCATGGTCTGGCCGATCTACCTGCTGATGCCGCTGGTCGGCGCCGCCCTGCCCGCTCTGCTGGTCGTTGCCAGCGCCGCCATCCTGTCGGAGGGAATGGCCAAGGCAGATCCGGAAATCGGCAGCCTGGTCAATCTCGTTCGCACGTTTGCCAGGCTGCAGGGCATCGCCATCGAAGAGGCCGCTGCGCTGATGATGCTGCGCGTCTCGGCGGGCTACTTCCTGCTGATGCCGGTGGCGATCGTCTCCATCGCCGGTGCCTACGCGATCGTTGGCGAGAAGCAGCAACGCACGCTCGAGCCGGTGCTGGCGACGCCCATCTCCACGACCCAATTCCTGCTCGGCAAGCTGCTCGCAGTGGTCCTGCCGGCCGTGGCGGCCTCCTATATCGCCGCCGTGTTCGGGGCCATCGCCTCGGTGCTGAGCTTTTACCTCTCGCACGGGCTGCTGATCTGGCCGGACGAGTTCTACTTCATCGCCGCGTTCGTGCTCGGCCCCGAGATCGGCGCGATCACCGCGCTGGTGTGCCTGCGGGTCTCGGCGCGCATGCAGGATCCCCAGGCCGCCAACCAGATGACCGCGTTGATCCTGATCCCGGCCCTGCTGCTGGTGTTTTCGATCATCGGCCCCTTCATCGTCCTCAATCTCACCGCCCTGCTGACCTCCTGCCTGATCGGCGCGGTCGCCTGCGTCGGCTTGTTCTTCTGGGTCAAGCGGGGCTTCAATCGCGAGGAGATATTGTGCCGCTGGCGGTAGCGCGCGTAGCGCGGAGTGCCGCGTAGCGGCTCTCCGCGGCTTTGAAAACCTCGCACCCGCAGAGCCGCGCGATTGATGTCCCCGAAATCGGCGAATCGATCGGCGCGCGGCACAGCGTCCTACGGCCGATCGTCGATCCCGCCCGCGCGGCCCGCATGTAGACTCTGGCGCATCTTGGATCGCATCGGGGGAAGCGAAAGCGCATGAGTGCCATGATCCGCGTGGGCTTGTCGGGACGGGTTGCCACCTTGACCCTGGATCGGCCGCAGGTCCACAACGCCTTCAACGCGGAGTTGATCGCGGAATTGTCCGCGGCACTGGCGCGCGTCGGCGCCGATCTCGAAGTGCGCGCGGTGGTGATCGCAGCAGAAGGCCCGTCCTTCTCGGCCGGCGCGGATATCAACTGGATGCGGGCGATGGCCGGCTACAGCGAGGCCGACAACCATGCTGACGCGCTCAAGCTGGCCGAGCTCATGCGCACCCTCGCCTACCTGCCGAAACCGACCGTGGCCCGCGTGCAAGGTTCGGCCTTCGGCGGCGGCGTCGGACTGGTGGCGTGCTGCGATATCGCCATTGGCGTGCCGGAAGCGCGCTTCGGACTCACGGAATCGCGTCTCGGCCTGGTCCCGGCCGTGATCTCGCCCTACGTCGTCGCCGCAATGGGAGCGCGCCAGGCGCGTCGCTGGTTCCAGAGCGGGGCCCAATTCGATGCGCACAAGGCGCTGGCAATTGGCTTGCTGCACGAAGTCGTGCCCGCGGTCGACCTGGATGCGGCGATCGAGCAAGAGGTAGACGGCCTGCTCAAGGCGGGACCGACCGCAGCACTGGTGGCCAAGCGCCTGGTCGAGGGCATCTTCGGCCGCGACGAGGCGGGACAGCGCAAACTCGACGAGCAGACCGCATCGTTGATCTCTCGCCTGCGTGTCTCGCTCGAAGGTCAGGAAGGCTTGACCGCCTTTCTCGAAAAACGTCCGCCGAACTGGCTCTGACTGAGTGGCAGCGATGTTCAGCAAGATCCTGATAGCCAATCGCGGCGAGATCGCCTGCCGGATCCAGCGCAGCTGCCGCCGGCTCGGGATCGCGACGGTCGCCGTCTACTCGGACGCCGACGCGCGCTCACAGCATGTGCGCGGTGCCGATGAGGGCCGCTGGATTGGCGCCTCACCGCCGGGCGAATCTTACTTGCGTGCCGAGCGCATTCTCGCCGCCGCCCTCGATACGGGCGCCGAAGCGATCCATCCAGGCTTCGGCTTTCTGAGCGAAAACGCCGACTTTGCCGAGGCGGTCGAACGGGCTGGTCTCAAATTCATCGGACCGAGCGCCGCGTCGATGCGCAAGATGGGCTCGAAGGCCGGGGCGAAGATTCTCATGAGCGCGGCCGGCGTCCCGGTGGTTCCGGGCTACACCGGCGAGGACCAGGATCCGGCCCTGCTGATGACCGAGGCCGGGCGCGTCGGCTTCCCGCTGATGATCAAGGCCGCGCATGGCGGCGGTGGCAAGGGCATGCGCGTGGTCCGCAGCGCCGGCGAATTCGCCGCGGCGCTGCAGTCCTGCCAGCGCGAGGCAAAAGGGGCATTCGGTCGCGATCGCGTGCTGCTCGAGCGCTATGTCGAGCGCCCGCGCCACATCGAATTCCAGATCTTCGGGGATGCGAGCGGCGCGGTCATCCATCTCAACGAGCGCGAATGTTCGGCGCAGCGGCGCTACCAGAAAGTGCTCGAAGAATCGCCGTCGCCGTTCGTCGATGCGCACCTGCGCGAAGCCATGGGCGCGGCCGCGGTGCTCGCCGGCCGCAGCATCGACTATCGCAATGCCGGCACGGTCGAGTTCATCGTCGGCCCGCAGGGCGATTTCTATTTCATGGAGATCAACACCCGCATCCAGGTCGAGCATCCGGTTACCGAGATGGTCACCGGTCTCGATCTCGTCGAGCTTCAGCTGCGGGTTGCCGCCGGCGAGCTGCTCGCGGATCTCGTTCCGGAACAACCGGTGCCGACGCGCGGGCATGCGATCGAAGTGCGCCTGTACGCTGAAGATCCCGACAACCAGTTCCTGCCGGGCAGCGGACGCCTGGAGATGCTGCGGCTGCCTGCGACCAGCGCCTCGGTACGCCTCGATGGCGGCGTCGTCGAAGGCGATCTCGTGACCGTGCACTACGACCCGATGATCGCCAAGTTGATCGTGCATGGGCCGGATCGGGTCGCGGCGCTGGCTGAGCTGGAACGCGCCCTCGCCACGACGGTCGTGGTCGGGCCAAAGAGCAACGTCGAATTTCTCGAACGCCTGGTCCGCCATCCGAGCATCGTCGATGCCAGCATCGATACCGGCTTCCTGGATCGCGAGCTCAACCAGGTCCTTTCCGCGCCGCCGCCGGTACCAGAGGCGGTGCTCGCCGCGGTCGCGGTGCGTGCATTACTCGACGAGGAAGCGCAGGCAGCATCGCTTGCTCGCAGCCAGAGCGACCCGTTTTCGCCGTGGGCCCGCGCTGACGGCTGGCGCCTCGGCCATCCCGGCAAGCGCCTGAAGAGCTTTGCGCATCGCGACCAGTTGCTCGAATTTGCCGCGCATGGCAGCAGCGGCGACTACACGCTCGACCTTGGCGCCCAGCACCTTTGCGTACGCGGTGCGCGTTGCAGCGCCGACAGCGTCGATTTCCTGCTCGGAGAACGCGCCGTTCGCTTGCAGGTGGTGGCCATTCCCGGCGGCTATATCGCGCACGACGGCACTCGCCGCTATCGCTTCGATCTGCGCAACCCGTTTGCCTTCGAAACTGCGGCTGGAGCCGGCGGCAATCAGGTGCGCGCGCCAATGCCCGGACGCATCGTTGCCGTGCGGGTTGCCGTCGGTGCCGAAGTGGCTGAAGGCGAAGAGCTCATGGTGATGGAAGCCATGAAGATGGAGCTCGCCCTGCGCGCGCCGCGCGCCGGCGTGATCAGCGAAGTGCGTGCCAAGGTCGGCGAGTTCGTTGAAGGCGACATGGTGCTGGTCGCGCTGAACGATTGATGGCTTCACCCCGAGTACAGCGAAGCAATCCACGGATTACATTGATTAGCAGAAGCGATAAGAGCTGATTAAGTGCTTGATCAGTTATGAGTCTGGCGAATGACCGGCTGAACGGCAGCCGGAAGGTACACGCTTTAATCTGCGTCATCCGCTTTTCATCTATGTAATCTGTGGATGGCCTTTGGCTCCAGGCTCCTTTTTTGATCTTGAGGAACACCATGACTCGCTATCCAGCAGCCCTCGGCATCGCCCTGCTCTCCCTCGCCGGCTGCGAAACCGTCGAGTTCGAGAACCCGCCGTCAGCAACGCTCGAGCAGTGCGACCAGACCTGGGTGGGCGACTGGCGTATCGAGGATTTGCGTCCTGATCAGGACATCGTGGTCGGACAGGAGCAGTTTCTCCGGGTCACCAAAAACTGCGATCGCTTGCTGATGGTCGATATCCGCCCGGGAGACGGAGAGGCGCTCGAGATTGAAGTCAACGACATCGAAAAGGATCAGGAAGTGGGCTTCGCGAGCAGCGAAAAGCACAAGATCCTGGCCCTGCGCGAGATCAAGGATCCAAACGCGCAAGTCGCCAAGAGCGAGCAACCGGAAGGCTACGTGCTGCTGCGCTATGAGCTCGACGACAAAAAGAAGCTGGTGCTTCGCGAAGCCGACCGCAAGAGCGCCGCGCGTCTGGTCGTCGATGGCGTCACCCCCGGCTGGGTTGAAAAGCACGATCGCCGCGCCGACGGCAGCCAGGGCACCTACGCCTCGCACTTCTGGGTATTCCTGTTCGGCACCGCCGATGAGACGAAGGCGCTGCTGGACACCCAGGAGCTGTTCACCACCGACACTGTCCGCCTGGCACCTCTCGCCGCCACCGACAGCGCCCGCCTGACTGCCGCCATTGCCGAAGAGCGCCGCCGCAGCGACGCCGGCGCGGACAAAGAGAAGGCGGACTGAAGCGCCCGTCGGGGCCAATGCTTGCGTGGCTCCGGAGCTTGGTGGCTCCGGGTTTGGACCTTGGTGGGTTTGGACCTTGGTGGGTCCGGCCCTTGGTGGGTCCGGACCTTGTCCGGACGCTCTCCCCCAACCTGGCGAAAAGCGTTCGGACAAGGTCCGAACCCACTCCTTCAGGATCCAACGCGCGTGTCGCTCTCCCCCGCACCTGGCGAAAAGCGTTCGGACAGGACCCGAACCCACGCCATCAAAAACCCACGCGTGTATCGTCCGCGCAATGAAAATTGCAGCACGTCGCCGGAGTCTTCCATGAAAGCAGCCAGTCTCTTGTTTGCCCTCCTGTGCTGCTGGATGACCACCGCCGTTGCCGAGCGCGTCGAGGACATTCCCTCGCCATTGCCAGCGAGCTACGTTTCGGATCCGGCCGGGCTGCTGGCCGCGGATACGCGTGCGGAGATCGATCGCCTTGCCATCGGCATCGACGATGCCGGGCGCGGCCAGCTGACGGTGGTGGTGGTGGCCAACACCGGTGGCGTCGATCCGCGCCAGTTTGCGACGGACCTGTTCAATCGCTGGGGCGTCGGCCATGCCGAGCAGGATGACGGCACGCTGATCTTGCTCGCACGCGAGGACCGTGCAGCCGAGATCGTGCTCGGCACCGGTATCGATACGGCGGCCAATCGTTCGCACGCGCAAGCGGTGATGGACAACGAGATGATTCCGCGCTTCAAACAGGGCAACTACGATCAGGCCATGGTGGCGGGCGCCAATGCCGTGCTGCAGACGGTGTACGCGACGAACATGGCGTTGCCAAGCGAGTCACCGACAGAGCTCTCCCTGGATGAGCGCGCCAAGGCCAACATGCTTGCGGGCCCCGCCGCGCCGCCGGTTGCCATCGAGGCTCGTCGCGCCGACACGGCCGAGCAGCGCAACGCGGCCGATTCATCGATCGCGCCGCTGGCCATCGGCGGCAGCATCCTCGCCGGTGTCGTTGGCGCTGTCGGCTGGCTGTTGTGGAAGATCCTGCAAAGCTTCTGGTGGCTGGTGGGATCGCGCATCTTTCCGCGCAGCTGCAGCTCCTGCAAGACCACCATGAACCTGCTGGGCGAGGCCGAGGACGACGCCCTGCTGACTCCTGAGCAGCGCACCGAGGAGCGACTGAAGAGCGTGAATCACCGCGTGTTCGTCTGCCCGGGCTGCAGCAAGGTCGACCAGCTCACCCGCCGCGCATGGTTCTCCAGCTACGCCAACTGCAAGCACTGCGCCTCGCGTGCCGTCTCGCGCGTCTCGCGCACGATCAGCGCCGCGACCCGCCACTCCACCGGTCTCGCCGAAATCACCGAAACCTGCCAGCACTGCCAGCGCTCGGAGGTGTCCCAAAAAACCATCGCCCGCCTGCCCCCACCCAGTTCCAGTAGCTCCAGCTCCGGCCGCAGCTTCGGCGGCGGCAGCTCCCGCGGCGGCGGGGCAAGTGGCCGCTGGTAGGGTGGTCGCGGGTTGGATGGGCGCAGATAGAGCAGCGCCAAGCCAGGAGCTTTATCCACAAATTACACAGATGAAAAGCGGATTAAGAGCGGACGATTGCAAGAAGCGGCGCGCCTTGTTGCCCGGCACACAACGACCGCGACGAACCAATCTCAGTGCCTTTCGCCTCTGCTCCTAATCCGCTTTTCATCTGTGTAATCTGTGGATAAAAGCTTTGCTTTGCTCCTATCTGCGTCATCACCCCGCGCGCTGCTCATAGAACTCCGCCACGAAGTCCCCCAGGCGGCCCTGCTCGATCGCCGTCCGCAGCCCCGCCATCAATTCCTGGTAATAAAACAGGTTGTGCACGGTCATCAGGTGCGCGCCGAGCATTTCGGTGCAGCGGTCGAGGTGGTGGAGATAGGCGCGGCTGTATTTGCTGCAGGTGTAGCAGGCGCAATCGGGATCGATCGGGGATGAGTCGGTCTTGTAGCGGGTGTTGCGGATGCGGACGACGCCGAAGCGCGTGAACAGGTGGCCGTTGCGCGCGTTGCGCGTCGGCATGACGCAATCGAACATGTCGATGCCGCGGCGCACCGATTCGACGATGTCCTCGGGTCGGCCGACGCCCATCAGGTAGCGCGGCGCTTCGCGCGGCAACATCGGCACGGTGAAGTCGAGCGTCTGCTCGCGCTCGGCCTGCGGTTCGCCGACTGCGAGCCCGCCCACCGCATAGCCGTGGAAGCCGATGTCGACGAGGCCACGCACCGATTGTTCGCGCAGCGCGGGATAAACACCGCCCTGCACAATCCCGAACAGCGCATTGGGATTGCCCTCGAACGCCCGCTTGCTGCGCTCGGCCCAGCGCAGGCTGAGCTGCATCGAGCTCGCCGCTTCGGCGGTGGTGGCCGGATACGGCGTGCACTCGTCGAAGATCATCACCACATCGGAATTGAGCGCACGCTGGATGCGCATCGATTCCTCGGGACTCAGGAACACCTTGGAGCCATCGATCGGCGAGCGGAACTGCACGCCCTCCTCGCTGAGCTTGCGCATCTTCGCCAGGCTGAACACCTGGAAGCCACCCGAGTCGGTCAGGATCGGCCCCTGCCAGCCGATGAAATCGTGCAGTCCGCCAAACGACTCAACGACCTCGGTCCCGGGCCGCAGCCACAGATGAAACGTATTGCCAAGAATCATCTGCGCCCCGAGCGCGGAGAGGTCTTCCGGCCGCATCGCTTTCACCGAGCCGTAGGTGCCGACCGGCATGAATGCCGGCGTCTCTACGATTCCGCGCGTAAAGCTGAGGCGCCCGCGGCGGGAGACGCCGTCCGTGGCGAGGATCTGGAAGGAATCTAATGGCATGGTTTCGGATTTCGGTTTCGGTTTCGGTTCATGGCAGCGGGCCGGGAGTGGCGTTAGGGTGTTTTCAAGCTTCTTCCGAAACCGACACCGACGACTGAAACCATCATTTCGGGAACACCAAACAAGCATCCCCGTAGGTAAAAAAACGATAGCGCTGGGCAACAGCGTGAGCATAGGCGCTGAGCACGAATTCAGTGCCGGCGAAGGCGCACACGAGCATCAGCAGACTCGATTGCGGCAGATGAAAGTTCGTCACCAGCGCGTCGATGACGCGGAACTGATAGCCGGGCCGGATGAAGAGCTGGGTGTCACCCTCGAACGGCATCAGCGTTCCCGACGCCGCCGCGCTCTCGAGCGTGCGCGTGGCAGTCGTACCGACTGCGACAACGCGCCCGCCGGCGGCTTTGCACTCAGCAATCTGCGCAACCAGCTCGGTGCTTACGCGACAGCTTTCCCGATGCAGCACCACCCGGTCGAGCTCGTCCTCGCGCAGGTTCTGGAAGGTGCCGGCGCCGACATGCAGGGTCACAAAAGCGTGCCCGATTCCTCGCGCGGCCAGCGCGTCGAGCAGTTCCTGGTCGAAATGCAGTCCCGCGGTCGGTGCAGCCGCCGATCCCGGCTCGCGCGCGAACACCGTCTGATAGCGTTCGCGGTCGCGCTGCCCGTCGGCGCGCTCGATGTACGGGGGCAAAGGCACATGGCCGTGGCGTTCGAGCAGTGCTTCGATGCTGCTTCCATCTGCGGTTCGGAGGCGAAACAGCGGGCCCTCGCGCACTTCGACGATCAATCCCTGGTCTGCGACGTCGATTCGTTGTCCGGCTTTCGGCTTCTTGCTGACACCGAGGTGAAACCACCCACTCGACGGCGTCGCCAGTCGCTCCAGCAATAGCTCTACCACGCCACCGGTTTCCTTGCGTCCGTGCAGGCGCGCATTCCAGACGCGGGTGTCGTTGAGGACCAGCAGGTCACCCGGCCGGAGCCATTCGCCGAGGCTCTCAAATTGCGCATCGATCACGCGGTGCGCGCGGCCGTCGATCACGAGAAGGCGGCTGTCGCCGCGACGAACAGGCGGCGACTGGGCGATCAGCTCCGGCGGCAATGAGTAGTCGAAATCTTGTTTGCGCATGCTTGTAGCGTTTTCGTGAACGATTCTGGTGCACCGGGGTTACCGGGCGAAGCCCGCCGTGATAACATTGACACACTCGTAATTTCAAGGACTTAGCGCACCCAGACTCGATCTGGATGGCGCTGGAGGAGGTTCCATGGTGCAAATGCAGAAGCTCGAAACGATGCGGCAGGCCGGTGGACAGCGGCGGACGGCAGGTTTGCCGGACGCGACCATCAAGCGCTTTCTCGACAGTGATCCGCTGCTTGCGCAGGCGATCGACGAAGCCCACGCCGTGTTCGAGCAGGCCCGCACCGAACTTCCCGAGATTGTCGCACTCGATGAAGTCAGCCAGGCCAGCCAGACCCAGGCCGACTACGTCAATTTCTATTCGGACGATGTGGTCAATCCGTACATTGCGGTTGCCGCACGCGGCCCGTGGGTGATCACGCTGAAGGGCGCGGTCGTCCATGACGACGGTGGCTACGGAATGCTCGGTGCCGGCCATGCGCCGCAGCATGTGATCGACAGCATGGCGCAGCCGCACGTGATGGCCAACATCATGACGCCGTCGCTGAGCCACTTGCGCCTCGCGCGCGCCCTCCGCAAAGAGATCGGCCATACGCGCGGCGGCTGCCCGTTTACGCGCTTCCTGTGCCTGAATTCAGGCTCGGAATCAGTCACCCTGGCCGGCCGCCTTGCCGACGTGCAGACCAAGCTGATGACCGATCCGGGCGCGCCGCATGCCGGCCGCACGGTCAAGCGCCTCGCTGTCAAGGGCGCCTTCCATGGCCGCACGGAACAGCCCGCGACGTATTCGGATTCGTCGCGCAAGGCATACATCGAGCACCTGGCGAGCTTCAAGTACCAGCCGCAGTTGCTGACCGTCGATCCCTATGACGTCGAGCAGTTGCGCCAGGTGTTTGCCGACGCGGACACCAATGGCTGGCACATCGAGGCACTGTTCCTCGAGCCGGTGATGGGCGAAGGCAATCCTGGCCGCGCGCTGACGCCGGCCTTCTACGCCGCCGCGCGCGAGCTCACCAAGGCCCACGGCACGCTGCTGCTGGTCGATTCGATCCAGGCCGGCCTGCGCGCACACGGCGTGCTCTCGATCGTTGACTATCCGGGCTTCGAAGGCCTTGAAGCGCCGGACATGGAGACCTATTCGAAGGCGCTCAACGCCGGGCAGTACCCGCTTTCCGTGCTCGCGGTGACGGAGCGCGCGGCCGCGCTCTATCGCAAGGGCATCTACGGCAACACCATGACCACCAACCCACGGGCGATGGACGTCGCCTGCACCGTGCTCGAGGGTCTGACGCCGGCGCTGCGTACGAACATCCGCGAGCGTGGCGCCGAGTTCGTACGCAAACTCGAAGCGCTCATGCACGAGCTGCCGGGCCTGATCACCGCGGTCCAGGGCACCGGCCTGCTGTTCTCCTGCGAGCTCGCGTCCGACTTCAAGTGCTACGGCAGCGGCAGCACCGAAGAGTTCATGCGCGAGCACGGCTTTGGGGTGATCCACGGCGGCACCAACAGCCTGCGCTTCACGCCCTGGTTCAACGTGCGCTCCGATGAGGTCGACCTGGTCATCGAAGGCCTGCGCCAGGCCCTGCTGCAAGGCCCACGCCTGCGCCAGCCGCAGTTGACGGCACAGGCGGCGTAAGCGAAAAAGATAAGCTTCATCCACAGATTAACGCAGATTTTTCACAGATTAAGAGCAAAAACGTGGTTGAAATCATTCTCAATCGACGTTCAATCGATCGCTCTTTAATCTGCGCTAATCTGCGAAATCTGCGGATAAATGCTTCTTGGTCTCGGCTCTCGACATGAGCCTGCGACAGAAGCTCGCGAGCTTCGGCTTCGAATCCAACGACGACTATGAGTACGCACTGCGCCTGCTGTTCGAGGCGAAGCCCGCAGGCGTGCGCTGCCTCAACGTCGTTGGTGAATCCGGACGGCGCAAGACGGCATTCGCGCACGCATTGGCGAGCGCGCTCGAATATCCGCACATCCTGTATCACGACTTTACCCAGGTCGAGCAGCCGACTGCGGCGGTGATGGTCGATGCCGAATCTGGCGCTACGCAGACCATCGAAGCTGCGGTGACCGCCTTCGACCGCGCGGTCACCGAAGCCTGTGCTTATTCGGAAGGCGCGCGCGTCGCGTTGATTCTTGACCAGATCCAGGCCAGCGATTTTCAAGAGCAGATCCGTCTTTACCAGTTCGCCCATACGCGCGAATGGGCGAGCGTGATTGGTCAGGTGATGGCCAATCCGTCCACCTTGCTGCTGGTACTGATCTCTGAAACGCCGCTCTACCACTCGCTACAGAAGCTGGCGTTCAAGATTTGGGCGGACGCCAGCGGTGGCTTTCTTGAATTCGACCCCAAGGAATTCGGGCTCGGGGTCGAGTTCCAGCCCGTGTTTCGGGCCTTCGGCGAAGCCTTCCGCGAACTCGGGCAGGCCCCGACACAGAGCGAGTTTGCCCACATCGTCGAGGACCTCGTCCAGCGCGTGCGCACCCTCGATCACCTGCGCACCAGCCTCTACGGCTGGATGGAAAACCTCGACCGCGACCGCCTGCTGGCCGCACAGGTCAGCGACGCGCTCGGGATCGTCGTAGAGCTCTTGTCCCAGCTCTATGGCGTCGAAGAGATCGAGATCGGGCCGCACGAATAGGTGAGTGACGACTTGACGTTTCGGGTGCGAACCTTGGCGGGTTCGAACCTTGGCGGGTTCGAACCTTGGCGCGTTCGGCCCTTGGTGGGTTCGGACCTTGTCCGAACGCTCTTCATGTGAGCTCGCCAAATGCGTCCGGACAAGGTCCGGACCCACGATCAACACGGCGCCACCGACGCACTCGATCCGATCAACTCGAGAAACCCGTTGAGCAGCTCGATCGTGACTCGCGCCCGATTGGCCGCCACGTCCAGCAGGAACAGGAACACGCTGCCGAGGTAACCGGCGTACGCGAAGCCGACGTAGTCGCCATAGATGATCGTGAAAAACCAATTTTGCTCGAACACGTAGAAGTACGAGCAGATCGCCACGGCGGACATCAGGATCAGCCCTGGCACCAGCAGTGGCGTCGTTGCCCTCGGCTTGGCGAATGAGACCAACAACAAGGCCAGGAACGCCGCCAGGTTACTGCCCAGGAAAATGCGCAGGTCCGTCCTAAGCCGACTGACCACGTCGACATACTTGGCCTGCAGGAAATCTTCAATCTTGGCTGCAGCAACCTGGGCCACGTTCAAGTCGACCCAGAGCTGGCGCTCGATCATTTGGTTGAACCTGGCGCGGCATTTGCAGTCGGCGTTGCTCATCTGCGCAAATACATCGTCGATCTTGGCGTCGGCACGCGCCTTGACCTCCGCCTTGATCCGCTGGATGCGCTCGCGCTGCCCTTCGAGAACCTTCTGCGCCAGGTTTCCCAACCGGGAATTGCCGGTGTCGACAGCGAGAGAGTCGATTTTTTCGTGGGTTCCTGCGTGATCCTGGATTTGATGAAGCCGCTGGCAATGCGCTCGACGTACTCCGGCGTCACATGGGTCAGCGCAAAGTATCCGTCCGACCACGCCCATCTAGAACCTCAGCCGTAGCTGCCTGATCTTGGCTCCATTCGATTGGTGGAGTCACGGATGGTTCGGCAACGGTTGGGAGCGAGCGCGTGGTTTGCGCGGATTTGGTGGTGGCGGCGCAG
>JANPJV010000197.1:0-3167 GCA_031425695.1 Rhodanobacteraceae bacterium | reverse complement strand
GGTGGATTCCACCAGCTCGTGCCGGCGCAGCTTGCCGAACAGCTGCTCGAGGTAGGACAGCGAAATCTGCTGGCGCTGGCTGATCGCCGCCAGCGTGACGGGACCGTTGTTCTGGCGCAGGGCCAGGTCGATCATGGCAGTCACCGCAAAGCGGCCTTTGGTTGTGAGACGCATCGAAAGCTCCTTAATGCTCGGCTTCGCTTAAAACACCATCCGGCTTGTGCCGGGGGTGAACCCGTCTCCGCCCGCACCCGGCTTTCGCCGAGCCCCATCGGCCTCTTCCCCGGCCGATTTCTTACGTTCTTTTGATGTTGACTATTTGAGTCAAGTATACCACAAGACCCGCAAGTTTGGTCGGGTAACTAGACTGCAGAGTCACTGGCGTTTGCCGGCCTGGATGGGCACCACCACGTTGTCGTGGACCACCGCGCCGAAGGCCTGCTCCTTCAGGATGGCCAGCTGGTCTCGCACCCGCGCCGCCTTCTCGAATTCCAGGTTGCGGGCGTGTTCCAGCATCTGCTTTTCCAGCCGCTTGATCTCGCGGGCCACGTCCTTTTCGGACATGTCCTGCGTCATCGCGCGTTGCAGCTCCTCCTTTTCCCTCGCCTTGCTGGTCTTGTCGCTGTAGACGCCGTCGATCAGGTCGCGCACCTTCTTCTGGATGCTGCGCGGCGTGATGCCGTGCTCCAGGTTGTGGGCGATCTGCTTGACGCGCCGCCGCTCGGTCTCGCCGATCGCCTTCTTCATCGACTCGGTCATCCGGTCGGCATAGAGGATGGCCTTGCCGCGCAGATTGCGGGCCGCCCGACCTATGGTCTGAATCAGGCTGCGTTCCGAACGCAGGAAGCCCTCCTTGTCGGCGTCCAGGATCGCCACCAGCGAAACCTCGGGAATGTCAAGCCCTTCGCGCAAGAGGTTGATGCCGACCAGCACGTCGAAGGTGCCCAGGCGCAGGTCGCGCAGGATTTCCACGCGCTCCACGGTGTCGATGTCGCTATGCAGATAGCGCACCTTCACGCCGTTGTCGGAGAGGTAGTCGGTGAGCTGCTCGGCCATGCGCTTGGTCAGCGTGGTGATCAGCACACGCTCGCTTTTGTCGGCGCGGATGCGAATTTCCTGTAGCACATCGTCCACCTGGTGCGTGGCTGGACGCACCTCCACCTGGGGATCGACCAGGCCGGTGGGGCGCACCAGCTGCTCGACCACCTGGCCCGAGTGCGTTTTCTCGTAGTCGGCCGGCGTGGCTGACACAAACACCACCTGGCGCATGCGCTGCTCGAACTCGTCGAGCTTCAGGGGCCGGTTGTCCAGCGCGCTGGGCAGGCGAAAGCCGTATTCCACGAGCGTGGTCTTGCGCGAGCGGTCGCCGTTGTACATGCCGCCAAACTGGCCCATCAGCACATGGCTCTCGTCCAGAAACATGAGCGCGTCTTTCGGCAGGTAGTCGGTCAGGGTGGACGGCGGATCACCCGGCGCGCTGCCCGAAAGGTGGCGCGAGTAGTTCTCGATGCCCTTGCAGTGGCCCACCTCGGCCAGCATTTCCAGATCGAACCGGGTGCGCTGCTCCAGCCGCTGCGCTTCGACCAGTTTGCCCATGCCGGTGAGTTCCTTGAGCCGGTCGGCCAGCTCCAGTTTGATGGCCTCTACCGCGCTCAGCACCTGCTCGCGCGGCGTGACGTAATGGCTGCTGGGGTACACGGTGAAGCGCGGGATTTTTTGCCGCACCTTGCCAGTGAGCGGGTCGAACAACTGCAGGGCCTCGACCTCGTCGTCGAACAGCTCGATGCGGATCGCCATCTCACTGTGCTCGGCTGGAAATACGTCGATGGTGTCGCCGCGCACTCGGAACTTGCCGCGCGAAAAATCGGCCTCGTTGCGCCCGTACTGCATGCGCACCAGCTGGGCAATCAAATCACGCTGGCCGACCTTGTCGCCCACACGCAACGTCATCACCATCTGGTGGTAACTCTCGGGCTTGCCGATGCCGTAAATCGCCGAGACAGTGGCCACGATCACCACATCGCGCCGCTCCAGAATGCTCTTGGTGCAGCTGAGCCGCATTTGCTCAATGTGCTCGTTGATCGCGCTGTCTTTCTCGATGAACAGGTCGCGCTGCGGCACGTAGGCCTCGGGCTGGTAGTAGTCGTAATATCTGACGAAATATACGACGGCGTTGTGCTGGAAGAAGCGGCTGAACTCCTGGTAGAGCTCCGCTGCCAGCGTCTTGTAGTGCGCCATCACCAACGCCGGCCGATTCACCCGCGCGATGACTTCCGCCATCGTATAGGTCTTGCCCGAGCCGGTCACCCCGAGCAGCGTCTGATGCGGATCGCCGCGTTCGAGCGCCGCCACCAGCTCCGGCACGGCCCGCACCTGATCACCGGCCAGCTGGAAGTCCGAGACGAGGGAAAAGCGGTCGAGGGTGGCGGGCATGTGGGGGTCGGCCCCGGGGCCGCGTCCGGGACGTGGCGGTGGCAGAACCGGAGGCTCCCCGGAGCGTACCACAGGCAGTCGCGTGCAACGCTGCCCGGTGCGGGGCCGCGGTGGATCCGGGCCGACGGTATAATCAGAGGTTGCTGCAGATGCTGCCGCTGCCGACCCGAATGGAATCTTCTCGATGAGGTGCCTGGCCGTCTGCCAGACCGAACTCGTCGGGCGCCTGCTGCACGCGGTGCTCAGCCCGCGCCTCGAGGTCGAGTTCGTCGTCGAGAGCAGAGCGCTGGCGCGCCGCCTCCACGATGCCGGCGCCACCGTGGTCGCCGCCGATCCGCGCCGGGTCGATACCTTCGTGAAGGCCGACCTGCTGCCCACCACGTCGGTCATCATCGAAGACGCCCGCCAGCGCAGCCTGCCGAAAGTGCTCGACGCGGTGCGCGATGCCGGCGGTGTACTCGTCTACCTGCTCGGCACGCTCGGTCCTGAAGACGACAAGCGCGCCGCCGCCCTGCGGGCCGACTTTCCCGAGCTGACCAACATCACGCTGGCCGAGCTGGTCGAAACGCGGCTCTCGACCGAGCTCAACCGCTCCCTCACCCGCCAGAAGGTGCAGCAGTATCAGCGCTACTTCACCGACGCCGATCGGGTGCTGATCCTGACGCACCACGATCCCGATCCCGACGCGATTGCCGCCGGCCTGGCCCTGCGCACGCTGCTGCGCCGCACCAAGC